>DASVMX010000435.1:0-6571 GCA_036384215.1 Ktedonobacteraceae bacterium | reverse complement strand
CCCTGTACAATTGCGAAGAGCAGAACCGCCAGCACACCCGCCCCGCAACTGAGCCAGAAAAGCGCGCGTGGCCGCTCACCTCCACGCAAAACGCCGCCAAGCGCGGTCAGCGCGGGCAACAGCCCGCTGATAATTGCGCTGTGCGCCACTGGCGTTCCCTCCAGAGCCAGCGCCGAGAAAAGCGGAAAGCCAACCACCACGCCGCCGGCTACGCACACCAGCCCGGCCCAGGTCCGCCTGGGCGGTACGCGCTCGCGCTTCACCAGGAGCACAATCCCGGCCAGCGCCGCCGCCACCAGCGCGCGCCCTAACCCGACCACTACACTGCCAAATCCCGGCTCCGCCAGGTGCGTAGCTGGCAGCGTCAAACTAAAACACAATACCCCCAGACCACCCAACCAGACCGCGCGATCACGAAACCACGCCGGCTGACCTGGCACAACTTCTCCACGCTCCTCAGAAACCGCAGGGCGCGCCTGCACACGTGCATTCATTGAGAGCATCCTTCCGAATAGCATCAATAGCGTCCTTCCGCATAGCATCCTTCCAGCTAAAGACGGACAATGCAAGATAGAGTTACAGCATGAAGGATTACAACGGAGACAAGCTCCGTTGCTGCATCGCGGGCTCTGGAAAGAGGCAAGCTCTTTCAGATGCCCCTACTCCGCGGCGCTATAATCACGGAGTATGCTTAACTGAAAGGTATTGGAGCTTGCCTCCCTTAGGAACTCTTACTCTTGCGAAAAGGTCCACTTATGAGAATATAATCTGAATGGATCTTCTTTTTAAGGGCCATTAAGTAAGAAAGTGGACTCATATGCAGATAGATATTGTGCCAGTGCTCGGTCTGTGGACGCAGGAGAAGGGGCCACTCTATCAGCGACTGGCGACGGCGTTACGCAGTGCCATTGAAACGACTGTTTTGCCCGCTCATACGCGCCTGCCCGCTGAACGCTTGCTGGCGCGCGAGCTGGGTGTGAGCCGCAATACGGTCGTAGCCGCGTATCAAGAACTGGAGGCAGGGGGCTGGGTCGAGCGCCGCCACGGCAGCGGCACGCGTGTCTGCTCGCTGCCCGCCCGGCATTCGGCCCAGGTGCGCGAGAACCAGACCAGCCTGCTGGCCCGCGGCATGGTCTATGACGCTTTCCTGGCCGAGCAGGTCGAACAGGTTGACCTGGCCACCGGCGCCGTAGCCTGGCCCGCAGGCATTCCCCTCCAACCATATCTGCCCACCCAGGATGATCTCGCTCCCCTGGTGCGCGACTATGGCTATGTGCCGCGCGGCTACCTGCCGCTACGCCAGGCGCTGGCGCGCTATTTTCTCCAGCGCGGCGTGCCTACCACAGCAGATCAAATCCTGGTCACAACCGGCGCGCAGCAGGCAATCCAGCTCCTGGCCTCCTGTTTTCTCCAGCGCGGTGACGCCGTTCACCTGGAAACGCCCACTTTTTTTGGCCTGCTGGATGCCTTCCGCTCTCTTGGCCTGCGCCTTGAAGCTCTTCCCATTTACAAAGATGGACTGGATATGCTCCGTGTACGCCAGCAGATTACCTCTGGCGCGGCCCGCTGGCTCTTTCTCCAGCCAACCCTGCACAATCCCACGGGCTGCGACATCACTATGAACCAGCGCCAGAGCCTGCTGCAACTGGCGCATGAACATGGCGTAACGCTTGTTGAAGACCTGACTATGGCCGATCTGCGCTGGACTGGAGCCCGGCTCGCGCCTCTGGCCTCTATTGACCCGAACGCTTCAGTGATCTCCCTTGGCTCGCTGAGCAAATCCGTCTGGGGCGGCATGAGAATCGGCTGGGTGCGCGCACCTGCCGACATGATCGCCCGCCTGGCACGCTTCAAAACAGTCCACGATCTGGGCTCGCCTCTCCTCTCCCAGGTCATGGCCGTGACCTTGCTCAACGATCTGGATACGTTTTTAGAACAACGCCAGCGCGAATTACGCGAGCGCCAGCAGCTCATGGAAACCTACCTTCGGCAACATCTGCCCGAATGGCAATGGCACCATCCTGGCGGCGGACTCTTCCTCTGGGTCCAACTCCCCTGTGGAGACGCGCGCGATTTCGCCCAGGAAGCTCTGCGCCACGATGTCCTGATTACACATGGCCCCATGCTCTCCGTCAACGCCGAATATACACGCCATATCCGTCTCTCCTACATCTGCGAGCCAGAAGAACTGCTCGTCGGTCTGGCCCGCCTGGAACAGGCCTGGCGGCGCTACCTCGCACGCCTGGAGAAACAGCAGAATACCGGCTCCGTGCTGCTCTAGTCCAGTCCTCACGCTCAACGCAACGGTTTGTCCCAACGGAACAGCTTCCGCTTTCACACCGGCCTGGCAGAATAGTTTGGTGTTGAGGCAAGGACGGCGGAGCTTTACATCCACCGTCACTGATGGAAAGCCTGGAACGGCAGGCATATCAGACAAAGGAGATGCAGCAGATGTCCACTTCCACCAAAGCAATCAGCCAGGAAGCATTACAGCGTCGCTGGCAGGAACGCTGCCGCGCAGGCAATTTTAGCGCGGGCGTGCTCGGCGTCGGCACCATTCGCGTCTTCGGCAAATCCGGCGACGCGCCTGTGACCTTCCCGCGCATTGAATCGCTGGCTGCCCTGGAGGCGCTGGAACCCGACGAGCGCTGGGCCGTTGAAACCGCCCAGGAGATCATCGGCGCGGCCCAGGATCGCCAGCGCCCGATCATGGCCACGCAGCCACCTCAAGCCGGCATGACTCCTGCACCAACCCCCATGCGGACCTTCGATCCCAAGGCCGAGAATATCCTGATCCTCAGCCTGACACGCGGCGGCTAAACTCCGCCTCTTCTCTGGAGATGATGGCCGGCAATGGCGCCGCCATCATCTCCACCTTTCTCAACTCTTTCTGACATCTTACGCAAGCTTCTGGAGAAATAAAGGAGTGTTCTTATGCCGCGCAGTCTGGTCAACGGCGATTATAGCCTGGTCATGGCGATTGAATCGGCCTCGCGGGCCAATTCCTGGTATCGTGTGCTGGCCAATCGCCGGACAGGAAACCTTTCGTGCGACTGCCCCGCCTGGACTTTTCGCCAGAACGGAGGGACAGATCGCTCTTGCAAACATACCCGTCTGGCGCAACAGCTTATCAACGCTCAGCAGCAACCCGGCACACCCATCGCCCGCGCCAGTGGTCCCGCCGCCGAAACAAATCCGCTAATCCAGGCTACCCGCCAGCAATGGCCCGGCCTGGGCGGCAAATGGAGCATCGAGCAGCGCACCCATGCCTTTGATAATTCCCCCTACTCGTTCGTGCTCCTGCGTCTTACCACCGGCAACGGCCACCGCGCAAGCGGCCTGGTAGCCTTCGCGCAGCGCTACCACCCCAACTGGGAAAGTATGGTCGCGGGCGTGGCAGGCTGGGCCGGCTACACCATCGCCGCCGAAGTCGCCCGCCTGGCAGGCTATCCCATGGCCGGCCAGCCACCCGACCACTTCAAAGTCACGCGGGGCACTGGCACGCGCACGCGTCGCCTCGGCCTGGGCGATATCCTGCGCGTCGGCGACCAGGTCGACCTCGGCGACGGCTATACACCTGTCCAGCGCGCCGAAAATACCCTGCGCCTCTTCCTCGGCGAAACCCTCTACGCCCAACTGGAACGCCAGCACTTCCTGGATGTCTCCAGCATCCGCTACGGCCACGAACAACGCGTCTACCGCGTGCGCCGCGATCCCTCCAAACGCCGCGACCGCCGCGTCCGCGTCTTCCGCCGCGGCAAATATGTCAACGACTTCTGCATCGTACGCAGCCAGGACTGCCCGGAAGCCGATCATTGGCTGTCCGTCTTTTTAAGACTCATCTCGGATGAAGAAGGACAGCTTTCCGTGGTCGGACAATACAACATCTTCCCACCGCACTCCGACGACTACGAGCAGCGGGAAAGCGAAACTATCCCCGCCATCTGGCAACCACAGGCAGCCTGAGCCCTGTTTCAATAAAATGGGCAGCATTGAACGAAAGAAGTGCAGAGGGGCTGGCGCCCCTCTGTACTCCCCACTTTCCTACCCTTCAAACGAAACTTGACGGGACAATAGTCGTCAGAATGAGCATGCAAACGCCTATAGCGCATCCTATAGCTGACCGCATATAATAGGAAACATTTGTACTGCCTGTACGCAAAAACTGTCATATTTCCCTCTGCTCATTGGTCTTTATCTATAGGGGGATTATTTTGTCACACCCGAAGCAAGCAGAAATACAAAGATGTTGCTCTGACCTGTCCATCCTTCTCTGACTGCTGCCGCGAGGGGCAATGATGACGAAGCTTCACGATCTGCTAAGAGAGCAGTACACAGGTAAGAGTGAATCTCCATTCGGTTGAAATTCTATTCAAAGGAGAAAAGAGTATGGGAGCAGAAACCATTAAGGTCAGTCCAAGCCAGTTACAAACCCACTCTCTGACCGCGAAAACTGGCGCTTCCAACACCAAAAGCCTGAGCAATGATATGGGCACGGCGATCTCCGAACTGGTAACATCTATGAACACAGTCCCCGTACTCGGTAACGCGAGTGCGGCGTTGGAGACCTTTTCTACTGGCCTGATGGCCACACTGGAGTGCTTTGCTCTGGGTATGTCTGTCGTCGATCAAGGTCTGGTAATCGCGGCCAGAGATTTCAAAGGTCTCGATGTATCGCTGGCAAGTTCATTCGAGAAATTAGAAGGCCAGCTTGGGTACTACACAGGATTTGGAACCACCTTTACTATGCCTACCCTCACTCCTGTGCAGCTTCAAGTCAAAGGACTCTCGGTCTCTTTCACAACACCGCATCATTCCAGCTTCTGGGGCAGCGTTGGCAACTTTTTCAGCAACCATTGGAAAGAAATTGCGGCAGGAGCACTGATCGTGGGAGGTCTTATTTTGACTCCCGTCACCGCCGGAGGGTCAGACGCACTAGCCGACACAGCCGCCGCAGGTCTACTGGCTGATGCGACGGTGGCCACGGGAACTGAACTGGTCGGAGGACTTGAATTGTCTGGAGGAGCGCAAGCAGTTCGGTCAGCTTATGCGTTGGCAGCATAAAGAGACAGGCACTGCTCTGAAAACGAGCGAGCAGATGCACTAACCTTCACAGCGATGATTTTCACACATACTATCCATGAAGGAAATGAAATGGCAAACATTTTCATCCCGGATGTAGATCCTCAAATCGCGCAAAAATTGCAGCAGATTTCAACCGCGATAGATACCGCAACGAAAAAACTGGGTACAGGGAGTACTGGCCTTGATACGACCAAGACATCGGTGAACGGCGCGGTTACATCCATTGAAACACAATCATCTGGTCAGATGGTCACACAACTCGCTCAGTATTGGCCAAATACAGCGAAAGACGGTACGAAAGCTCACGATGCGCTGACAGGCGTCGTTACTCAGCTCGGAAAACTAAAGAGCGCCATCGAAACAAATCTGCCAGCCATCCAGACGGGTCTGAGCGCCATTCAAACCGCCACAGCAGATCTCAAAAAATCATCCAAACTCTCCGCCACAGACACGCAGAACCTCACGGCTCAGATCAACAACTTGTTGACAGCGATGAAAAGTATCTCCAGCACTGCGAGTTCGGTAGGCGGAGGCATCGGCGCCATCACTATTGGAGGAGCATGCGCCACCGGCCTGGTCGCAGGCAATGTACCTGTTGTTATGAGCACCCCAACGGGACCTGTTCCCCAGGGCACGCCCAGAGGGAACAGCGGGCCAGGCGCTCCCGCCGGACCGCCTGCGGCTCCCGCTGGACCGCCTGCTGGACCACCTTCTGGACCACCTGCCCCACCTGCTGGACCGCCCGATGGCCCCGGTGGGCCTGGCGGGTCGAATGATCCCTCCTTTCTTGCGAAATTGCTGGCAAAGCTTGCAGGGCCAGGGATGAGACTTCTTGCCAAAGCTATTGATGGCCTTCCCGAACCCTTGCAAAAAGCTATCGCCACCCTGGTTGGCGGGGCAGGCAATTCACTCCCTTCAGCTTTGACAAGCGGATTGTTGAGTGGCCCTACACTTTCGACATTCTTAACAGCCGCGCTCGGTTCTCTGACCGGCTCCTATGTCGTTGAGGCGCTGGCGCTGGCTGCTGGAGTTACAAGTTCTGCAACTACCATTACAACCCTGACTCTAGCCGGGGGCGTAGGCATGGGTACGCTGACAGTTTATGTGATTAAACCGCAGGTGCTTGATAGAATTTTTCCTCCAGGATCACCGTCCCATCCAACACCTCAACCATCCGTCGTCATAACCAGCACCCCTCATCCAGGGGAAAAGGTCACAACTATTGTCCATTCAGATGGCTCTAAGGAAATAATAGACATTAAACCAAACGGGACATCAACTATTACCGAGGAAGATTCAAAGGGCAAGGTAACATCCACGAAGACTGTACCAACAAAATAATTGCTAAAAATCCGTTTGAAGCAAACCCAACCTCTCAAAGAGCTAAGATCCCAACGGAGGCGAGCTCCATAGTGCTTTGTCAAACTTCGTTTGAGGAATGCGCTGCCTGCGGCAGCGGAGAGAGAAGAGACGCAGAGGGGCTGAC
>DASVMX010000434.1:0-9866 GCA_036384215.1 Ktedonobacteraceae bacterium | reverse complement strand
TGTCCTGATTTTGCAAAATCAGGGATGACTCATATCGGCTTGCTTCCCAGCACCATTTTTGGTGGAACCGCCTTCACGCCCGTTGCTATATTTGCGAACTTAAATGGCAATGTTCTCATTGGTAGAGCCACACGAACTGGTGAAACGATTCCAACGGATCATGTGGCTCTACCTTCTCATTATGTTTGGCGAAAGAAAGAACGTATACAGTCTGCCCCATTTTTACCCATTTGTTACATACATGCCATTTTATGGCAAACCTGGACATCTTCTATTTGGCAATTCATCACTGGACAAATGCGCCAGATTTAACATTTGCGCGGTAATCACTTGATTTTTCCATTTGTTACCGTGTATGCTTCATAGCAGAGGCTCTCAAAGACGAGTAGAAGGGTTTTTATGCCTGGTTGGGAGCCTCTCCATGTAACGATTCGGCCCGGCGTGAAAAAGATGTAAGCAATGATTGGGGGATATCATGGCTCAGGACATGATCAGGCATATCTGCAAGCACTGTCAGGCTGCCTACATGGCTGTCGGCGGAAGTACGATGAACCATTGCGTTCAATGCTTTTCCTGCGAAGAATACAAACCTTTTACCTCGATGTATGGCCGGGTCGGCGGTATGGGTTACTGCTGCCGCGACTGCGAGGCGCGTGAACATGTTTCCACCCACCTTATTTTTGAAGTCGTGCTGAATTTGCCCGTGGCCGTGTATACTCAAGCTTAAGAGGATCACAGCTGACCAGAAAAAGAGAGCGATGTGGCGGGCTGCCACATCGCTCTCTTTTTCTGGTCAGCTGTGATCGTCTTAAGCTCGGAAATCACCGTTGATTCAGAGGCACGAAGGTCTGGTAGTCAGGACCGGTGTATTCGGCGATGGGGCGGATCAGGCGGTTGTTGGCGGCCTGTTCGAGAATATGAGCGGTCCAGCCAGCGACGCGGGCGACCCCGAAGGTGGGGGTGAAGAGATCCACGGGGAGGCCAACGGAACTGAGCAGGACGGCGGAGTAGAAATCAACGTTGGTATAGAGCCGGCGCCCGGGTTTGATTTCGTCAAGGATGGAGACGGCGAGTTCTTCGACGCGGCGGGCGAAGGCAAAGCCGACTGGATCGGCGTGGCGAGCCATTTCGCGCAGTTCCTCGGCGCGGGGGTCGGTGGTTTTGTAGGCGCGGTGTCCGAAGCCCATCAGGCGCCCGCCGCTGGTCAGGGTGGTACGTATCCAGGGCTCGGCGTTCTCAGCGCTGCCGATGGCTGTGAGCATCTCCTGCGCTTTATCAGCCGCGCCTCCGTGCAGCGGACCCTTGAGAGCGCAGATGGCCGCGACAATCGCCGAGGACAGGTCGGAGGCGGTGCTGGCCACGATGCGCGCGGTGAAGGTGGAGGCATTCATACTATGGTCGGCCAGCATGACAAGGTAGGCGTCAAGCCCTTTGACGTGCTCGGCTTTGGGTTCCTGCCCGGTCAGCAGATAGAGATAGTTGGCGGTATGCCCCAGGTCCGCGCGCGGCTCCAGCACTTTCAGTCCCTGGCGCAGGCGATGGAAGGCGGCCAGGATCAAGGGGAAGCGCGCGGTCAGGGCAATCGCCTGTTCAATCTTCGGCTGACCCTGCACATTGGCGTACATGCCCCAGGCCGAAACGGCGGTGCGCAGCGCGTCCATTGGCGCGGTCTGCGGTGGCAGGCTGCGCAGAATGGCCAGCAGGTTCGCGTCAAGCTGGCGCTGTTCCAGTAAACTGGCCTGGAGACCCACCAGTTCGCGGCGCGTGGGCAGGTGTCCAAACCAGAGCAGATGGGCGATTTCCTCAAAACTGGTAGAGTGCGCGAGATCGTGAATATCATATCCGCGGTAGATCAGGCGCCCGGCCTGACCATCGACATTGCTAATGGAGGTTGTCGCCGCCACAATCCCCTCCAACCCCGCTTTATTTGGTTTTTGCACCGCCGCTCCATTGCTGGCGGTAAGCGTTTGTTCAGTCATGGTACGCTCCTTTGCTAATTGCACAGATGTGAAACACATTGCACAGGTGTGAAACATCTCTTATCAAAGTATTACCACGCTTTTCTATGAAAGTCAATAATCTTTGACATTACTTGATAATATCTTGTTGAATGTTGATTTAGGTTGATTGAGAACTGAGAAGTGCCCATACCTGTTGACAAAAAGGCCAGGAATTCCTATTATTGAAAGAAAATAGGCATAGAGCGCAGTTAGCAAACTCAGCGAATAAAAGGGAGAGGTACAATGATAGAGCTTGATGGTGAAAACTATCTGGACGGCAAAGAGGCCAGCCACCTGCTGGGAGTGAAGATCTCCACATTGTACGCCTACGTCAGCAGGGGCATACTGAAGAGCTATAAACAGGGAATCAAACGCCAGCGCCTTTACAAACAGGTCGAACTGGAGGGGCTTTTGCGCCTGCGCCCCAGCGACGTTCCATTCGCCGCTGGCGAGCAGGAAGAAGCGGAGCCCAGGAAGCGCGCGGAGATCCCGCTGGCGGAAGATTGGGTGCCATACACCTGAGCCAGGGCGCAAAAAAAGAGGAGTTCCGCGGAACTCCTCGAAAAGCTTACCTATTAAGTATACCCAATCCTGGCCCAAAAGTCAAGACCATTTTGCAGAAAAATTCTTGTCATTATTCCATGAATCACCCGAAAAATTGAAAGGATGAGCCAGCCAGAAAGATTCCTCCGATGGTATGCTTGAAAAAACATCTTTGCGGGTGTTGTCAGGGGTTTATCTCAATAATACGCATCGTTTTTAATTCTTGAAGAATCAGCTCCACGTCTGCCCGCGTCATCGTGAGCATTTCAGCGATCCTGATAGTCGAACGCGTGCCATCGATGAGAATGTAAACCAGGCGGTAATCGCGCGGCCATTGCGTCTGGTTCATTTGCTTGAGGGAGACATTTACCAGGCGATAAGGGGTAGGGGAATGAACCGGCTCCGGGTCATGTGGGGGCGGAATCCGTTCAGGTACTCCTGGTAATACGCCTGACTGGCGGTTTGGTTTCACTGTTGGTAGTTTGCCGCTATTTTCCAGCGCATCCGGCCTGATTTCCCAGTTGATAGGCTCAAGATTGTAGAGAGCCTCCAGCGCCATTTCACCTGAACTGATTACCACGTCCCGCTGGTCTAGAATCTGGCAGGAGACAATATGCCCCTCGGCCACGCGTATACGCGCTTTCCAGGGGGCTTTATTTCCCAGCTTTCTCGCAGGTATCTCGCCATATAATTCCCCATTCTGGCGCAGACGCTGCAAAATTGTTCCCAGATCTAGAAAGAATTTGTCCACTGCATTTCCCATCACCTGGAAGCGCGTGGCGCTCCCCATGCATATACGCGGCGCTTCACCCGGCTCAGAACCACGACATATGTCTCTGTTGTTTACCGGGGCAGCCTCGCTGAATCGACAAGACTACGCGCTCGTTATGCGCGCAAGATATATTGAAAATGACGAATGTTTGTAGGGTTATGTAACGGCAAACCGTCTCTCAGGCTATTCTACAAGATAAAAGGCAAGCGCGTCCAGAGGTGCAGGATTGTTGGTTTATTGGCTGCCTTGACAGGCGCAAAGGGCACCCATACAATAGTATTTAGCTCGTTGCTTACCTGAAATATGAAGAAGAATGCAAAACAAGGAGAAAGCATGCCAAAAAAAGAGCTTCCCCCGCGCAATGCTCTGCGCCTGGAGGATACCTGGAACGCGACCAGTGTTTTCCCCGATCTTGCCGCGTGGGAAACAGAATACCAGCAAGTCCAGGAGCGCTTTCCTCTCTTCGGGGCGTACCAGGACAAGCTGAGTGAAAGCCCGGCTGTCCTGGCGCGAGCGCTGGATGAACTTTTCCAGTTGTCTGTACGCACACAAAAGCTGTCTATGTATGCTGGTATTGCGACCAGCGTTGACGCGAACGATATAGCAGCCGAGGCACTTGTCAGCAGGACGGCCATCTTGCGCGGACAGTTTCAGGCCGCGGTGGCTTTTGTCCAGCCAGAACTGCTGGCACTGGGCGAGGAAACACTGCTCCAATGGGCCAGTTCAGATCCAGCCCTGGCGGTGTATACGCACTATTTTGAGGATCTCGCGCGCCGGCAAAAGCATGTGCGCTCGGCTGAGGTTGAGGAACTCCTGGGCCTGGTCAGCGATCCCTTCGATACATCCTATACGGTCTGGAGCAATCTCACCGACGCGGAGACAACTTTCAGGCCCGCGGTTTCCAGCGCTGGCGAAGAATTTCTCGTCGCCCAGGGCACAATCATCTCTCTGCTGCCCAGCCTGGATCGCCAGACCCGCCAGACGGCCTGGGAGAGCTATCAGGACGGTTACCTGGCCAGCAAGAAAACCCTGGCCAGCAATCTGGAAGGGTTGATCAAGCAGAATATTCTCTTCGCGCGAGCGCGCGGCTACCGCTCTGCCCTGGAAGCCCGGCTGGCGCAAGATAATCTGCCAGTAGAGGTCTATCACAACGTTCTCAACACCTTCCGCCGCAACCTGCCCGTCTGGCATCGCTACTGGGCGCTCAGGAAACGTGTGCTGGGCTACGAGACCCTCCACACCTACGACCTGCATTTTTCTCTGGCGACCGATCAGCCGCATGTGCCCTATACCCAGGCTGTGGACTGGATTTCCGAGGGCTTGCAGCCAATGGGCTCCGATTATGTTGAAATCCTGCGCCGGGGTAGCCTGGAGGAGCGCTGGGTCGATATCTATCCCAACGAGGGCAAACGCTCTGGAGCCTTCTCCAGCGGCTGTCCCGGCACTCATCCATTTATTGTCATGAGCTATAGCGATTCGCTGAAAGCGCTGAGCACCCTGGCTCACGAGCTTGGACACTCGATGCACTCCTACCTGGCCTGGCAGACTCAGCCGCTGGTTTACACCGACTATTCGCTCTTTGTGGCCGAAGTAGCCTCGAACTTCCACCAGGCCATGGTGCGGAACTATCTGCTGCGCACTCGGCCCGAACGGGAGATTCAGATCGGGCTGCTCGACGAGGCCTTGAATAATTTTCACCGCTACTACTTTTTGATGCCTCTCCTGGCGCGCCTGGAGCTGGAGATGTACGAGCGGGTCGAACGCGGCGAAAGCCTGACCGCGGACCTTTTGAATGGTCTGTTTGCCGAATTCCTCGCCGAGGCTTACGGCAGCGAAGTGGCCGTTGATGTCGAGCGCGATGGCATCACCTGGGCCACCTTCGGCCACCTGTACGCTAACTTTTACGTCTTCCAGTACACCACAGGCATTGCTGGAGCGAACGCCCTGGCTCACGGGATACTCACCTCGCAGTCCCAGGCCGTCGAGCGGTACCTTGCTTTTCTGCGTACCGGCGGGGCCCGCTATCCCCTCGATGCCCTCCAACAGGCTGGCGTCGATCTGCGCACGCCCGCGCCCATTGAAACCGCTTTCCAGGTGCTCAATAGCTACATCGAAAAACTGGAACAGCTTCTCCAATAGTGCCAGGAGGCAAACCGCATAGCGGCGCTTTTTTCCTGAGAAGATGTGGCTGATTGGGCGGCCAGGGGCCGCCCAATCAGCCCCATCTTCTTAATATTGGGCGAAGCACCGCAGGTGCTGAGAGTCCAGGTAAAGGTTTGCCAGCGGCACCAAAATCAAGGATGTCACGTAGAGCGAGAAAAGGCCCGGCTTGAGGCAGAGGTTCTTAACCTTTCCCCCGCGTAAGTAAGACATTCTGGCTAGTTTTTCCATGAGAAACCACAAAAAGAAACAGATAGATATACAATGTCATAAGTACAGATGTGTATATCTATCTGTTCTTCGATATGCAAACCGAGGGGGTGAAGCTTTGAAAAGCGCCAGAAGTCCTTTTTTGCCAGACTTCGTACCACGCTTCCGGGCCGTTTGCTGTGTAGTCCTCCTGATCGGGGCTCTCTCACTGGCCGGCATTCTGGGGATTGGCTGGCTGTGGCCGATGTTAAGCCACGGCGATAACGTCGATCACGCCGCGGGCACGATTATCTCTCCCATAGGGCCAGGGAAAAATTTTGTGCTGCGGACGGCCAGTGGTCAACTGCTGCGCTTTGTATGTGGGATGGGGTGCCGCGCCTCGCTGGCGCACTTGCAGCGCCACTACAGCGAGCATGCTCATACGGATGTGTACTATATCGAGGGCGCGAATCATCTGCTTCAGGCTCTCGATGTAGATTGAGAAAATAGCCGTGTATGGATAAACAGAACTCTGTAGTTTCAGTATCCTCAAGCGGATCGGCATGCGGTCTTAACCAGACGGCCCGCGCTCTGGAGGGGGATACATGAAAGAGCCGAAAAGGTCAAGTGATTTTGCAGCAGGGACAGTTGATCACGCGGATATTGTGATTGTAGGGAACGGCATTGCGGGGCTGACTGCGGCAATTGAGGCGCGACGTTTGGAGCCCGAAAAAAGTGTGGTGATTGTGACAAGCCAGAGCCATCCCACAATCAATACTCCGGCTCTCAAACAGTTCGCAACTGGCAAGTTGACGCGCGAGCAGTTGCTGGCTTACCCCGCGGGAACGGAGCGTTTGCAGCGCATCCACGTGGTGAGTGCTTACGCCGAGGAGATTCATGCCCAGGAGGGATATCTGCGCCTGGCGGGCGGCCAGGGCTTTGGTTATGGCGCGCTGCTGCTGGCCACGGGGAGCCGGCCCACCGGGCTGCCGTCTGATATGCCAGGTCAGGATTTCGATGGCGTGCTGACTCTGCACCGTCTGTATGATTATCTGGATCTGCGCCGTCGCCTGAACGAGGTGGAAGAGGCTGTGGTAATTGGCGGAGGGCCGCACGCGATTGAGACGGTGATGGGCCTGCTCTACTGGGGCATCCGGGTCCACTGGCTGATTCGCAGCGAGACCTTTATGCCGCGGATGCTGGACCGTCAGGCGTCTGATATGGTGCTGGAGGGGGCGCGCCGCGCGGGCGCGAAGGTCTACACTGAGACGGAAGTGCTGGGTATTGTGGGACGTGTGGGCTCGGTGGCAGGCGTGGTCACCACGCAGCAGCAGATGTTGCCCTGCCAGCTTGTGCTGGTCTGCACGGGGACGACGCCTGTGACCACGCTGGCGCGCACCTGCGACCTCCCCATGAAGTACAATCGAGGCGGCATCCTGGTTGACGATCAACTGCGCACCAGCGCACGCAATATTTATGCCGCAGGCGATGTGGCGGCGCTGCGCGATCCGCTGACAGGTAAGTACGCTCCCCGCGCCCAGTGGTACGCCGCGGTGCTCCAGGGCCGCGCCGCGGCAGCCGCGATGACGGGAGCTACCGATGGAGAAAACTTCGGCGTTTCCTGGCACGCAACCCGCCTGGGTGATCTCTCAATGTTGACGGTCGGCAATCCCCTGGCCTGGCCAGAGGAGGAGGTGGTCTCTCTACCCGAGAAGCGCAAGGGTAGCTATTGTCTGCTTTCGCTGGTCGATGACCGCCTGGTTGGCTATCTTTCTCTGGGGGCCGCGCAGCCCGACAGCCTGGCGATCAAACGCATCATCGACGAGGGGCTTTCGGTACGCGATATCCAGAAGGATCTGCTGCGGGGAGAGTTTGACGCGCGCAAATATTTTTCGGGCAAGCGCACGTATGCCGCGCGGCGCATGATTACGACTGGCCAGTTGCCAACGCCCATGCCGCCGATGCCTGGCATACGCTCAGGCCAGCGCCGCGCGAGTTCGCGTCCTTCGGGTCCTATGCCCGCTGTGGCCAGGGCGGAGTCACAGAAAGACGATACCGCGGTACGCCAGCCCGCTGTGCTTCCAGCGACGGCGCGCGTGGTTCCCCAGCCAGGAGACACAGCGGCGCGTATGAACGCTATCCAGAGGCCGCAACCAGCTATGGTCCCCCAACGAGGAGACACGGCGGCGCGCATGAACGCGGTGCCAGGACCCCAGCCGGGCATGGAGGCTCAGAGGGGAGCGCCCACTGGATACTCGAACGCCCGGCCCCCGGAGAAGAGGGCGCGGGCGGAGGAGAGCGAGGCATGGGTGAATGCCCCGCCTCCAGTCGTGCCACAGGGCAATCCCGCCGCGGCGTGGCTGAACGACGCTCCTCCCGCGTCACCGGGAGGACTGGCTCCACGCAGAACAGAGGATCTGCCGCGCCCTGCCACGGAGCCGCTGGTGCGTCCCACGAGCAACGGTTCGCGCTCGGTGACCGGCCCGCGCCCACCAGTGCGCCAGGCAGACGACCAGCGCCGGCGTATCGCAGACCAGAAGACGTTGATCAGCCCGGACGCGAGTCCTGCTCCAGGAGGGCGGCGCGGCGCGCAGGGCACGGAAGAGATAAAACTGGTGACGCGTTCACCGGAACGGCAATTTATTGCTCCACCAGGCGCGCGTTCCAGCCAGCCAGAGAAGGATAGCAACCCGCATCCTTCGCGCAGTCTCTGGCACTATACGGATAAGCATCCTGCTGTAAAGAGGCAAAAGCATGTTTAAGAAAAAAACTGGCCAGCAAGATGTACGCTTACATAAAACCGGTCCGCAGGTGATCCAGGAGTTGCACGCCTGCATTGGCTGCAACGAATGCCTGCTGGCCTGTCCGGCTCTGGGTGAGCCAATGACGATTGATGTACTCAACAGCGAGACACTGGGCGGACCTATCTCGCGCCCGGTCGCGCAGTTCGCGCGTGCCTGTTATCAATGCGGAGCCTGCGTGGCGCCCTGCCCGGTCGGTCTGCACCGGGACGCGATGATGATGTGGTTGAAGGTTCGCCTGCTGCGCTCCGGCTGGGGAGAGTGAGCAATGCTTATGGAAAAGCGACGCGAGCGTTTCGCCGCGCAAAAAGGCGAGGAGGGCTATTCGTGGTTGTACAGGGGCAGCGCCCTGTACGGCGGTGTTCGTGTGCTGCTGACTCTGATAGTGATCAGCGGAGCGGCAGCTTTTTTTGCCTGGTACTCGTCTACCAGCGATGACACGGCCCCCGACAGCCTGGTTGGCCTGGTCTACGCGAGCATCGGCACCCTGCTCTTGCTGCTGGCCGCGACGCTCTTTAGCCTGCGCCGGCGTTCACACCGCCAGCGCCAGCTGGGGGGACTGCGCTCCTCGCTGGGCTGGCACATGTGTTTCGCGCTGATGGGCCTGGCCTTCCTGGGTATGCATTCGTTCGGTGAATTTAATCCACGCACGGGCACTTACGCGCTGTACGGAATGGTCGCGCTGGTAATCAGCGGCCTGATCGGGCGTATGCTGGATCGCCTGATGCCGCGCCTGATCGCGGGCGAAGCCCACCAGGCGCTGACTGCGCAGGGTGAAGATCGCATCGAAAACATCTCTGACAGGCTCAAATCCATCGTGGTTCACAACACCCAGGATATCCGCGGCTTCTCCGTAAAGGGAGACGCGCCGCGTTCTTCTTCGCGCAGCCTGGCACCGCTGCCGCAGGGCAGAACGATGCTCGGAGCTGACCGGGCCTTGCGCACTCCCTGGGACCTGGCCTACATCTCCCTCGAATCAACTCCCCAGGAACTGAGCCGGGAGACAGGCTCGTTTCGCCTCGTGCCTGATAAAAAAAGCAACCTTCTGCGTCCCGGCGCGCTCATGCCCGGCACGCAAGAGCACATGGGCGAACTGGAAGAGGTCAAACACGCCATGCAGCGCGAACTCTTTTATCGCTACGTCATCCGCTACTGGCGCAAATTCCACGTGCTCCTGGCGCTGACCACTATTGGTCTGCTCATCTGGCACATCGTCTACGCCCTCCAGCTTATGCTGCCCGTGTTTTTTCATTAGCATATGTATCTCACTCATAGAGTCCTTACGCCAGCGATTTCACAAAAATCGGATGCCGTTGGCAAACCCCTCGCGCCGCGCAGCGGCGCTCTTTTTCTGAGAGGATGTTATGAATCATCCCCAATTTTCGCGCGGCAGGTCCTGCC
>DASVMX010000433.1:0-5696 GCA_036384215.1 Ktedonobacteraceae bacterium | reverse complement strand
ATCCCGATACAAGCAAAGCAAGTCGCGCAGCGGCGAGGGGTCATCCCGATACAAGCAAAGCAAGTCGCGCAGCGGCGAGGGGTCATCCCGATACAAACAAAGCGAGTCGCGCAGCGGCGAGGGGTCATCTCGATACAAACAAAGCAAGTCGCGCAGCGGCGAGAGGTCATCTCTATGGCAGCAGCCGGGCCACGCCCCGGCTGCTGCCATAGAGAAACAATGCGCGAAGCGCCGCAGGCGCTGAGTTTTCATGAAGAGGGATAAGAAATTCTCCATAGACGGGAGGAGGCAGGCATGATACAATGCCTTGCGTTAAGCATATATCATTGCCTTTTTTGCCCATCAACAGCAATCAATCTTGAGTAAGTAAGGGGGTGTAGGAGTAATGTCTAAAGGACGGAAGGGAACGCCGCAGGACAGCATCGACAGTATTCTGCTGGCTATGAGCCGGCGCAGCGATATTGATCCCGACACGCTTTCCCATTTTTTGGACCGCCTGGACGAGGAATGGACGAGTGGAGCTCGTGAGAAAGTCTTGCACCTGCTGCGCACGTCTGACGCCAGGGCGCACGCGGCTGCGGCGCTGATTCTCTCGGAACTGGCGACGGATTTTGATCTGGAAGAACTGGAAGATTTTATCGCCGATCCGACTGTGGGAGATCTGGCCAAACTGTCCCTGGCGCCCGTCTTGAAAGAGTTGGATTCAGAGCTGGCCGACGATGGGATTATCGATTACCTCAACGATCCAGAGGCGGCGATGCTACAAATGCAGATTCGCCTGCTGGAACTGGTGGGCCAGAGTGAGCTGGGAGTGGAGTCGATCCTGGAGGACGTGCTTGCCATGCCTGTCGAGCGCCGCATGGGCTTTATCGGCTGGCTGGGCAGCAGCCAGGACCCGCGCGCGGTCAAGCTGCTCATCCCCCTGCTGGAGAATCAATCGACACGGGTGGTCGCGGCGGCCATGGAGGCGCTGGAACAACTGGGGGCCGCTGGCGCCGAGGAGAGCATCCCGGCCCTGAACTACCTGCTCAGCAGCAGCACCAACCGCCAGGTCAAGCAGCAGGCACGCGCGGTTCTGGGCCGTCTGACCATGCAGGCAGCTCCAGGCGTCACCCAGGAGACGCAGACCGAATTGCCGCTGCACGAGGCGCGGGTGAGCTTTATTGATGGTTCAGGCGCGCAGATGGTTATGCTGGCCTGGCGCAAGCCGGATGGTCTTCTCAAAGGCGTTAACCTGCTTTGCCAGGACGAGTGGGGGATCAAGGATTGCTATGGCACGGACGAAATGCCTACAGAGCGCTGGCAGGAACTGGTCAGCAACATGGACCAGCAGGGCTTTATCAGCTTCTCGGTGCCGCTGGAGTACTGTCGCGCCCTGATTATCGAAGCGCGCCAGCAGAACAGGCGCGGGCGTCACAAAGTGCCGGTGGCCTACGCGGTCTGGCGTCCTCTGATTGAAGCGGGCGAACGCGCTGGCAAAGAGGCCGCGCACGTCATGACCATGCTGGAGCCACTCCACTATGACGAGCAGACCGCCCACCTGGCCGCGCGTGGCGACGAGTTGTACAAGCTGCCAGAGTTTGACCCCTGGATGTTCGAGCCATTCGCCAGCCTGCACCCCTATGTACACAATTATCTGAATCTCAATGCGCAACACAACCTCGCGCCCGGACGCAAGCGCAAAAACGCGCCATCCGCGCGCGTCTCAGAGACCCGCAGGCGCGAGCAAGAGATACTGGTGGACACCGTGCTGGAGAAGATCATCGACACGCGCTGGCGGTTGCTCTACGACACGCGCCTGCGCCGCCAGGCCGCGCTCTTCCAGCTCATCGACCGTCACGAAGAGGCCGATCTGATCAGCGCCGTAGCCGCGGCCCTGCACCCCGAATCGGGTGTGCTGCCTAAAGACCAGCCCTTCCTGCGCGCCCTCGTCCACCGCTCGCTTGAGCGCGGCCTGATCCACATCATGGCCGAGATGATGGAAAAAAATCCGCAGAAGGATGTTTTTCCCTGGAGTTGGGAATAAGAAAACGACACAAGAGGCCCAACGGGGCCTCTTGTGTCGTTTTCTTATTCGCCCAATTCTTACCTGATCACCTCCCACTTTACACCATGCCTACCGTCGTCACGCTCTGCCGCGCTTGCTCCCTCGATAACGCGTGACTTATAGTGAAGAAGAGGGAAGCGCCACGTTCCATCTGCCTCGTGAAGCGACACAAGCCTTCAAAGATAGGAAAAGATGAAGGAAAGAGTGGCCTCCTGACCCGTGTCACACACGAAAGGGGAACCTCGATGTTCAAACTGGTGAGAGTGAGTGCAGCCGCACTGCTTGGCGTGCTGCTCGCCCTGACGCTTTTCGCATCAGGCGCTTTTGCCCGGCATGTTGACGCTCGTCATGGAACCATTCCATCAACCCATCAGGTTATTACTCAGCCATTGAGCCATTCCTCTACCCATTGTGGCTGCGGGGATGGAGGCTGGGATGGTGACGGGGGTGGCGCCTGGGCATGGTCTTGGGCAGGGTGACTGAGATGACAACGAGTGTTGGTTCTTGAAGGCTCTCCCTGTAGCTGGGGGACTATGGGGAGAGATAGTATCATACTCGATATGGAAGAATGTTGGCTGATGATTCAGCAACTACTTCGCGCAGGCCACGCTGGCGGCAAAGGTGGGCGTATCAAACCTATGCAAAGGACTGCGAACATAGGTTATCCAGGTGAATATCAGGGCGATGAGGCAAGGTCTATCTGGTCCTCACGCCTTACAGGGGAGTTTGCGGAGAGTAAAAGTTGATCCATTTCTTACGGAATATCGACAAAACATCTGTTCACCGCTATAATCGAAATGGAAATAACTTGTGAATAGATGGTGTGTTTATCTTTTTTGGCCATTTTTAGGGAAAGAAGGAGCTTGGAGCTATGACAATGTCACCAGATCCCTACCGAGAGCGGGCCAGTGCATATATTGTCCAAGACTTTTCAAATCAAGAAGAACAACAACGCTTACACCTTCAAGACCGCTTGATCTCGACAGCGTTAGGTGGTCTCCTGCCTGAGCAGCCTGAGCCAACACGTTTTTCTCATGTGCTGGATGTCGCTTGCGGCACTGGAGGATGGCTGATTGAACTCGCCAAAGCGTACCCGACTCTCTCTCGACTGATTGGAGTAGACATCAGCAAACACATGGTCAACAGAGCTAGCGCAGTTGCGGAAGAGCAGCATGTTCAGGATCGTGTCTCGTTTCGCGTCATGGATGCGCTCTATCTTGTTGATCTACCAGACAATAGCTTTGACCTGGCCAATCTCCGTCTGGCCGTCAGCTTTTTGCGCTCGTGGGAGTGGCCTCAAGCGCTCCAGGAACTTCGACGTGTGACGCGACGAGGTGGGGTGATCCGGGTGACAGAAACAGATTTGCCTGATCAAAGCACAAGCCCGGCACTCCAGCGTCTTTTTCATTTGCTCGCTCTGGCGTATCGCCAGGCGGGGAGATATTTTCAGGATCAGGCACATGGCGTTTCCGATGAATTAGCAGGCCTTCTGGCGCAACAGAGCCTTCAAAACATTCAAACGCAGATCTATCGACACAAGATTCGAGCAGGGACGGAGAATGGGCAGCTCTTTTTTGAAGATATGAAGCACCTCTTTCGTACAAATGTGCCTTTTCTCCATAAGTGGATCAAAGTGCCTGATGATTATGAAGGTCTCTATCAACAAATGCTTTATGAAATGCAGCAGCCAGATTTCGCAGTAACTGGCCAAACAATCACGGCATGGGGGGTCAAAGCACTTTGATAGTCCTTCATGATAGGGATATGGCATTTTAACATGGTTCTTTCCCCCGGTGGGGACCTTAAAACAGCAATCCCATACGACAAGCAAAACGCCTGCCCTTGAAGACACTCAAGGGCAGGCGAATTCACCCAATTTATCACCCCGTTCAGGTGACTGGATTTCACCCATTGCTCTCCTATACTGTTTCCAGATTGACAATACTTTTTCGGCATATGGGAGTTTTGAGCAATGGAAACAGAGAGAAAAATGCCGGCGCGGGAGCATGTACCGGTTTTGATTGTGGGAGGCGGGCTGGTCGGGCTATCGACGGCGCTGCTGCTGGCATATTATGGGGTGAGCGCGCTGCTGGTGGAGCGGCACGCGAGCACGACAGTTCATCCAAAGCAGTTTGGACTGGGGATTCGAGCGATGGAGGTTTTTCGTGCGTTGGGATTGGAAGAGGCGGTGATCGCGGGCGGAGCCGAACTGGCACAGGCGCGGGAGCATATGGTGGTGCAGACGCTGGCGGCGGGCGCGATCACACGCCGTCAGATGGCGACGGACCAGGCACTGGATGGGACGCTGAGCCCTTCGACAACGACGGTGTGTCCGCAGAACAGGCTGGAGCCGCTGCTGCTGGAGGCGGCGCGCCAGCGCGGGGCGGAGATCTGTTTTGGCACGCGGATGCTGGCGTTTACGCAGGATGAGGCCGGGGTGAGCGCGGAACTGGAGAACTGTGAGACGGGCGCGCGGCGGACGGTGCGGGCGGATTACCTGGTGGCGGCTGATGGCGCGCATAGTCCTCTGAGGCGCGAACTGGCCATCCCCACACACGGCGCAGGTGTGCTCGCGCATCAGGTCAACATGTACTTTCGCGCCGATATCCGCACGGCGCTGGGTGAGCAGACTTTCGCGGTTTGCGTGGTGATGAATCCCGAGGCGACGGGCGTGCTGGGACAGGTCAACAGCCGCGACCTGTGGGTGTTTAACGTCACGATGTATCCCGAGCGCGGCGAGCGGCTGGAGGACTTTACGAGCGAGCGTTGTATCGATTTGATACGCAAAGCCACCGGCCTGCCCGAACTGGAGATAGAAATGTTGAGCGTGCTGCCGTGGGAGATGGCGGTTACGGCTGCGCAGCGCCTGGCCAGCGGGCGCGTTTTTCTGGCGGGCGATTCCGCGCACCTTATGCCGCCGCTGGGTGGCTTCGGAGCCAGCACGGGCATTCAGGATGCGCAAAATCTGGCCTGGAAGCTGGCAATGGTCGTGCGTGGTCTGGCTGCCCCCGAATTATTGGCCAGCTACGAGGCCGAGCGCGAGCCGGTAGACTGGTTCACGGTCGAGCAGGCGCGGCTGCGTTTCCAGGAGGTCAATCGCCGCTGGTCGTCCAACGCCGCTGAGCGGGCCGAGGTGGGTATGGCGCACGACCTGGTGGTTATGCTTGGCTACCACTACTATTCTTCCGCCCTGGTCGAGCCCCGCGCTGCCATGCCTTCGCTGGAACACGTCATGCTCAACGGGGAACCAGGGACGCGCGCGCCTCATCTCTGGATCGAACGCTCCGGGCAGCGCGTCTCTACCCTCGACCTGCTCGGCCAGCGCTTTGTCCTCCTCAGTGGTCCTGAAGGCTATGCCTGGCTGGATGCTGCCCGCGCCGTCTCCGCACGCCTGGGCCTTGAACTGGACCTCTATCGCGCCGGCACTGATTTTAGTGATCCCGCGGGCGCCTTCTGCGCCGCCTACGGCATCACCTCCCGCGGAGCCGTTCTCGCGCGCCCGGATGGCTTCATCGGCTGGCGCTCCCCGCAAACCAGTGCTCAGCCCGAACAAACCCTGGCAGCGGCCCTGGCGCAATTGCTTGGTAAGCTATGAATGATCCCTACCCCAGAGAAAAAAGCATGGTCGGGTTGGATGGGCGTTCCACAC
>DASVMX010000432.1:0-9101 GCA_036384215.1 Ktedonobacteraceae bacterium | reverse complement strand
GCTCTTCCGCGCTCACCTGCTAAAACTTCCTATTCTTCCTCTCCTTCGTTGATGGCTCCTTGCTCGTAGAGCCAGCGCGCGAAACGCATATACTCGTCTTCTTCCATGCGCTGGCGCATCTCCGCGTTTTCATACAGGTGCTCGTGCAACTGGACCAGTTTGATGGCCTCTTCCCAGAAAAATCCCCGCTCCATCAGCTCTTCGACCTGGCGCTGCTCCAGGCGCGTTCTTTCGCGAAAATCGCCCAGCTCGATATATTTTCCATAGTCGCTGTATTCCGACGGCTGTTTGTTTCGCCTCATAGAAGCCCTCCGATCTCTATTCTCGTCGCACCACAACATGAGTCTGGCAGGATTGCTCTTCTCTACTTTCTTTGATCGACCTCTTTCACTACTTCTAAAGTTAAACCATTTCCCGCGTGGCCTCTCTCGACCATCAGCAGGCCGGAAAAGGCCCGCGCCCGCGCACCTGCTCACTCAAACTCGCGAGACCAAAACGGGACTTCTAGCAATCAGATCGATGACCAATGGCCATATGCTTCGCGCGCTCTTCTCGTTACACTTGCCTCAGAGATACCCCGGCCCGGGCCAGTCGGTCGGGATAGCTCATCGGTAGACGTGCGTCAAGGCGCCCATGAGGCCAGGTCAGAAGAGGAGGGTTATTTCTATGGGTGTGTCAGCTACTATCAGCGATGTCTGGACACGCTTCGCCGCAACTCGCGATCCCGCGCTGCGCGACGAGCTGATTACCAGATACGCTCCGCTGGTGCGCTTTGTCGTCAACCGGCTCGGCATCCCCCCCTCGTGCGTGTTGGACTCCGATGACCTGCTCAGTTGTGGTACAATCGGCCTGATCAATGCTATCGATCGCTATGACCCTGCCCGCGGCTGCCGCTTTGAAGCTTTCGCGACAACGCGCATCCGTGGCTCGGTGATCGATCACTTGCGCGCTCTCAACTGGCTCCCGCGCACCGCGATGGCTCGCATTCGCCAGATGGAGTACGCAATCGCAAACCTGGAACAACGTCTGGGCCGACCTCCCAGAGAGGACGAGATTGCTGAGGAAGCCAATATCAGCACTTCTCGCTATCGCCAGATGTTGCAAGAGGCGGGTACAATAGTCTTATCGTTAGATGCTCCACTTGGACCGCTCGCTCAAGACGAAGGACTGACTTCTCTGGCAGATCTGCTGGAAGACGAGCGTTCACCGGAGCCAGACGAACTGGTTGAGACGCAGGAGCTGATGGCAATGCTGCATGTCGCTCTGGAAGGACTGCCGGAACGCGAGCGCATGCTCCTCGCCCTGTATTACCGCGAGGAATTGACGATGAAGGAGATTAGTAAGATTATGAACGTCTCTGAATCTCGCGTCTGCCAGTTACATATCCAGGCCATCCTGCGCCTGCGCAACGCTCTGGATATTCAACAGGGCACCAGGCAAAACAGACGTCCTCGTCGCCCACGCGTTGCAACCGGTACAACACAACGATCGTCCTAATGATTCGTAGTGTTTAGTAGACAACGTGTCAGTTCCGGCACGAGAGAGCGATCATCAGAAATGCTCGTGGCGTTTATATAATGAATAGTGTAGGGAATTATCCGACGAAGAAATTCTCTACCCTCTAGAAACTTTGGTTTCAGACGATTATCATAGACAGGGTGGTAGGGAAGAGACGACGATGATCTCTTCTTTTCCCTGAGATCATACTGGTTGTTTCTAGATTGTGAGAATGCAGTATGGAAGAGGCCATTGTAGATGTCGCGCTCGATCTCAATTTGCTTCCTGCTGAGCATATCCCTCAACAGGAGGCTCAACAGGACAGGCGCACGGATCATCGGGATCAGGCCCAACTTCTGGCTAGTGTTCCGCAGGTCGATCAGGTTTCTTCTCCGCTCTGGTCGGAGGAGCCGTCTTCGGACGACTTTCCAGAGCGGCCACAGGGGCTTGTAAGCTCCTGGTCAAGAAACCGCTCAGCACGGGTAGAGGCTCTGCGCCAGTGCGTCGCCAATGGCACCTATCAAATCGATAGCGCCGAACTGGCTCTCTGCATCTTGCGCAACTCTACGCGTTTTGTAGAGACCTGCTAGCCATTTTTTCTGGTCTTTGCCGGTCGGTCGTTTTGTACAAATTTGCTGTACAACGTTTTTTCTATCCTGAGTCGAACGCTCGGTGGTAGTCGATGTAGTGTGTAGGATTGTGTCTACCCTTCGCGTTCTGCAAGTTCATCTATACAAGACGTGGTTCTCAACGTGTTGCCCGCTCCGCCGTGGATGGCGACTACGACGCGCCGGTTATGGATGAGTGTCGCAGCGCAGGGATGCTTCAGTCTTAGTCTCTTCCGAAGAAAGAGGCCCGACATGTTAGTCTTGCGACGAAAAGTAGGTGAAAGTATTATCCTGGATGGGGTTATTAGCGTTTCTGTCCTGGCGGTGGAAGGGGAACGGGTGAAGATTGGTATCACCGCGCCTCCCGACGTAACCATCGTCCGCGAGGAGCTGTTGAAGAATGCCGCCAGTCCAGCGCCTGATCTTTCATCTTCTTCAACACCACAACAACCATCTGTGCAGAGCGAGTCAGCACCTCGTCTCTAATCTGATAAAATATCTGGACAGGCGCTTCCTTGAATAGCCTGTCCAGGTATGTATCGCTATGCTTTGAAAAAGCAACGGGCGCGTTTTCTGCGCGCAATACCCGTTGCAGCTTATTATCCCCTCTTTTTCTGCCATATCATACGCCTCAATAAGGATCTGAATCGTTCAGACCAGGGTAGCACAATTGCTCACAAAGAATGCTCTTGACAACGTTCCTTTTTCGCGCTACTATATCCATATTGCATATATCCAATGTGATTATATGTGGCGTGGATATAGTAAAATGACAGGAGGAGCTTGTATGCGGCATGATACGGGTGATCCAGGGGCGCTGCTGCCGTTGCCGGTGGCGGCTTTTCATATTCTGCTGGCCCTGGTTGAGGGGGAGCGGCATGGATATGCGATTATGCAGGAAACAGCTCGCAGCAGCGCGGGCAAGGTGAATCTGGGGCCAGGCACGCTCTATCGTTCGCTCAGGCGGCTGCTTGCCGATGGGATGATCGAGGAGTCAGACGAGCGTCCGGTGGCGGAGATGGACGACGAACGGCGCCATTATTATCGGCTGACCCCCTTTGGCCTGCGTGTGGCCAGGGCGGAGGCGCAGCGTCTGGCGGACCTGGTGAGGATGGCTCAGACGAAGCAACTACTGCCTCAGCCTGGACTGGAGTCCGGGCTGCTGGCCCTGGAAGGAGGCGCGTAATGGCCCACCCTCCACGCTCAACACGCCCGCCGCGAGACGCGGACAAACTTATGGTCTGCTCAGAATGGCTCTATCTGCGCCTGCTGCGTCTCTACCCGGACTCATTCCAGCATGCCTATGGCCTGCGCATGGCGCGTGTCTTTCGCGATAGCTGCCGGGATACGCTCCAGCAGCGCGGTCTGGGCGGGCTGCCTGGGCTCTGGCTGCATACGCTGCTCGATCTATTGCTGAATGCCGGCCTGGAACGCTGGCTGGCTCTCAAGGAAGGAACTCACGCTATGGCCGCGCATCTTCCAGTCCGCGCTTTTCCCTTGCGCCTCTGGCTGGCCCTGGTCGCCACATTGATCGCCTTTGTGGTCGCCCTGGTTGCCAGCCTCAACCTCTATCTTATTGAAGACTCCAGCGCTCTCACGGCGGCGGCGTATAACGCGTCTCCGCTGCTGCGCTTTAGTTACGATGGCATCTATCTCTCCGCGCTGGCCGCCGGGGTCGCGGTCTGCGCGATCGCGGGCTATGCCCTGATACGCCGTGCCTTGTTGGTAAGCGCAGGACTGGCCGTGCTCGCTCTTCTGGTGGCCCTCGGCGGTTTCGGCGGCCTGCTCGTCCGTCACCCGCTGACTTTCCTGGCCTTACTGGCCGCGTTCAGCGGGCTACTGCTGGTCAGTTTTTTCCCCGGACGAGCCGTGATGACGCGCGCGGCCCGGCGTCTCGCACCACAGCCGGCGGCAGTTCTGGGAGCCTGCACTGGCGCGGGTGTCTTGCTGTTCGTCAATGTCGCCACCCTGGTACTCCACACGCTGATCCTCAACCCGGTCAGCCACGAACTCTACATGCAGGGCCAGCTCGCAGGCACGCATTTTAACTTCTCGCTCATCGCCATGGTTCTGGCTGCCATCACCCTGCTGGCCAGCGCGCTCTGCCTGAGCCGCGCCCTGCGCCTGCCCGCCCACCAATGAGCTTGCCTCACTGGTCTTCAAAAGAATTTGCTGATGTCCAGGTAGACCTGTTTGATGTTTTGCGGGGTGCCGGTGTACTCCTGGCCTCCGCTGGCGCTGGCGACCTGGGTAAGGGCGTTCACATCGACTCCGCTGCCATGGGCGTCTCCGTAGGCGATGGTGAAAATCTTGATCCCTTCGCCAGCGTTAGCCCCGCCGGGGGTGATCTGCTGGAGCAGTTGCGCGAGCTTAATGCCGCTGGCGTCATCCACGCCATCGGTGAGCACGACGATGGCTTTGATGTGCCTGGATTGGAAGCTACGCAATTGCTGAAATTGATCGGCAATGCTGTCAAACAGCCGCGTGTTGCCCCCGGTGGTGATGGTGTTGATGGCGTTGAGCACCTGCTGGCGCTTGGAGCCGAGCGGGGACATAGGAGAAAGTACCTGTTCCTGGCCGCTAAACTGGGTCAGGCCCAGGTTATCGAGATTCCCCAGCAGGTTGACAAATTCAGCCAGACCCTGGCGCGCCCCAACAATCTTGGTTGTGCCTCCCACTGGATCGTTCATGCTGCCAGAGCGGTCGATAATCAACATGACATCAACCTTGCGCCTCTGCTCGTTCCAGGAATTTTCGATGGCGTTCACCACCGCGGCATCGGGAACCTGGAGCAGGGTCGCGGGCTGAGCCGGGTCGACGCCATGGGCCGCGTCGATGGGCGCGCCGCTCAGACCCGCGCCGGGTCGAAAGCCGTAGCGCAGCGCCTTCTGCTGTTGCGGAGACGCCAGCAGGTAGGCGCGAAAAGCCTGCGCGGCGGCCTGTTTGGCAGGCGTGACCCAACTGGCGCGCAGGATGGCAAAGGGATGGTCACTATAAAACGTGCCCTCTTTGGGATAAATGGCCGCGACCGGCGCGGGCAGGGCGCCGAATTGCCCCTGGTTGGCCTCGACAACCAGGCTCTCATACATGACAGCGGCGCTGAGATAGTCGCTCCCCTTGCGAAACATCTCACTGGCAAAGGTGCCGGTGCTCTCACCATAGTGGATAATTGAACTCTCGACATTGGCCACAAACTCGCGCGTAGAGGAGGCGCTGACATCGGCGCTGGTCAGACCGCGCTGCTTGTGGACCGCGGCATAATGCTCCGCGATCACCGCGTCGAGGCCGGAGTTTGAGTCATCGGGGTTGGTATGGCCAAATTTGAAGTCGCCCCACTCAGGATGTCCATATGCCGCCCAACCACTGGCGCTGGTGCTCAAACTGGCGATATCTGACCAGCCCAGAGGCTTTTCCGGCCAGCCCAGAGCCTGGGCCATAGGCTTCCACATGGCAATCACTACTGGACTTCTGAGCAGCGAGGGGTTGTCCTCGGCGCTGGTGCCAATGATCCTCACACCATACTTCTGCTGCCACTGCTGATTGAGCAGGGTCAGCCAGACGTTGCCGGCGGGACTCCAGATGTCGGCTTTGTCGCCATTGAGGATGGCCTGCATCGACTCGCCCGAACCATAGGGCACGGCATGGACGGTGATTGGCCCATCGCAGGCGCTCACCCCCTGTTTATTGAAAGCCTCGACCACATCTGTCATCCAGACCTGTTTTTCCGAGCCATAGTACATGGTCAGCGTGACCGGCGTGCTGGAACGATCCGCGCAGGTATACGGCGCTCCTGGCGCGGCTGTGGGCGTGGCATTCCCCCCCGCCGCGAACGGATTGGCGCACCCACCAAGGAACAGCAATCCCAGGCACAGGACAACGAAAACAGGCGAGTAGAAACGCTGCTCTCTCTCGCTCTCGTTTGAGCAAAACATAGATCTGCTTCCTTCAATTCTATTACCCATCGGTTGTCGCACGATCGGAATAATACTGTCGCCAGTCGCTAATCAACGCGTCCACCACGCCCCCGGCTGGCGCCTGGGCCTGGTTGAGCAGCGGATCAGGCTGGCCGCCGGCAAAGATGGCTTTCAGGCTCGCAAACGGGTTGCTCGTTCCCCTGCTGGCATCTTGCAGGGAGACAGCGGGGTTGACTGGCCGGAAACCCTGCGCGAGCGCCTGGAGTTGTTGAGTCTCCGCTAGCAAGAAATCGCGAAACTGGAGCGCGGCCTGCTTCTGCTCCTCCTTGACCCATGAGCCCTGGAGAACCACAAAAGGATGATCACTGAGCAGGTTGAGCGCGGGATAAAAGATCAACAAACGCTGATGCTGCCGGCGTTGAGCCTGGTCCTGCAGGGTCAGCACCAGGTTCTCATAGGTAGCAATCACATCTGCTTGCGGCGGCCCAGCCACGATGGCATCATTCGCGAGATACGTGCCGCTGCTCCGCCCAAAGGCATTGACCGCGTTTTCAAAGATGTTCAGGTAGTCCCAGAAAGGTTTAGCGTGTGCCTGGCTGGTGCTCAGGCTGCGCTGCTCCTGGTAGTAGTGATATGCCAGCAAGGTAATGGTCAGCAGGCCGCTATTCGACTGGGTGGGCAGAGTCTGCCCAAACTTCACCTGGCCCCAGCCCGCTTTGCCGCCCAACTGCGTCCAATCTCCCGCCTGAAAAGCCGAGGAGAGCGTATCCCAATCGAGGGTCGCGACATGAAAGCTTTGGAGCAAGGGCCGAGCGCGCTCCTCCCAGGCCGCGAGAACCAGCGGGCTCTTCACCAGCGAGCGCGGTTGGTATTGATCGGTAGAGCTAATCAGCGGGGTGTCCGACCGCTGCTCATAGGCCAGGCGGTTGATCTCCAGCGTACTGGCCGGGCTCCAGGCCACTGGCTTGAGTTGGCCGCTTGCGATCTGTTCGACACTATCAATCGAACCAAGATCGTTGAACTGAACATTGATGACTTTGCTGCTGCCCTGCAACCTCTGTCCTGACGCGTTGAAAGCCCTGGCTGCCGGTTCGAGCCAGCTTTTTTTTTCGGTGCTATACGCGAGGTTGACCGTTACAGTTCCACTGGCAGGTAGTGAAGCCGGGCCAGAACGCCCACGAACAAAGAAGTAGATGCCCGTAGTTGCGGCCAGCACTGCAGCCCCTCCGCCAATCACGATAGCCCGGCGCGTCTTATCCACAGGAAGTTTGCCAGTTCCTCCGGGATGTTTGAAGCCGCCTGGTCCGGGTTGTGGAAGCGCTGGTGGCCCCGCCGGCAGCGGCGTGGTGCCAGGAGGGATCTGCCCCGGCGCGCTGTAGAGCGCCGCTCCAGGGTTGTCCAGAGGACCACCGGGCTGCGTGGGCATGGGCACGGTCACGTAACCCGGCTGTCCTGCCTGTGGCGCGGAGGAAGGATATCCCTGGCGGCTTGCCAGCGAATCTGAGGTCGTGGGTGAGCCAGGAACGTGCGGAGTTGTCAAAGCGTTTGAGGTGCTGACCTGGGTGGGGGCGGCGTGAAGGGTTGAAGAGGGCAGGTAGCTCCCCGGCTGCGTTCCAGCCAGGGTCAACGCGCCCGCGCCCGCCTGCTGTATGCCCCCACTGAGACGCGGCAGAGAAAAGCCCAATTGCTCAAACGCCCGCGCCATCTCGCTCGCCGACTGATAGCGCCGGGGCTTCTCAACTTCCAGCGCGTTGATGATGACCTGTTCAACACCCGGCGAGATGCGGGGATTCAACTGGCGGGGAGTTGGCAGACTACCGGGGCTGACCACGCGCGTGATCGAGGCCAGCGGCTCCTGATTGGTGAGTAGCGCGTACACCACCGCGCCAAGGGCATATATGTCGGTGCGTGCGTCCGTTTGTTCTATTCCGTACTGTTCCGGCGCGGCGTAGCCCTGTGAACCGAGCCAGTTGGTATCCCGCTCAGCACCAGGGCGGAAGAGACGAGCGATGCCGAAATCGATCAGCTTGACCTGGCCCGCGGGCGTGACCATCGCATTGGCTGGTTTCAAATCGCGGAAAATGATTGGCCGGGGCCTCGTGTGGAGATACGCAAGCACATCGCAGATCTGCAAAGCCCAGCCAATCACTCGCGCCTCGTTCAGCGGGCCACCGTTCGCCTTCTGCACCTCGTCTAATGTCTGGCCTTCGATAAAATCCATGACCAGGTACGCTTTCCCGCCTTCTTCCAGAAAATCGCTCACACTCGGCAAGTTGGGATGCTGCAACGTACTCAGCAGGTGAGCTTCCTGGCGGAAACGCAGCAGCGCCTGCCCGTGTTCTGTAGGACTGAGCTGCGTGTCGCCCATCTCTTTCAGAGCCACGCGGCGCGCGGCGAGACGGTTATCGCTCGCCAGATAGACCGCGCCAAAGCCACCACGCCCCAGCAGCCGCGTGATGGTATAACGTCCCTCAATCAACGCGCCCGCGGCCAGCGCCCCCGTCACGCGCCGCCCTGCGCCGGACATGACAGTAGGAGTATTATAATCGCTCACCATTGTCCCGCTCATAGCATCTGAGAGAGATGAGCCACAACTCGCGCAAAATGCGCTTTCCAGAGGATTCGCAGTACCACATTTGCTACAGGTCTGTTGAGAGGTAGATTGACCCATACATTTTTTAGCGACTGCTTCTCCCAGTCGCTCTCCTTATGCTGCTTTCTCGCTTTTTACTCGATTCACGAGGATAAAGATGTGAAGGCACTTTTCGTTCTTCATTTGAACGTTCTTATGGGATAAGTATAGGATGCTCGCTTTATGAAGCAATAAAATAAATGTTATCGGAATGTTAAATCGGTAGAGTTCCATTATCTGGTGGAGGCCATTGAGGTCCAGGAAATTCACCGTAAATACAACAAAGCCCCAGAAATGGTAATTCAGGTATGACTTTCGCGTTAAATCGGTGGTGGATAAAAATATCAGTCATCCCAAACTTTGCAAAAGTTTGTCAAAGCGCCCCACCCCCTTGTTTTTCCTGGGGCGGGGGGAAAACGCGTTTTGTCCTGATTTTGCAAAATCAGGGAT
>DASVMX010000431.1:0-2262 GCA_036384215.1 Ktedonobacteraceae bacterium | reverse complement strand
GGTCGTTGCCCAGTCCATGTAGCCGGGTGCCGCCCCAGATGGTAACCAGACTCTTTTCTGTATGGAGAGATACAATACCCTGCATATTGTCCAGCGACATCAAGACATCGTCCGTGTAGACCAGTGGCGTAAATGAATGACCCGCGCCGACTACACGCACGTGCCGTCCCTCCCTCGCGTACTTTCCGACCAGTTGCGCCAGTTCTGCTAAACTGGCCGGTTTTACTACCGCCTTTGGCGCGCTTTTCACCGACGAAGACCAGTTATGCCAGCGCCCAACTTCTCCAGTACTCATAATTCACGCGTCCTTTCATGTTAGAGAAAACAGCGGCCATCTCCGCGATAGGTTGGCGCTTCTTCGACAATGGTGCCTTTTTTGATGAACAGGAGCTGATTGAAGCGTTCGCAGACTTCGCCTGCCTTGGCATGGCGCAGAAAAATGGGGTCACCGAGATCGAGGCGGTGGATGCCCACGTAGAGGATCGGCGTCTGCACTTCGCCAGCGCCTTCCTGGCCGATCAAGCGCGCGCCCTCGGGCAGGTACGGCTGCGGCAGTTTATCGCGTCCAGCCGCGCCGGAGGCGGTATAGCCACCGCCCAGGCAGGTATAGATGCCCGGCGCGGGCTTGCGGACGATTTCGATGGCGTAGCCGAGCGCGGGCTGGTAGAGGAAGTCTTTGTAGTTATCGAAGAGCGCCGGTGAGTAGAAGCCCGATCCAACGGTGATTTCTGTCACCACAGCTTCCGCGCGGGTGGTCAGTTCGCTGCCGGTGCCGCCGCCGTTGACGAAGCGCGGAGTTAGCCCGGAGGTGCGGATCAGCTCGACGATTTCCTGGCGGCGACGCGCGATGAGGCCAATGGAACGCTGTTTGAGCCGCCGGATCAGCGAGTTTTTAGCGGCCTGACCCGGCGCGTTGTCACCCAGGCCGGCGACCTGAGCTTCGTAGCCCATGACTCCGTCCAACCAGGTGCTCTCGGAATGTTTGAGGCGTTCGATCAGCGGGCGCACGTCATCGCTGCGGCGCAGGGGAGAGCGGCGTACGCCAAAATAGAGGCCAGGGAAATCGACTGACATGTCGATGTCCAGGCAGACTGGCAGGCGCACTTGATAGTGCTCGGCCACGCTTTCGATCTGGTCGATGTGCGCGAGGCTATCGATCATCAAGGTGATCTGCGCGCCCTCGGCTGTGGCCTGAGCAACGAGGCCGAGATCTTCGCTATTCCAGGTGGGATAGCCAATCAACAGGTCTTTGAAGCCCAGGCCGGCCAGGTAGACCGCTTCGCGCGCGGTAAAGCACATGATGCCCTGAAAGCAGTCATCGGCTTCCAGAACGCGTTTGAGCGCCGCCACGCAACGCAGCGACTTGGAGGCCACGCGAATGCGCTTGCTGCCGCTCTGGCTGGCAATCTGACGAATATTTTCCTCGAAAAGGTCAAGATCCAGGTAGGCAAGCGGTAGAGGCCGCCCGCGCAGGATTTCTCGGTAGTAGGGATAGTCATCGACACGTCTCTGTTGCCGGAGCGCCGTTGTTTGCATACTGCTTCTCCCTTCGTTCCTGTTAGATACCTCCGGCCAGCGCGATAACCGCATTGACCAGGTGCTCCAGGTCGCGCCGCGCTCGCTCAGGATCGGGCGCGCTGATAAATTGCAAGATCAGACCGTCAATGCCCGCGACGACAAAACGCGCCAGTTCGGGCAGAGGGACGACGCTGTTCTGTCCAGCGCGCGCAAAGCCTTCAAGCAGGAGCGCTTCGACCACCGCACAGTAGCCGTCGTACTGCTGGCGGGCCAGCCAGGCCGAAGCTGGATTGCGCAGCGCGTAAAGCGTTAACTCGTACTGCATCACCTGTAGCTCTGTCTGGCTTTCAAAATGCCGCCAGAAGCCCAACAAGCCCTCCAGCAGCAATGCGCGTACACCCTTCCCGCTTAATGTGGACTGCTGCACAATCTCCCTGGTCTGGTGCATCATCTCCTGGAGAACCGCGAAGAGCAGGTCGTCCTTGCTGCCAAAATAATAGCGCAACATGGCTTGATTGACACCTGCCTTGTCTGCTATCTTACGCGTGGTCGTCTCCGCAATCCCCTCGCGCGCCAGCACCGCTATCGCGGCCTCCAGAATCCTGGTTCGCCGTTCATCCATTGTGCTTGCTCTGCTCACGTTGCGTTTGCTCCTCGCTCCTGTTGTCAGTATATCCAGGAAAAATTATTCAATCGGTTGAATAATTTATAACATCAAAGGGTGTTCATGGTCAAGGTCGGGGT
>DASVMX010000430.1:0-5302 GCA_036384215.1 Ktedonobacteraceae bacterium | reverse complement strand
GCCAATCCGCGTCTTTCATTGCAAAACCGGAGCGCAGCCTCCGCTCACCTGTTTACAGGCGGATCTCTTCGAGCATTGAGAGGTTTACGAAGAGATCGCAGCTCTGGCGCAGGGTTGCCGACATCGATTCGTCGAAGGCGGCGACTTCAACACGTACGCCGTGGTCTGAACAATAGTCCAGCATGGGCATAAAATCGCTATCGCCGCTGACCAGAACGATGCAGTCGACCGCTTTGCCGTCGACCAGGCGCACCACGTCCATGCACAGATCCAGGTCCAGGTCGGCCTTTTTGGCGCCGCTGGAGAAGGTCTTGTAGTTCTTGGTCGTAATGCGATAGCCCAGACCCTTGACAGCCTGCAGAAACATCTGGTCGTCGCCGGGCTGCGGGCTGGTCGGACAATAGGCCTGCGCGCGTACCAGGCGGCGGTTGCCGCGCAGGAAGTCGAGCAGCTTGCCGAAATCAACCGTGATGCGCAGGGTGCGCGCCGAGTAGAGCAGGTTCGCGACATCGACGAAGACGCCTACGCGCTCGGTCGAAGGGAACGGCGGCAGCGAGACCGAGACGTTGGTCGGCACCTGGTTGGCGCGGCGCAGTTCGGCGACCATGCGATCAGTCTGCGTCTGCATGGCCTGTGAGACCACGTTGGCCAGGTGGTTGACCGAGGCCCCGGACAACACAGGGCTCTCGCTGTGTTTGCTGGTGTGCGCAGGCGTGCTGCGCAGCGCCTCGTTGCGCACGTGGCGGATCGGCGAAGGCGTAAAAGTGCTGCCGCGCGCGGGCGACGGCTCAGGTCCCATAAATGGGCCGCTGACATCATTGCCCTGGTTCATCTGGCTGACTGTATAGCCAGAGACGATATTATAGGCAGATGGCGGCAGCGTCGGCACAGCTTTAGGCGCGATAGGCGCTGGCAGCGACGAGGCCGCGGCAGGCGGCACCAGGTCGGAGATCGGCGCTTTGTGCGCGAGCGTGCCATTGGATGAAGGGGCCACGGGCGTGCTCGGGGTTCCGGTTCTACGGCGGCGGCGGCGACGCGAATTCGCAGCCTGTAACTCGGAGTACTCCAGCGGCGGCAGATCTTCAACCGCGATCTCTTCGACAATCGCGGGCGCGGGCTCAACCACGGGAGCGACTGGCTCGGGGACCGCGACGGGCGCGGCGACGGCTGGCTGCTCTTTCTCGCGAGTGCGCTCGTGATTGCCGCGGCGGCGGCGCTCGGTCGCGGGTACCGCAGGAGCAGGGGCCGCGGGCGCGGACTCAACCACGGGGGCCGTCTCCTTCGCCGCGACTGGCTCGGCCATCGCGCTGGCGCGGCTGGCATCTGGCGCAGCAGGCTCAGGGGCAGGAGTGCTCTCCGCTCGTGTGGCTGCGAAGCCGCGTTTTTCTTTGGTCTCGCTCGCGCGTGTTGATGTCGCGGATTTGGCGGCCGCGGGCGTCGCGCTGGCCGTAGTAGCCGGGCGATCAAAGCGATAGCGGCGCGCCGGGCGAGCAGGCTGCTCTTCTGGTTTCGGCTCTGCAACCGCGGGGGTCTCAGGCGTGCTGACTGGTTCTTCAACTGGAGCCGGAGCGGGCGTTTTGGCAAGATCGCCGCGCAGTTCCGCCGGGTGAATCAGCTCATCGATGCGATGGCGTCCATGACGCGGTAAACGTGGCCGCGTCGCGGGCCGCAGCAGCGGAGAGACGGGGCGCTCGGACGACATGCGCGGCTGCGTCAGGCCGGAAGGGTTCGCCTCCGCCTGGTTGGCAGGAGCTGCGCTCGACTCGTCACCGGGGGCCGCCTCTGGAGCTGGCGTGCTCGCCTCTGCGGAGATCTCCTCTACCACGCGCGCCAGATCTTCGGGCGCGGTCTCTAAAAAGGTCAACGGCTCGTGGAGACTCTCGCTGCCCGCCACAAAAGTGGTAAACGTGCTCTCGGACTCGCTTTTGAACGAACCAAATTGCGCCTCCGTCTGGCGGAACTCCTCGATAAAGTCAGTAAAGGGTCGCACAGCCTCCGCGGCAGAAAGGGGCGTCTCCACCTCAAGAGGAAACAGTGCTGCGGCGTCAGCTTCAAGCAGATCGGGCTGGCGAATATCAGTCGTAGACGTGGCAACAACATCCTCGGCCACACCAATTGCTTGAGGAACATCTATCCCGGCTGGCACCTCTGGCGGGACTTCTTGTTCAGTGGAAACCGGCTCCTCCGCTTTCGCCTCCTGCACCGCCTCCTTTACCTCCGCTACTTCTTCCCCAGATGCCACTGGCAGCTCCTCTGCACGGGTACCTTTTTTCTCAGTTCCCTGTCCTTCCTCCGAGACAGGTGCATCCATCGCTGGCTGCGGCGTAGAGGTTTCAGATGATAACTGCTCTCCGCCTGGCCCTTGCCAGTCGTTATTCTCTGAATGCGTATGTTCTGTTATCACTAAGGTCTCCAGTCTCAGTACTAAGGACCGGAGCGCGGGCACCCGCCATCAGGCGATCGCCCTTGAGCCAGAGAGAATATTCAATTGAAGATGGTCCGGCGAGCATGAGAAAACTCGCTCATCGTCTTACGCTTCCGCGCAACGGGTGTTCGGTTGGTTGAAGGCTAGCAGTACAGGCAACTTCTCAGTTATGGCTGGCGAACAACGTCATCGCTGTTTTCGTGCCAGCCTCCGCAAGAAGATTTGTTATCTCTCGCACAATACCATTCGCAAACGCTTCCCACCGATCCGCGTTGTGCATGCCCCGACGGCTCAAAATGCCGCCTGCTTCTGTATTCTCGGACAGGCTATCTTACGCTACTACTACGATCCGGTCCGGTTCCCGTCTATGCCGTTGTCGCTAGTCATGGTGTATACTACCAGTCAACGGCGGCACACTGGTAGATACAGGCTGAACGGACTCATCTCCAGGTTTGTCCGTTTCGACCGACTCATGCCGATCTGGTACGCTTCCATCCGATTCTGGCACCAGATTGCCGGGAGAGAGTTGCCTCGCGGCTTCTGTCTGCCGCGCCGGCTGTGGTTCTTGTGTCTTGCCTGGAAAGGCCGCCTGGTGGGCAAGCGGCTGGTCAGCCGCGCGCCACACATGGACGATGCGTTCAATCGCCGTGACGTGTGATAACACAGCCAGCAGCACCAACGCCCAGATGGTTAGACCAAAATTGCTCAGGAGCAATCCAAGAGCCAGGATGACGACACGTTCAGGGCGGGCCAGCAGCCCCGTTTTGCATTCCAAACCCAGACCTTCCGCGCGTGCTTTCGCGTAGCTTACCATCAACGAGCCGATTGCGGCCACGAAGATGAGGATGATCATCCATTGCTGCTCGTTCGCCCAGGGCCATGAGGCCTCATGCAGGGTCGGTCGTTGTAAAGCGTAGAAGAGCAGGCCTCCGAGGATGATACTCTCAGAATAGCGATCCAGCGTAGAATCCAGAAACGCGCCAAAGGTGGTCGCTGCATTGCGCACGCGAGCCATAGCCCCATCAAACATGTCAAAAATGCCAGCAAACAGTACCAGTGCCCCTCCGGCTATCACTGATCCAGACGCAATGACAAGAGCTGTCACGATACTCAGAAGCAATCCTACAAAGGTCACCATGTTAGGGGTGATCCCCAGCCGAGCCAGAGGTCGCATGATCCATGCAACAAACTGTCGAGCTTTTTGCTGTATACGTCTGCTAAACATAGCTCTATTGTATCACACTTTATCCATAAAACAAGCAAAGTATTTCACTCGGGTTTGAAGCGGGTGTAAGAGCCGGGGAGCCCGGCTCTGCTTTGCTTCAGGCCACTCGCGCGCGACGTCCGCGGGCGATCCGTTCAATTTTTACTACGCGCCGGCTCTGTTTACCCAGGTGATGGCCTGCCAGGCGCAGGTAGTCATGCATACCCCACATTTTGCCGCCAGGCGCGGTCTCGCCCCGTTCAATCGCCGCGCGGATATCCTGCGCGTTGCTGCCGGCGAACCAGGTGCAGCCACTGCCGATGGCGCTTAAGGTATGCGCGTCACTGTTGCCCAGTTCGGGCCAACCATAGCTCTCGCGATTGCTCTGCATGGCCACGCGGTTGGCGTAAATGCCACAGAAACTGGCATTCCATGTTTCAATGCCGTCCAGCCAGACACTCCGCGACTCCTTGACGCGGTCCAGCACCGAGCGCGGGCAGCTATGGCGGAAGATCTGATTCAACGGGTGTGCCACCACGGCCAGGCCGCCCTGCGCGTGGATCAGGTCAATGCTCTCTTCCATGCTCAAACCACGAGGAATGAGCTTCTCAATAAACAATGCTAAGAGATGCCCTGACTTTGTGCTGACCTCTTCGCCAACTACAAAGTCGAAGCGATAGTTGCCGCGCGCCCAGAGTTCGCGCGCGCGCAAGGCGCCGTCTATTACATCATGATCGGTCAGAGCAATCACATCCAGATTGGTGCGCTCCTGGGCATAATCCAGCACCTGCTGAATCGTCCCCAACCCATCGCTATACGTACTGTGCATATGCAAATCCGCTCGGCCCAGCTTACCCGCGTGATACGCCTGCTGCTGCGTCATCTGGCGACGCTTCTTCAACATAGCCGTGCCGGCGGTCAGATTATTCGCCTGCGTCCCGTCCTGCTCATCACCATTGTTTGTAATCATGTTGCTCTTTCTAGACCGGCATTACCCGGCCTGTCTCTCCAAGAACGCATGTATTTGCATTCTTCAAACTGCGCATCATCCCGCCGCACATTCCACCACGCCGGCCCCCTTCTCATTCATCCATCCCAGCCTTGCTTTTGCTCAACTGTACCATTCTTATGTTAAGGATCTGTTTTAACGACATAAAGCCGTGATTAAGACAGCATCCATTCAGAGCATATCTCTTTCAGAAAGCAGAGCTAGTGTTCAGAGCTGACTTCAGCCGCGATCAGTGCCTCGCCCACAGGGAACGTTTCAATCACCGTACCCGGCTCGACCAGGCGCTCCAGGCGCTGTAGACAGAGCAGGAAGTACTCGGTATTGAGCGAGCAATACACCTGCCGCCCCACCCGCCGCGTTTCCGCCAGTCCCGCGCGTCTCAGCTTGCGCAGATGCCACGAAACAAGCGGTTGGCTCAACCCCAGCAGATCCGTCAGATCCGTCACCGTAATCTCCCTGTGCCGGGCCAATTGATATACCATCGACAGGCGTGTCACCCCGGCCAGAGCTTTTACAGCGATTTTCAGGTCTTTCCATTCGTCCATCCGGGACTCACTCTCCTGTCATATAAACAAAAATTTATCAAACCTTTGTTTATATATTAGCATCCACTTTCTCCCAAAAACAAGGAGTTAGTACCATTGGAATAGCCTGAAGAATAAAG
>DASVMX010000429.1:0-4370 GCA_036384215.1 Ktedonobacteraceae bacterium | reverse complement strand
TATCTGCTGTGGCTTGCCGAACCCGATCAGCCTGTGGGTCGGGAACGTTGGTATATCCCTCCAGAACTCTTATCCACAGATCATCACCGCGAGGTCTCTCCAGGGGGCCGATTCGATTGCGGGCTAGCTCATGGCATTCCGGGGCCGCTTGCCGCGCTTGCCCTGACATGGCAGGCCGGGTATCGCTATCCTGGCTTACGTGAATCGATTGCCTACCTGGCTCACTGGGTTGAAGCACGTCAGATAAACGCGCCCTGGGGTATAGACTGGCCTGGCTACATCTCTGTTGAACAGGCCACCAGCTCAGACGATTGGCAGCGCTTATCTCCGTCCCGTCCTTCCTGGTGTTATGGAGCACCTGGGGTAGCGTGCAGCCTCTGGCTGGCTGGTCAGGCGCTGGAGGATGAGCGTTTCTGCCTGCTTGCTATCGAGGCGCTTGAAGCGGCCTTACGCCGTCCGGTCACGCAGCGATTTACCCCATCAGTACATCTCTGCCACGGTGTTGCGGGCCAGTTGCAGATCTGCCTGCGTTTCGCCCACAGGTGCGAAAGTTCTCTGATCCGGGAACATATTCTCGTGCTCGTTGAGCGCATCCTGGATGCCTTCAATCCGACCTATGCGCTGGGTTTTCGTGATATGGATACGCTTCCGCCCCTCGATCTGGCCACCTGGCTGACCGGTGCGCCTGGTATAGCGATGGTCCTGCTGGCAGCCTCCACATCCGTTGTTCCGAGTTGGGATCGCGCTCTGGCAATCGCCTGAAAGAAGGAGGAGAGATTATGGCAGAGCAAAAAACGACTGCAAACAGGCAGGCCGAGCCGCTCTATACCAGCATGAATTTCGCCCTGCTGCGCGCGCCGGCCCTGCCCGCACAGATCTTTACCCGGCTGAGCGCAGTCGGTCATCTTTGCCCGGGGATGCTCCAGGGAGACCTTGACTGTGCTCTGCAAACAAGCCGGGAGAACAGTGCTCAGGTGATCGAGGAGTTGGCTGCTCAACCACAGATCATCCAGGCTATCGCGGTAGCCAGCCCTTCCTTACTCCGGGGGTTGGAGCGTCTGCGGCAGGGCGAAGGTTCTTCTGCGCGGCAGAAGCGAGTTCAGGCCGGTCTGTTACGCTATCTGATCCGTATGAGCACGCGCCCCACGCCGTTTGGTCTTTTCTCCGGCGTAGCTCTTTCTACCTTTACCTCTGAGACCAGGCTCTCTCTGGCTTCTCCTTCCATCGGGCGTTTCCGCACACGGCCCGATATGAGCTGGCTGCTGGCGCTCCTGCGGCGGATTGAAGAGGATCGTATGCTAGTTATCCAATGCAAGGTCAGGCTCAACCAGACGGCCTATCTGGTTGGCGAGCGAGCCGTGCTCCCTGTTGCGGATACCTATGGCGAGCTGGATGATCGGGCTATCTCGCTGCGTGCCACGCCAGTCGTGCGCAAGATCTTTGAGCTGGCGCGGGAGTATATTCCCTATAGGGAGTTGCAGAAGGCCATTCAGCAGACCTTTCCGCAAGCAACGGGGGAACAGATTGAGCGTTTGCTCTGGCAACTCTGGGAACACCATTTTTTTATCAGCCAGCTCCATCCACCCTTGACTGATGCCCGGCCAGCCGAATATATCCGTAAACACCTGGAAGCGCTCTCGGGCGCCGAGCAGTTCAGAGAACATCTGGACCGCATGCTGGAAGAGGTTGCCGCTCTGGATCAAGCCGGGATTGGTGCCCCGGTGAGCATGATCGCGGCACTGGTTCAGGGCCAGGAGGAGCTGATTACAGCGGAAAGCACAAACGGGCTGCCACTCCAGATAGATAGCGCGTTACATGTAAAAACGCCCGAGATCCATCACACAATCGGGCAGGCTGCCGCGCGTGCTGCTGAGTTTCTTCTGCGCCAGACACCTCTCCCCAACGGGCCTCAGAATCTCCAGGAATATCGCGCGCTCTTTTGCGAAAAGTATGGCGAGCAGGCCGAGGTACCTCTGCTTGACCTGCTCAGTCCAGAAAACGGTCTGGATGCCCCTGCCGGCTACGAAAAGCCGCCGCGGACTTCTCATCGCGCCGCCAGCCCGCAAACGCGAACTACTGGTCTCCGCAATCAAGTTTTGCTGGGTCTGGTAACCCAGGCAGTGAATACGCAGAGTCTGGAGGTGGAACTGACCGAGGAGATCCAGCGCGAGCTGGAACGCTGGTCACCCAGATTGGAGGAGGCTCCCCTATCGCTGGAGGTATATCTCCAACTCCATGCGACGTCGTGTGAGGCGGTGGATCGTGGTGAGTGGACCGCTGTGGTAGGGAGAAACTGTGGCTCACCTCATGCAGGTCGCACCTTCGGGCGTTTCTTTGATCTCCTGGGCTCTCCTGGGATGGAGGCATTGCGCAATCTGGCAAGATGCGAAGAAGCGCTGCAGTCCGAGGTCATCTTCGCCGAACTCAGCTATCAACCCTCATACGCCCGGCTGGCAAACGTGGCGATCCGCCCGCCGATCCGCGCTTATGAGATCGCGGTCGGAACCACGCCCGCCTCGCCTCCTGAGCGCGTGCTCTCGCTCAATGACCTGGTGGTTGGCGTGCAGCGGGAGCGCTTCTACTTGCGCTCGCTTAGCAAGGGCGCGCAAGTGCGGATCAGCCAGACGCACATGCTCAATTCGCAGCGCGCGCCGAATGTCTGCCGCTTTCTCACCGAAATTGCTAGCGATGGCCTGCCTGCCTTGAGTCCTTTTGACTGGGGGGCCGTTGCCAGCGCTCCTTTCCTCCCGCGCCTGGTCATTAAAATCGGCCCTTCCGCCAGGCTGGTCATTACTCCGACCTGCTGGCAACTCCGGGCCGGGACGATCCCTCCCCTGGGCGAGGGATCGGAGGAAGCTCGCTGGTTCCGGGGCCTACAGCGCTGGCGCGAGGTGTGGCGAGTTCCCCGCTATGTCTATCTTTCTCACATGGATAATCGTTTGCTGCTGGATCTGGAACATCCGCTTATGGCGGAAGAGCTGCACGATGAACTGCGCAAGCTCACGAACGAAGGGCAGCTTACTCTGGACGAATTGCTCCCCGACTTTGAACATCTCTGGCTGCGCGATGAGCAGGATGCTGGCTATTTCTCGGAGATTGTCGTGCCCCTGCTGCGTTCTACTGGAGCCCCTTCCCAGGTTAGCTCTGAGGCGCAAAAAAAGCCATTGCTTCATCCCAGGCAAGTGATTACGCCGACTGAGCGCTCTCGCTTCCCTGGTGAAGAGTGGATATATCTGAAGCTCTATGCCGCTCCCGGCCAGCATGAAGAGCTTCTCGCCGGTCCTGTGCGCAAGGTTGTGCGTCTGCTGCAAGAGCGCGAACTGATTGACCGCTGGTTTTTCATACGCTATGCCGATCCCGAACCGCATCTGCGTCTGCGCTTCCACGCGAAGGAGGCTGAGCATATCCAGGCCACGCTGGCCCTCAGCCTGTCCTGGAGTATGCAATTGGCCCGGGGTGGCCAGATCCAGCGCTATATGTTGGATACGTATGAACGCGAGGTAGAACGCTACGGTGGACCTGCTGCCATTGACCTGTTGGAGCAGGTATTTATGGTAGATAGCGCCATGGTCAGTGACCTGGTCGCCTTTCGCCATGCCCGTCGTCTGAACCTTGATCCTCTGGCCGTCGCTGTTTTCACGTTGGATCACTTCTTTGCCTCATGGGGACGTGATCTTCAGCAACGCCAGGCGTGGACATGCAATGCGAGCGAGCGAGAGGCTTTCCGCAATGAGTTTCGCGCCGAGAGAAAACGTTATTGTGACCTCCTGGCTCCGCAGGGAAAGGTTGATCCCAACCTGGCTGAGCAACGTAGTCTGGTGCTGGACCTGCTTCGCCCTCATGAAGGGTTTCTCGCTGCGTTGAGCGCTCAGGTGCGTCAACTGGAGGAGGCAGGTCGGCTCTGGGTGGGGGAAGTCTCTCTGCTGAGCAGCCTGGCGCATATGCACCTGAACCGTCTGCTGGGCATCGATCGCACCAGGGAGACGAAGATCTATGCTTTCTGGCGGCACACGCTTGACGCCTTGGAGCGACGTCCAAAGTAGTGAACGTGGTTCTAGTTGTCAATGACCAGCCCTTTCTCTCAATGGGAGAAATTGGATGGAAAAGATCGGACGAGGCAACAAGCCGTTGTGTTGCCCCGTCCGAGTTGGTTTATAGGGAGAGACAGTACGCTTTTGGGATGGACCCTGAATGGCAGAGAGTTCGCCACCGAAAGAGCCAGTATAGACGATGCCGTTTGGGTGAGAGAGAATCAGGGCTATTTACTTCTTCGCTCAAGGCTCCGCCCCACCCTTTTTTGTTCAGGTGTTTTTCGGGCAGGGGGTGCTTCGCACCCCCTGCCCGAAAAATACCTTTTAAATCTTTGGGAT
>DASVMX010000428.1:0-4137 GCA_036384215.1 Ktedonobacteraceae bacterium | reverse complement strand
CAGTAGCGCGAGCGCGGAGTACTTGCGCAACACGAAGCAGACGAAAGACCTGGACTTTATCCTGGCGCACGTCGACGACCTGGACGAAGTTTACCGTTTTGAGCGCAGTCAGATCACGAGGCATGTCGAGGAATTACTGCTTGCCTGAGCAAAGACGAAAAGCTCGCCTGGCCTGCAACATGCTCTATGCTCTCGTTCCGGGATTGGCCATATCGAGCACATCGGGACTATTTGGAGGTGGTTCTGTTGGATAACTCAGTTCCTGTTATCGTGATTGCCCCTGGCTTTCATGGGCATGCTATTGCTCGGAGCCTGGGGCGTCTTGGCGTCGCGGTCTATGGAGTCCACGCCGATAAGCACTCGCCCGCGGCCAGATCCCGCTACTGGCGCAACAATTTTATCTGGGATATCGAAAAAGCGTCTCCCGAGGCGTCGCTTGACTGGTTCTTGCAGTTGAGCCAGAAAATTGGATCGCGCCCCCTGCTCCTTCCCACTGATGATCATAGCTGCGTCTTTCTGGCAGACCAGGCCGAGGCGCTCAAAGAAGCTTTCTTGCTTCCCAACCAACCGCCTGGTTTAACGCGAGCACTCTCGAATAAGCGGGAGATGTATTATCTGTGTAAAAAGCACGACATACCAGCAGCGGAAACGTCCTTTCCGCGCTCGCGAGAAGATGTGATAGCATTCTGCCAGGTGGCCACCTTCCCTGTGATGCTCAAAGGCATCGACACCCTGGCCCTGCGCGAGCGTACAGGGGTAAAAATGATTGTTGCCCACGACCCGGAGACATTACTGAAATACTACAATGAAATGGAGACGCCAGACGAACCAAATGTGATGCTCCAGGAGTACCTGGGCGGTGGCTCGCGCACGGTCTGGATGTTTGATGGGTACTTTAACGACGAATCCGAGTGTTTGTTCGGCCTTACCGCCAACATGGTCCGGCAATACCCGGCCTATACAGGAGTGACCAGTCTGGGAATATGCCTGGCAAATGAGACAGTAGCGCAGCAGACCAGGACCTTTATGAAAGCCATTGGCTACCGCGGCGCCCTGGATATCGGTTACAAGTTTGATCCCAGAACAGGGCAGTACAAAGCTATTGACGCCAACCCGCGCATCGGTAGAACGTTCCGTTTGCTCGTTGATTCCAGCGGCATGGATGTAGCACGCGCCCTCTATCTGGATCTAACAGGGCAGCCCGTCCAGGTAGGTGAAGCACGCGAAGGACGCAAATGGGTTGTCGAAAATTTTGACCTGGTCTCTTCACCTAAATATTGCCGCGATGAGAAAGTCGGATTGGGCGGCTGGCTGCGTTCTTATCAGGGGGTAGAGGAAGGCTTCTGGTTCTCGCGCGACGACCCGATGCCTTTCCTGGCGATGTTGTGGCACTCGTTCCGCTGGGGATGCGGCAAGCTCCTGGCCAAAGTTGGTATCAAGCAAAGCAAGACCAGCGGCCACGATACTGAACGCGAACCAGGCACAATTCCAGCCGCCACTGTACTCCCCAAAAGCGACGAACTCTCGATCAGCGGCACAGGCGGCGCAAGTCGTGGATAGAGGAAAATCTCTATCCACGACCATGATTTTAGCATGCGGAAGTCGATTTTGCCCTAAACAGATCCTCGCCAGCCAGAGGGAACCGGGAGAGATAAAGGAGAAGGAGTGCAATATGAGTGGCAAATCATGGTACCAGCGACAGCACGCGTCTGTTCGTAGACATGATCACAAGAGGCTTTATCTCCTCTCCTTTCTCCTGCTGCTGGCGCTTGCCGCGTGCTCTGGTACAACACAACAGGGCAGCCAGGCAACGCCACAGAGTACCCTGGCTACCACCTTGCCAACTCATACGCCGACTCCCTCTCCCAGCGCCACCAGTGCCGGCGCTATCCAGCACTATGAATATGTCTTCCCGGATGGGAATATAGATGTGTATGATATGGACCATGGCCACGCGCTGATTCAGAAGGTTGACATTCCAACAGGCGCAGGAGTGAGAGGTATAGCAGCGAGCCCAAAAACGCATATGTTATACGTCAGCTATGGTAGCGACAGTGGCGCGGGTGGCTCACTGCTTAAATATGATCTGGTCACACGCCAGGTTATCTGGACAAAAACGTATGACCACGGCATTGATAGCATGGCCATCACCCCCGATGGCAAGACCATCTACATGCCCGATGGGGAGCTATCTGGCGATGGCAAATGGTATATCGTCGATGCAGAGACTGGCAATGATACAGGAGTTATCAACGCCGGCACCGGACCGCACAACACGCTGGTAAGCCTCAACGGCAAGCACGTTTACATGGGGGGCAGGTTCACTCATTATCTAGAGGTTGCTGATACAACCACGAAACAGATCATTCGGAAAATAGGCCCGGTGCGCGGCAATGGCGTCAGACCATTTACTATCAATGGACAAGAAACACTGGCATATATCAGTACCACCAGTTTCCTGGGTTTTCAGGTCGGAGACATCACCACTGGCAAGATTCTCTATACCGTCCCAATCCGCGGATTTTCCTGGGATGGCAACGGAGTCACCGATCCCAGCCATGGTATCTCACTCTCCCCGGACGAGAAAGAGCTATACGTTCTCGACTGGCCCAATGACAAAGTTCACGTGTTTGATGTCTCACACGTACCCGCTTCGGCCCCCAGACAGGTCGCCGACATCTCTCTGACACGTTCAATGCAACACAATGAACAGCCCTGCGCGTATGATTGCCTCGCCGACGGCTGGCTACAACACAGTCGCGACGGGCGGTTTGTCTATGTTGGCGACGCTGGCGTTGTGATCGACACGGCAACCCGTAAAGTTATCGCGACTCTGGATACGCTGTATAACTCACGCAAAATGCTGGAAATCGATTGGCAGAATGGGGTTCCCATCTTCACCACAACCAGGCAGGGGATGGGGTACGTCTCTCCCGCAGGAGTGTGAGCTTTTTTCGCCCACTCTTCTTCCGCTGTGGCGAACGCTCGCGCGTTCCAATCGCTAAAGCGGCAAGAAGGACTCTTTTCTCCGGTTTCTTAACGAAAGGAAACGGCCTATGATACAGGCAATGGCTATCAATACAGACTTGAAAGAGTTTTTAAAAAAACGCGCCAGCGATCATTTCTATGCTGATCCCGCCTGGTTCGACCTGATTACGTCCCTGTATGGCTATACATTCATACCTCTGACCACGACAGATGCCAGTGGGCGTGTCACCGGCTTTCTGCCGCTTAGCTCTATCCAGAGTCCGCTCACCGGACGACGCCTGGTCTCGTTTCCTTTCTCGGACTCCTGCCCACTCCTGGCAGAAGATGAGGCCAGCGCAAACGAACTGGTCGATCAGGCCATTAGCCTGGCCAGGGAAAGAAGAGCGCGCTATCTAGAGCTGCGCACGGGACAAAATGAAGCGCTGGCCCGGCACACTAACCTGATCTCGGCGAATCTCTACGCGAACTGGCTTGTCCAGCTTAGTCCTGACCCCGATGTGCTCTACAAGCGTCTACACCAGGGCGCTCGACGCAAAATCAAAAAAGCGCGTGGTCTGGGTGTGCAGGTGCGTATCGCAGAACAGCGCGAAGACATGCGTGAATACTATCGCCTCCACCTGCTCACACGCACAAAAAAGCATGGGATGCCAGCCCAGCCCCTTGCATACTTTTTGCGTCTGTGGGATGCCTTCGCACCCACAGGCCAGATTCATCTGGAACTGGCCGAGTACGACGGAAACGTTGTGGCGGCCCACATCACTGCGTTCTACGGAAAAATGGCGCGCTACATGTACGGAGCCTCGGACGAGCGTTTTCACAATCTTGGAGCCGGCTATTTGCTCACCTGGGAATCGATCGCCTGGGCTTCTCAGCATGGCTATCAGCAGCTCGACCTGGGTCGCACCGCATACGCGAATCCTGGCTTGATGCAGTTTAAACAGAGCTGGGGAGCGGTCGAAGAGCCCTGTCCCTATTACTACTATCCAGCTATCCAGGGACTCGCGGCAACCCCTGAAAGCAGCCGAAAATATCAGCTTATCACCCAATGCTGGAGGCGTCTCCCCCTGCGCGTCTCGGCCCCACTGGGAGGATATCTTTACGGCCACCTTGGATAAGAGATCAACGCCTGCCTGGCTCCTGGGCTGTATC
>DASVMX010000427.1:0-30652 GCA_036384215.1 Ktedonobacteraceae bacterium | reverse complement strand
TGCCTCTCTCAGTTTTTGGCGTCGCTCTCATCCATAACGCGGTTAGCGCCCGCGAACGATGCGCTCCATTTCGCGTTTGACATCGCGTTCGGCGATGGCTTCGCGCTTGTCGTACTGTTTTTTACCGCGCGCCAGGCCCAGTTCGACTTTGGCGCGCCCGCCTTTGAGGTAGAGCTTGAGTGGGATCAGCGTCAGGCCTTTGGTGGCGACTCTATGCTCCAACTGCTGAATCTCGCGCCGGTGCATCAGCAGTTTGCGCCTGCGCAGTGGTTCGTGGTTGAAGCGATTGCCAAAGTCATAGACCGCGATATGCGCGTTTTCCAGCCAGATTTCGCCGTTGCGAATCAACGCGTATGAGCTGCGCAGGTTGACTTTGCCGTCGCGGATGGATTTAATCTCGGTGCCGACCAGCGCGATACCCGCCTCGAAGGTCTGTTCAACGCTATAGTCGTGATAGGCCTGGCGGTTGACCGAGATGACCTTGAAGGCTTCCTCTTTCTGGCCGGTTTTGGCCGCAGCCTTTTTCTCTTGCTTCTGTTTGGCCATAAAAACTACTCCCTTGTGGACGTGTATCTGCCGAGAAGCTGAGCTACTTTTAGCCATTTGCATGGAACGCCAGCTATGCTCCTGTGTTCCAATGGATACGCTCTCGGTAGGGACTCTGCAACTATATGCAGGAAAAATTGCTCTTGACAGGGCTGAACTTAGCGACCTACAACTATGAATAGGGGCCACGGTTTGTTTCTAGCGTGCCCCTAATAATACACTAAATCCTGAGCAGAGTCGAGCCTATCCGGCGTGTGCCTGAGATGCTGCCAGGTCGATGGAAAACGGATAGGATGTGATAAAGAGAGTACGAGCAGAACAGCACGGGAAGCAGAGAAAGGTGTTTGTATGTTTTACCATCTCGGCAGATTTGCCGCCCGCTATCGCTGGTGGATGGTGGGGGTGTGGATGGTGGCGATGGCCATTGCGCTGCCGTTTGCGCCGCGCGCCAGCGATGTGTTGCAATCGGGAGGATTTATCAGCCCGGACGCGGAGTCGCAGCGAGCCGTTGATCTTTTAACCAGTAAACTGGGCCTCCAGCCAACCATTGTCCAGGTTCTCTTTACCAGCCGGGTCTATACCGCCGATAATCCGCGTTTCGCGCAGGAGTCGGAGCAGGCTCTGGCTGGCCTGCGCTCGTGGTCCGAGGTGGCCAGCGTGACCAGTTTTACTGATAATCCGCGCCAGATTTCGCTGGATCGCCACGCGGCCTACGCGAATATCGCGCTGAACATTGATTCCGACTCGGCTCCCAAACTGCTGCCCGAACTGGAGCGGCGTTTGAGCAAAGTGCCGAATTTGCAGGAGAGCGTAGGCGGCGGGCCGGTCTTCTACGCCGATATTCAGGCTGTCAGCGAACGCGACCTGCGCAGGGCTGAGATGCTGGCTTTTCCGTTCGCGATTGTTGCCCTGCTGCTGGTCTTCCGCACGGTTATGGCGGCGATACTGCCGGCCCTGGTCGGAGGCGCGGCGGTACTGGTGACGCTGGCGCTGATCTTTGGCCTGGGCCATCTAACACCACTCTCGATCTTTGTGCTCAATATCACCACGCTCTTCGGTCTGGGTTTGGGCGTGGACTACTCGCTTTTTATGGTCAGCCGTTTTCGCGAGGAGCTTAAGCGCGGGCGCGCAATTGACGAGGCCGTGGGAGTCACGGTTGCCACAGCCGGGCGGGCCGTGACCTTTTCCGGGCTGACCGTCTCAATTGGCTTGCTGGGGCTGGTGCTCTTCCCGGTGAACATGCTGCGCTCGATGGGCCTGGGCGGCGTGCTGGTGGTGGTCATGGCAGTCCTGGCCGCGCTGACGCTGTTGCCCGCCGCGTTGAGTATCCTGGGCGCTCGCGTGAACTCGCTGCCGGTGCGCCTGCCCAACTGGGGGCGCCGCCAGCCTCTGGCCGAGCACCACGGCTTCTGGTATCGGCTCTCGCATTTTGTCATGCGCTATCCCGTGCGCATCTTTTTGCCAATCCTGGTCATCCTGGTCGCGCTGGGCCTGCCCTTCCTGGGCGTGCGCTTCTCCTCGCCAGATGCCTCGATCCTGCCCAAAGACGTGCCCTCGCGCCAGGCTTACGATCTGCTCGCCACGCGTTTTGACGCGCAGGAGACCACGCCGATTGTGCTGGCAGTACAGACACGCGGTAATGTGCTGACGCAGGCCAATCTGCAAGCCCTCTATGCCTATATACGGCGCATCGAAGCAGACCCGCGCGTGGCGCGCGTCGATAGCATCGTCAGCGCCGACCCGCGCTTTACCCTGGATCAATATGAACTGCTCTACCTGCATCCCGAGCTGAACACCGATCCCTATCTGCACGTGCTGGTTAACTCGACGGTCGCGGGGGATACCCTGGCTATCCAGGTGGTCAGTAAATACAATGCTCTTGATATACGTTCGCAGGAACTGGCGCAAACCATTCGTAATACCCCGCCGGGCGCGGGCATGAGCGTGCTGGTCACCGGCGTTTCAGCCGCCAATATCGACTACGTGAGCGCGCTGTACACCGCTTTCCCGGTGGCGATCCTGGTCGTTTCGCTGGTGACCTATATTGTGCTCTTCTTCTTCTTCCGCTCTCTGGTGCTGCCGCTCAAGGCGATTTTGATGAACACACTGTCGATCCTGGCCAGCTATGGCGCGCTGGTCATCATTTTCCAGAATGGCTTCCTCCATCAGATCCTGGGTTTTACGCCGCTGGGCTTTGTCGAGGCCTCCGGCCCGATCTTGCTCTTCTGCGCGCTCTTCGGCCTTTCGATGGACTACGAGGTCTTCCTGCTCTCGCGCGTGCAGGAGGCTTACTGGCAGACCAGAGATAATCGCCAGGCGGTGGCGCTCGGCCTGGAGCGTAGTGGCGGGATTATCACCAGCGCGGCGGTGATCGTGATTGTCGTCAGCGCCTGTTTCGCCACGGCTGACATGATTCTGGTGAAAGCGCTGGGTCTGGGCATGGCGCTGGCAGTTGCTCTCGACGCCACGCTGGTGCGCGGTCTGCTGGTGCCTGCCACTATGCGCTTGCTTGGCCACTGGAACTGGTGGCTGCCCTTCAAAGGCATCCAGCGGCGTCCACCCTCGCTGTCCGAGGCCTCTCTGAATGAGCATGAGCAGCAGTTCGTGGAGAACGAGCCCACGCTCTCGGATCCTTCGCTGGGAGGAAAACATTGATGAAAAACTATCTTGCTCATCTGCGCCTGGCGCTGGGACCCTTGTTGATCGTGCTGGCGCTGCTGCTAACCTCGTGCAGCGTGCCGGGCGTGCCCGCGACCTCGGCGGTACTGCCTTCCGTGGGCGTGCCGCCGGTCGCGCAGCAGTTGCCGCCGGTGCGTTTTCCCCAGGACGAGGCGCCGCACAAAGATCTGACCGAGTGGTGGTACTATACCGGTCATATGAACGCGACTACCCCGGATGGTCAGACTCATCGCTATGGCTTTGAGCTGGTCTTCTTCCAGGCGCTGCGCAGCGACTACCCGCCGGTCTACGCCGCGCACTTCGCGATCAGCGACATCACGCGCGGCCAGTTCCACTACGAGCAACGCCGTCTGACCGAGCCCAACGCCGTCATTCCCAACGGCACATCGAGCGCGGGAGTGCACGTGGCCATTAATGACTGGTCGATTGGCGGCTTAAACGGGCGCGATCACCTCCAGGCCAGTATGGATGGCTACACCATCAACCTCGACCTCAATGCGTTCAAGCCGCCCACCCTGCATAACGGCAACGGGCTGATTACCTATGGCCTGGGCGGATTCTCGTACTACTATTCGCGCACCAATATGGCTGTCAGCGGCACTTTGCTCGACCATCAGCAGAGTATCCAGGTCAGCGGCCAGGCCTGGATGGACCACCAGTGGGGCAATTTTCTCACCCTCGGCGGCGGTGGCTGGGACTGGTTTAGCATTCAACTGAACAACCGGGCCGAGATGATGCTCTATGTCATCCGCGATGCCAGCGGCAAGGTCATCTCCACCTACGTCGGCATCGTCAGCAGCGACGGGAGCTACACCGAACTGCCCGCCAGTTCCCTGAGCCTCGGCGTGCTCGACCACTGGACCAGTGCCATCACCGGCATCACCTACCCCTCCGGCTGGCAGGTCCAGATCAACGACCCCCACCTCAAAGCTAGCCTGACCCTCCAGCCCGAACTCAAAAACCAGGAACTGGTCGCCACCCAATCCACCGGCAACACCTACTGGGAAGGCGCGGTCGGCATCAGCGGCTCCGCCAGCGCGCCAGGGCAGAACCATGAGGTTGCGGTGCAGGGGCAGGGATATGTTGAGTTGACTGGGTATCACAAATGATGAGGCCACATCGGAGGTGCGGCTCAATACGGTTTAGTCAGGATAATGGGTTTTATTGTGCGGGAACACGATACGCCTCTGACGTTGCCGCCAATATAGCACCGGATCAGTGCATCCGGTATGAAATCCGCATCCGGTGTGATCCTTGAATGGATATAAAACGCGGGGCACTCACTGCTGAGCGCCCCGCTGTGGCTTCAGGCTTCTGTGGTTGCGCCTGGGAATGGGTGGGTTAGCTGGCCAGGTTCTGGACCTGTTGGAGCAGGCTCTGGCCCTGGTCGGACAGGCTGTTGATGGACGAGTCGTTGGCGTGGAAGCCGTGGGGGGCTCCACTGTCGCCGAACTCGGCTGTTTCCAGCAGGCTGAGGATCTGGCCGGCAATGGCGTTGCGGGTCTGGGTGATGCTGAGCAACTGGTTTTCCAGGCTGGTGTAGGTCTGGTCGTTGGTAGAGTTACTGGCCAGCGCTCTGGTTGAGATGGCCAGGGTTGCCAGGCCCAGATCGCCAACGGGGGCGTTGATCTGCTTGAAGAGTTCGGCAAGTTCGATCAACTGGTGCTCGTGCTGGCGAACCGCGATGGGCAGGGCCGAGGTTTTGAGAACCTCGAAGAGTACACGTCCCTCGTGCTGGTAGTCATCGCGCAGTCCGGTAAGCTCCATGATGGTCGGGCGGATATCAGCGTGATCGGACCAGACCTGATGATCCACGCCCAGCTCTTTCACGCCCGGTCCCACCATGCCTAGCCAGGTGACATTGATATCGGACCCGACATCGCCGTGGTTCCAGGCAAAGGCCGGCGACTCAAAGACGCAGGGCGCGGTGCAGTTGGGTTTGCCTGTCTGCACGAAGTAGTCGGGCTTGGCGAACATCGTCAGTGTTGGCGTGCGCGCGGGGTCCGCTGTAATCATGTGCAAGAGATTCATCTCCACCGGGTCAACCAGGTAATTGGCCAGTTGCTCTGTTTGCCCGGTGAGCGGGTTAGTGGTAGTTATCTGGGCTAAGGCCTGCTCAAACGCCCTGGTGGTAGCGGCGTCGCGGGCCGGGTTGCCAGTCAGGTAGATGTTGGGGGCCGAGTCCGAGTGAACTGTGAATGGCGTTGTGATGCCCTGCTGGGTGGCCAGCAGGCCGGTCAGGTTTGCGGTCAGCTCGCCAATCTGGCTGTAGGTACAGGGAACTGTTATGCCGTCGCAGTTGGCCGGGCTGGGAGCGCCGCCCACGAAATGATCGCCCTCATCCGCGGTGACCACAAAGAGCGTATTGTGCGCGTTGATGCCATCGTCGTTCAGGCGCTTGAAGAACGCGCCAAAGGCGTCATCATATGACTTCAGCGCCGCCACGTAGCCAGCCTGGCCAGGACCATAGGCGCCCGCGCCCGCGTGGTTGTCGTGCGCGTCGGAAAGATAGGCATAGGTCACGGGAACATTGTGTTCCTGGAGGGCAGCGACATACGAGAGCGAAACCGCGGCGCTCATGCCGTCAAAGCCGGGGAAGCCGGCATTGCCCCGGCTGTCCTGAATCACATTGCCGTTGAGATCGGTCAGCGGGCCACTCGGGCTGATCTGAGGAGCCACATACTTATGGCCCAGTAGCGCGTTGTAGCCATTATAGCCACCTGGCTCGTCGGGCAGCCTGTCGCTAACGCCGCCATTGGCCGTGGAGCAGAGCGCGTTATTCAACGCGCAGTGCACGCCGATGCCCACAAAATCGGCGGTAGCCAGCGTGGGATTTTGTTGCACTTCCTGCGCCTGGGGAGAATTGGCCCCGAAGACCGTCGGGATGTCAGTCGCTATATTTTCCAGAATCGTATTTGCCGTCGCAACCGCTCCAAAGTTGCAGCCCGCGCGCGTATATGGCACCCATGGCGCCGGCGCGTTCTTGCCCTGCGCGGTCAGCATATTAAACGTCGTGTCGCTGGGCGCGCTCGTGCTGGGATCGAAGATCGGGTCAGTCCAGTAAGCGAACGAAACACCCGGATTGGTGGTGCCATTGGGATTGAAGTAGCGGAAGCTATTGCTGATGGGTACGCCGTGTTGATCGCCGTACACGCCGGTTAACGATGTTAAGATATCGGTCGCGGTATGAGCGATCAGCGGCGTGTGGTGATTGGAGAGCAAGGTCCCATTGTTTTCAATAAAATTGAGCAAATTGGGCATTTGCTCCAGGTCCGAGGGAATATTGGGATTGTCACGAGTAAAATGCACATTATCAAACTGTAGATAAATCACATGCTGAACCCCATTACCCAGTTGACAGGGATTGTTGTCCCCTGAATTGGATTGAGCGTGGAGGGGAAGCGCGAGCAGGCTTAATGCCAGACTCAGGACAGCAGCGATTCCGGCGATGCGCCAGCGGAAAGAGCTGCGTCGACGTGTTTCAGGTGTCATATATCCTCCATGAAAGTAGCGCCAGAGAACCACAACGAAAAAGAATCGGGCCAGGCGTTTTTTAGAAGAAGGTTGCGCGCGATCAGGTTGGCCGGCCAGATCGCCGCGTGCCCAGAATATGCCACATGTAGCAAGTATAACATGCCAATTGTTAGGAACAGGTTACCGGCAAATTAAAATTTAATAAAAAAGACATTTCCATTGAAAAATACACAAGGTTGACGCTGGCACACAACAATATGATATACTTTGCAGGTATCTGGGGGGTAATGCAGGAACAATCGAGTGAGTTGGCTGGTAACAAGTTACCAGGTTGGGATGAGTAAGAACAATTGGGTAGGTGAGTTGGTAACAAGTTACCAATTGGAGTGATTTGGTGTTATTAGGGTGAATCTCTATTTCAACTGGCGTCTCAACGCATCAACAGCAGATTATGCAAACAAGCAGTAAGTGATCCGGGCTGTTTGTGTTCATTTTTTGTCTAGGGAAAAGCATGGATTTACAGAACGGTAAAACACAGACATCTCTGGGAGACGAATCGAATATCCTTGAGCGCGTAGCGCGTCTTATTGCGAGTGTACGGGGTGCCAAGCCCGATTACGCTCATCTTGCTGCGGAACTGGAACCGGCTCTGCCTTTTGACCTTTTGGGAATTGTCCTGTTGCGCCATGATCGCGAGGCTGTGCGCGTGACAGCTTGCCAGAAAGAGGGCGCGACCTGGGTGACGAGTTATCACCAGTTGCCACTGGCAGATTCAATGGTCGAGCGGATGCTGATTTCGCTCAGACCATCTGAAGCGCTGTTCTCTTCCCCTGAGAAACGAGCCGGTGAGGCCGCGGAGGAGGATGCCGCTCTGTCGGAACGAGCTTTTCTGGCCGAGTCCTTGCTGATAGAGCATTTTCCTGATGGGGCTACGGGTCTGCCGGCGCAGTGTGGCGACGCGCTGTGCGGGCATCCACAATTGTACACAGCGCTGGTCGCGCCTTTAATCGCGGGCGGCAAAATGCTGGGCACGCTGGAACTGGGCAGCACCGATCTGGATGCGTATGCTGATCCAGCGCTGCGGCGTTTGATTCACGCGGTTGCGCGCGTGCTGGCTACCGCAATCGAAGGCGCGCAGGTGGGTGGAAATGTAGAGATCCAGAATCGCCAGCGTGCCGAGCTTAAAGACGTTTCCGAGGTTCTCACCAGCTCCGTCAACCTGCCCAGGATTCTGGACCGCATCGTGACCGGCATTACCAACGCGCTACACGTGGCTGCGGCTATTGTGCGCTACGACGGGGGCCAGCGCGGCCTCTACCTGGAGGCGCAGAGCGAACTCGATTCCGAACGCTTGCGGGCGCTTCTGCAACGCAGAAACGGTTTGAGCGAGCAAGAGATCATTGGCTCAACTCTGCTCCATCGTGTGCCGCGAGTTTCGCAGGACATCGCTCAGGATGAACGCTTTCCCGAGAGCCGGCGCTTTGCCAGCGAGATGGAGATGCATTCGATCTACTGCCACCCTCTGCTGGCCGGCCAGTATGTCTATGGCGTTCTCCTCCTGCTTTCGCCGGAACCGGGCGGCTTTACCCCGTTGAAGACCGATATCTTCGCCCTGTTCGCTGGACAGGCCACGGTTGCCGTGCACAACGGCTTGCTGCTGCAATCGGTGCAGGAGCGCCGACGTTTTCAGGATGCGATCGAAAAGTTTGAGCAGGGCCATCAACAGAGCGTTTTTGCCGGAAATGGCGCGGAGAGTGAGCAGGAGCTCCTGGTGCGTTTGCAGGAAGAGACCATGAATACCTTTGGGGTGAACCTGAGCAGCATTCTGCGCTTTATCAGCGACCATCTGCTCACCCGCAGCGAGCGCCATTTGCAGGATATCTTTCGCTCGTCGCACCACTCGGCTCTGCTAGAAGAGAAGCGCGATGCCGATCCTCTGGCCTATAGCGAGAAGGCACTCTTTCTGGTGCCATCATCGGAGGTCGAGCAACTTGAAGTTTCTACTGCGGGCGAGGGTACGGCGTATTTAATGCAAGCCGCCGACGAAGCCCTGGCCTGGAGCAACTTTCTGCGCGATATCAGCTCCGCGTTAATGCGGGTCTGGAACGTGGATGAGACGCAGCCGCAGGCCTATGAACAGCTCAGGCGCAATCTGGCCGACCCGCTGTTTATCGTCGATTTTCAAGGGAATTGCCTCTACTGTAATCGCGCCGCCGAGGTTTTTTGTGGATTGAGCTCCGAACTGGAGCCCCTGCCGGTCTGGAAGCGCTGGCCGAACGAGGATCTTGCTCCAGCGCTCTTCAGCACTTTTCGCCCGCAGGCAACGCCAGTCAGCCTGGAGCAGATCCTGACGCCTTTGCTCCAGCGCATGCGGCACCTCAAAGACGTGCTGGCCTATCTACACCAGTTTGTTATGACGCCTGGGAAAGAAAAAAGCGGAGAGGAGCAGAGCATGCCACTGCCAGCGTTTTTGCGCTGCACCATCGCGGCTGAACCTCTGCCAGGGCAGGTGCCGGTCGTCGCTGGCGCCAGGGAATCCGGGCGTACCTGGGCGACCGCGGGCATGTCGGAGCCGCGTGCGATTATCACCTCGCCGGTGTTCCAACGCGCGCCCTCCTCGTCCAGCATGTTGCTGGATAACTCACCTTCGGATCGCCACTACCAGTTGACGCGTTACGCGTTGTACAATGAACGTGGAGAGTGGTTTGCCAACGCCCTCCATGTACGAGACGTGACCGAACAGGTACGCGATGAGAAGAACAAAGTCGTTCTCCTGGCCTCTGTTTCCCACGACCTGCGCACGCCGCTGACCACTATCAAGGCAGCGGTGACGGGCCTCTTACAGCCGGAAGTTGTGTGGGGTGAAGACGTGCGCCGCGAGATACTGGAGGACATCGACGCCGAGGCCGACCATCTCAACACCCTGGTAGACGCGCTGGTCGAGATGTCGCGCATTGAGATGGGCGCGCTGGTCCTGGAAAAAGAGTGGTGTGACATGGTGGAGCTAGTGCACAGCACATTGACGCGCGCGAAACGCCTGCTGGCGGAATTTCGCGTGCAGCCCCAGATTCAGTCACCGCTCCCGCTGATTTATGCAGATTACGTGCAAATAGAGCGCGCGCTCTATAATCTCCTGGAGAATGCAGCCCGCCATAGTCCACGTCACGCGCAGATCCGCGTGATTGTGGATGTGCTCACCCAGAAGGCACTCCCTGGTGGTTTGCCGGAAAGCGCCTCGCGGGCCGTGCGCGTCCAGGTTGTGGACGAGGGGCCAGGCATTCCCGTCGAAGAACACGAGCGGGTATTTAAGTCGTTGTATAGTATGGATGCACAGGGAAGTGGATTAGGGTTGGCGATCTGCCGGGGGATAGTGGAAGCGCACCAGGGGCGTATCTGGGTGGAGGCAAATGAGAAGGGCGGAGCCAACTTTGTCTTTGTCCTGCCAATCGCTTCTTAGGGTCCAATTTTCTCACTGTCGAGAAACAGCGCGGCGCATGACGCGCTCTTGCGCTTGTGAGGGAGCAAGCTCGCAGAAGCCAGGATGTGTAAAACGGATCTGGCGTAAGAGAGTCTGGTTTGTATGAAATCCAAGGGAAAACGTATCTTGATCGTCGATGACGATCCCTCAATTCAGCGCATTTTGCGAAAGAATTTGCAGGTCAATAATTATGAGGTGCTGGTGGCTGAAGATGGGAAGCAGGCGATAGAGATTGCTCAGCTCAATCAGCCTGACCTGATTCTGCTTGATCTGTGGCTGCCAGGCGAGATAGACGGCATGGTCGTCTGCCAGCGAGTGCGCGCATGGAACCGGAAGATTCCGATTATTATTCTCTCTGCCAGAAACGAGGAGCGACAAAAGGTACAGGCGCTGGACCTGGGGGCGGACGATTATCTGACCAAGCCTTTTAGCAATGATGAACTGCTGGCGCGTGTGCGGGCCTGTCTCAGGCGGGCGGAGGACGTGAGCGACTTTGATGGGCAGGCGCAGAAGCCAGAGGTGCTGATCAGCGAAGACGGCTACCTGGCGATGAATATCCTACGCCGCCAGGTGCGCGCGGGTGAACTGGATGTCAAACTCACGCCAACCGAATTTGAACTCTTGTTGCAGCTCATGCTTCACGCGGGCAAGGTTCTGACGCATCGAAACCTCCTGCGCACGGTCTGGGGACCGGAGTATGGAGAAGAAGCCGACTACCTGCGCGTCTATGTGCGCCAGTTGCGTAAGAAGGTAGAGGAGCACCCCTCGGCTCCGCGTTATATTATCACCGAGCCGGGGGTCGGATACGTTTTTCGCCAGCAAGTTTTTGTGGAGACTGATGGTCAGCTCAAGCCGTATCCGCTTTCGGCGGATGGAGTGTAAGGGAATTCTACTCAGAATAGGGCTGGCGCTGGAATTTTAATGTGATTTTAATAGCGTTTCTGTTTAATATGTGGTTGTCTTTAAGCAGGAGTTTCTCACTCAAAAATGGGGATGATTTCAGTCGAATCGCATCACAAAGGTGTAACAGGGATGGCCTATCGGTATAGTGGTGAGCAGCATGATCTCTTCCGACCTGTGGAGGGAGCGGAGTTTGAGGTTTCACAGGGAGAGAGGCGTCTACGCATTTTTATTTCTGGCAAGCGCCAGGGAAGCGATCATTTCTGTGCTATTCTGGCTGAGAATGTGCGGCGGTGGGGATATGAAGTAGAGGTAATAACCGCGGCAACGATGCGCGATTCTCAGAGGTGGGAGGGGGAAGAAGGTGACATTGTGTTGTATGATATGGACGCGTTACTCTCGCATACGGAAGTTGCTGGGAGCGCGCGTGCGGAACTGGCATCTACACCAGGCATTGGGTTAGAGGAAATCCAGCAGAATTGGCCGCGGGCGCGCCTCAAGATGCTTTTGAGTAGCCGTTCAGTGTCGCGTAGGACTCTGGAGCGACTCGGGGTGATTGCTCTGCTGTACAAGCCGTTTGACATGCGGGTTCTAGAACGCTATCTGCGCGTCTTTCAGCGGCTCCTGTATCCGCCGTTTCCGGCTGAGGAAACAGGCGGATTAACCAGATTGGCTATAGCAGGTAAAGATCTTTTGGCGGAGGGCGCAGAGGGATCAGGTGAGGTACCGCCACGGGTGGCGCGCATTTTGATCGCCGATGATCAGGAGGATGTGACCTGGGGAATACGCCAATGCTTGATAGAACAGGAGAATCAGCGCTATCATTATGAGGTGAAAGAGGTCCACGACGGGTTAGCTTTATTGGAGCAGTGTGTGGTCTGGCAGCCGCATTGTGTGGTGACAGACCTGCTGATGCCCCGGCTGAATGGGTATCAGGTCATGCGCTGCCTGGCAAGCGCTCCGGGCCGTTACAGACCGGCGTTTGTCGTCATCAGTGCCTTGATGAGGCACGAAATACCGGTCGATCACTCATATTTGCAAGACCAAACTGTGCGATATGTGAATAAACCGTTTGATGTCGAGGATTTGCTCAAAGCTGTTGAGCAGGAATTGACCCGAATATCCAGCCAGAATTTCGGCAGGCATGGGGGATAAGGGAAGCATGTTTCCCGGATTGTATCCACGAAGAAAAAGCGTTCTTGTTAAGAGCGAAATGAGAACGTTCAGTATACACAGAGAAAAAGGAATGAAGGAAAGATGGAGCCGCAAGACCGCATTATGGATGGCGACCTGCAAACGCTGGGTCTGCAATCAATCCTGAAAATGCTTGCACTCAGTGGCAAAACCGGCACGCTGCTTGTGCACTCCGGTCCAGAGACGCTCGTCATCAGCCTGCGCAAAGGGCAACTGGTCGCGCTGCATGAAGAGGGTGTGCCTCAGCCGGATCTGCTCGGCATGTTGTGCTTGCTCAATAAACTGGACCCGCCGGGTGCCCACAGGTTGCGCGAGGCTTCACAGGGGAATCTCCAGGTCGCGCTCTCAATTATGGTTGATCAGGGTTGGATGAACATGCCCGAGATGCAGCGCCGCCTGGAATTTGGCGTGACGCAGGCGATCAGCCACGCGCTGCGCTGGGTGGACGGGCGTTTTGCTTTTCACCGACATATGATCCCGATGGAGAGCAAGATGCAGCCGCTGGACGTGGATAGTGTGTTGTTAGAAGCGCTGCGCCAGGCCGATGAATGGGAAGAGATGGGCGAAACCGCGCTAACACGCACAACCGTTTCGCGCTGGCTGCCCGAAGTCAGCAAGGACGTGCGCAGCCTGGGTCTGAACCAGGAACATATAGACGTGCTCTGCCTTTCCAACGGCGAGATCCCGCTACAGGGGATGGCGCTGGCGCTGCTTCAGCCCGAGGCCCGCGTCGCGCATATCATGGCTCGCCTGATCGAATTGCACCTGATCGAAGTTGTCGATACCTCGCTCGAAGCTGAACTCCAACAAGACCTTTCCAACATCATCATCATGTGCCAGCACACCCTGGCCCAGCAGCGCCAGAACAACACCCCGGTCCAGCACCTGCTCGGGCTGATCAATACTCTGGGACAATGCATTAACGGCCTGCTGGTTCACCACGGCACCTACGCCAAGGGGCTGCGTGGGCGCGGGCAGTTGCCAGTCAGCGAAATCGTGCGCTATCTGGAACGCCGTTTTTCGCAGCCGTTGCAGTTACTTGCAAGTCAGCAGTATCCTATTTTAGAGACGGCCACCTTTATCAATGGCCAGCTTGACTGTAGTGAAATAGTCAACCTGGACAGCCTGGTTAAAGGTGAGCAGCTCGAAGAATTTTACTGGGAAGCCGTCCTCGGCCTGGGAGCCTTTTTACGAACCGTCTTCACCGTGCTTTTGCAGGATGAAGTTGGAAACTCTCATACTGGTCGCCAGCTCAGTGTTGTCTGGAAAGCTTTCCTGACCGAAGTTGAACAGGAGATGCAGCAGTATAATCTCTATCGCGCGCATCAGCACGCGCAGCAGAATCGCGGCAAGCGTACAGATGCAGCAAATCATGGACAAAATCGGAATGGAAGCGCCCCACTTTCCTATGAAGGAAACGCCCAGTGGGGAACGCCTGAGACACAAAGGAGGTTAATCTAATGGAGCCGACAGTGTTGGTAGTGGACGATAGTCCTACGGTTCGTAAAATTGTACAGATGACATTGCAGCGCGAGCATATCCGTGTAATTACCGCGAGCGACGGGCTCAGCGCGCTCACCTCGGTCGCCGACGAAATTCCGGCGGTTATCCTCCTCGACATCCAGTTACCTCGGATGGATGGGTACCATATTTGCCAGATAATACGAAAAAACTTGCAGTTTAGACAGATACCTATTATTATGCTCAGTGGGAAAGATGGACTTTTCGATAAGATGCGCGGAAGGTTAGCTGGCTCGACTGAGTATCTCACCAAGCCTTTTGACTCGGTAGAGCTGGTGCAGACGGTAAAGAAGCATCTGGTGGATTGGCAATCACGTATGCCAGCGCGCAATGATGACATGCGCCCGCGTTTGCGCAGGCGTAGTTAAAAGCGCGCTTCTCCTCTCTGGCTTTTGTCAGCCAGGGTGTCACAAAAGAGTATGAGACCATCCACGAGATCTCCCACGCTGTTCAACACGACCGCGTTTCAGAGCGATACGCCGGGCGCTCGGGCATGCCTGCGCCAGGGTGGCATAGCCTTTCTTTCCCATTAGCCGGGCGTAATGTATCACGCCCTCTCAAAGGAAAGGTATACTGGTATGCCAGGGCAAAAGGTACTTGTTGTCGACGATAGTTGGACAGAACTGACGATGATTGCGACACCGTTGCGCAATAGCGGGTTTGACGTAGTGACAGCTGTGGATGGCGATGAGGCTCTTGAGAAAGTCTTCCGCGAGCATCCGCAGTGCATTGTCCTTGATGTTGTCTTGCCCAAGCAAAATGGTTTTCAACTGTGTCGAAAGCTGAAAAGCCTCGATGTCAGCCGAGATATCCCGATCATTTTATTGACAAGCAAAAATACTCCACTGGATCGCTCATGGGGGCTGCGCCAGGGAGCTGATATGTATATGACCAAGCCCTTTAATGACGACGAACTGGTGGATAACGTCCGACGTCTCGTCTAATGTAGGAGCCAGAACATGTTCAAGCGCAAAGCAGGGCCACAACCGCAGCCGCAACCGCAGCCGCAACCGCAGCCGCAACAGAATATGGGCGGGTCGAATCGCCTGGAGAACCAGTTGAGCAACGTCGTGAACGCGGCACGCGCGCTGGCCGGAGCGGCGAATGCCGCGCCTGCGGAAGCGGCCCCGGTAGGCGAGCAATACCTGGTTTTCAGCCTGTTGGATCGCGATTTCGCGCTCCAGGCAAACTATGTACAGGGGGTAGAGCGCCTGGCGGATGTCACACCTGTGCCGAACGTGGCCCCCTGGGTCGCGGGGGTGATTAATCTGCGCGGCTCTATTTGCTCGGTTGTGGACCTGCGTGCGTTCCTGGACCAGGAAAAGCTTCCCTTTAACCCACGGACCCGCCTGTTGTCCACGAAATATAATGAAATGTTGATTTGTCTGGTGGTGGATAGTGTGAGCGAAATGGTGCCCATTGCGCCCCACACTGTCGACCCTAGCACACGAAGCATCCCCCAGTGGGTTGCCTCCTATGCCTCAGGCGTAGCGACGGTCGGCAAGCGTCAGGTGATTCTGCTTGATGCCGCTCGTTTGTTGTTTGCGGATAAGATGCATCACTACTTGGCGTGATTTCCCGGTGTTTGCATGTGGCTCTGTGGAGGAGGTTGATCCTTCCCTGCGCTACCTGTATCTGGTAGGTGCTGTTGGAGCGGCGGGCTGAGGAGTACAAAGGCCGCTCGTCTTTATCTAACAAAATCATACACTACGCTGCTTCACTTGAGAGGAGGCCTGGCGGATGAATGACCGCAACAGAGGAGGAATGACCGTAAGTGCTCTGCTAACGACAGCGCTTATCGTATCTCTGATCATTCCAATTGCTAGTCTCATTGTCCTTGGCTTTATGGGTCCAGTTTCGTTTATCGCGGTGGCGTTTGCGTGCGTCGCCGTGTTTATCGGCCTGATGATCACGAACTATATGGTGCGCCGGCGCATTCAGGATCGCCTGCGAAGCCTGGTCGATGTGTGCCGGAACTTTACCGGCGGCGACCGCTCGATTCGCGCGGTGATCAATGGCGATGATGAATTTGCCATGCTGGCGCAGTCGCTGAACAATCTGCTGGATAATCAGAACTTCTCAACCCCGACCAGTGGCGGTGGCGTCTCTGTTGCTCCTGGTTTGAGCGATGCCGCGGCCCTGCAGGCGCAGATTGAGAAGCTGCTACAAGAGGTCAGCGCGGTTGGTGATGGTGACCTGCGCGTCCAGGCGGAGGTGACTCCTGATACGCTGGGCGTGCTGGCGGACTCCTTTAACTATATGATTGAAGAGTTGGCGAAGGTTGTGGGCCGCGTGCAGAATACCGCGGTGCAGGTGACCAACGCCTCCCGCCGCGTGCTTGATCGTTCCGCTGAACTGGCCCAGGCATCTGAGACGCAGGTGGCGCGTATTTCACAGACAACCGAGGCCGTGGAAGCACTGGCGAACTTCGTGCAAAGCGTGGCGCATAACGCGCGCCTGAGCGCCGAGGCCTCGCAAGAGGCGCTCCAGAACGCGAAAACCGGCCAGGGCGCGGTGCGTCAGACCATTGAAGGCATGGTTCTCATTCGCGAGAACGTCCAGGAGACCTCGAAGAAGATCAAACGTCTGGGTGAGCGTTCCAACGAGATCGGTGAAATTGTGCGTATCATTGAAGACATCGCTGACCAGACGAACTTGCTGGCCTTGAACGCGGCCATTCAGTCCGCTATGGCCGGTGAACATGGACGTGGTTTCGCGGTCGTTGCCGATGAGATCCGCCTGCTGGCTGAACGTTCGACCGAGTCGACCAAGCGTATTGCCACGCTGGTCAAGAGTATTCAGGGCGATACCTACGAAGCCGTTGTAGCTATGGAAGATAGCACTCAGGAAGTGGTAAAGGGATCGCAACTGGCTGATGAAGCTGGACGCGCGCTGAACTCGATTTATGCCGCTGTAGAACGCCAGGCGAGCACGATTGAGACGATTGCCCAGGCCGCGAATGAGCAGGCCAGTGTTTCTGAAGACGTGGCCAACGCCATGAGTGAAATCTCGGAGATCACCAACCGCACGAATGCCGGTACCCAGGAAGCTGCCATGAGCGTGAGCTATCTGTCGGAACTGTCCGACCAGTTGCGCGCTTCGGTGTCAACCTTCCGTCTGCCCGAGCGTGTCAGCGAGTCCGCCGAGGCCTTTGGCAGCATGGGCGGCGTGCCAGCCCTGCCAGGTCTGGACAGCGGCGATCAGTTTTACCAGCAGGACGCGGGCGCGAATGGCGATTGGAACCAGAACTTCTCGGCTGATTTCCTCTCTCTGCCGCAGCCGCAGGAGAACAACCTCGGCGGAAGCGGTTTCCAGTTTAGCTTTAATAATGGCCAGCAAGACTTCTCGCAGCAGCCTGGTTTTGGCAGCGCGCCCCAGTTGCCCGCGGCCCAGCAGAGCTTTGACAATCAACCATTCGGGAATTTTGCTCCCGCTTTTCCAAGTCAGCCCGGCTTTGGTGAACTGAGCCCGTTTGATACACAGCAGAGCTTTGAAAACCAGCAGTTTGGCGGGGGTCAGCAGTTTGGAGGCAACCAGCAATTTGGCGGGGGTCAGCAGTTTGCTGGCAACCAGCAGCAATTTGGCGGGCAGTCTCCATTTGGCGGCATCCCCGAGTCTGGTTATGGTCAGCCCAATCAGCCGGCTTTCCCCGGGTCTAATCAAATGCCCGCAGTTTCGCAGCCCAATTTCCCGCCGGCGCCTGGCAGCGGCGGCCAGGCTCCCGGTCGCCCTCGCTGGCGCAATCCCCAGCAAGGCGCGGAACAGATGCCCTTTCCTGGAGCAGGGAACGGGCACCTGGGGCAGTAGGTTATAACAGTTTGACATCTGGGATCATCGGGGGTATGCTCTTCGTGAAGCATGCCCCTCGGAGAACCGGGGAAGACGAGACAAGAAGGAGTGAGCGCGCGTAGCATGTCGAATACATTTGATAAACTATCTGTCCTCGACTCATTCATCGAAGAGGTCAATAGTTATTTGCCAGAAATCGAGGCTAATCTCGAACGCCTGGCTCAGTCACCTGGCGACATGGAGGCTCTGGAGGAGACGTATCGTCGCACTCATACTATTGGTGGCTCGGCCTCGATGATGGATTTCCCAGGTCTGGCGCAGGTGGCCCACGGTATGGAAGATATCCTGGCCGATGTGCTGGATGGCCTGGCAAGTCTAGATTTACCCACAGTTGAGTTTTTACGACGTTCTCTGGACCGTGTGCGCCGCCTGGTCGGTGGTATTCAGAATGGTATTGATGAGAACGCAATTGTTGCTGAAGACGACGAGGATTATACTCAGTACCGCGCGCGCCAGGAAGCCGCCTCTCAAGGGGTCGCGGGCGGGATGATCACCCCTGAATATGTCAAGCAGGCCAGCGGTTCCATCCCTGCTGTTGATCCGAATGCTATTTCTTCACTTGACGAGATGCTGGCTTCTTTCCGCACTCCTCAAATGAACAATGTGGACGCCTTCTGGCCGGAAGAGCCGAAACTGCGAGCGGAGTTTCCTCCGCGGCCCGATATTCAGTTGCCTGTGCCGCCGATGCAGCCCTCGCAGCACGCTCAGTTTGAAGCCCCGCGTTTCCCGGAGCCGGCCCCGGCGAATACCCCGACACCCAGCGCACTGGAGATGCTGGCCAACGCGCGAAACCCGGAAATGCCTGCTGCTCCCGCGACGCCGTTTATGCCAAATGTGCCATCCGGGCAGTTAATGACGCCACGTCCTCAAATGCCAGATGATATGGTCTATCCGACTTCTGGCCCGGCGATTCAGCAGGACATTGTTTACCCGACTTCGGGTCCAACGATTCAGCAGGATATAGTCTACCCGACTTCGGGTCCAACAATTCAGCAGGTTAACGGATTGCCGGCTCAGCCGCCTCAATCCCCTGCATATGAGATTGCCACCGCCTGGGATGAGTCTTTCCAACTCCCTTCTCAGCCAGCGCCGTATCAGCTGTCTCCGCTGATCGAGGCGCCGTCTCAGGCTCCAACATATAGTGAGCCCGCCGCTTCTGGCGCGCTGACGAGCGACATTCCCGCCCGTCCCGCGCTTTCTGTGGAGCACTCTGCGCGCACGCAGGTCTATTTTGATCTACAGGGCGAAGCTCAGGCTCTGGAGGACCAGGCTGGTTCGCTAAAACGGACACTTTCCCAGTTGCGCCTGGCCGCTTCGATTATTGAGGCTCAGCGGGCGGAATTTAAAGGCTTCCTGGATGGTTCACGCGACGCGCTGGACCGCATGGAAGATTGGGCTGGCAAGGCCATGGGCCTGAATCTGCGCAACAGCCCGGAACAGGTGCGCCGCTATCTGCCGCTGTCGGTTATGTGGGTTGCCAATAATAAATTGAAGAAAGTGCTGGATATGCTCGTCCAGATGACGGGTGGCGTTGAGGGGACCGAGGAGCAGGTTCAGGGGATTCTGCAACAATTGCAGATCTCAATCGCGGTTTGCGGCGATATCCTTCAGAATATGGCGAGCGCGCCGGCGAGTGGGGCTCAGCAGGAGAACCCCTGGTCTCCGTGGGAGATGCAGGTTATTGCCGATGCTCAAACGCTCAGCGAGCGCGTGACCTTTGAGCGCAAGGGCGATCTGAACGCGCTGCGTGGGGAGATGGAAGCACAGTTGCGCGCGGAGATGCGCGCCGAATATGAAAGCCGTCCGGCTACGCTGGCCTTGCGCACCGAGCTGGAGCGCCAGATTCGCGAAGAGGTACGGGCGGAATTAAACTCGACCCAGCAATTGCGCGAGAGTGGCGCGGGCCTGGACGAGCCTGAAACGCCTGCCGAGATGGAAGCCCGTTTGCGCCACGAGATTGAGATCCAGGTGCGGCGCGACTTCCTGAATCAGTTCACTCCTATCCAACTGGCGAACCTGTCCGGGAGCGGTATCATGCCTCCTATGGAGCCCGCGTCCGCGGAGTCCGCGCCGGTTGTCAACGTCATTGCGCCATCTATGCCGCAGCCGCCGATCTATACCCCGCCGGTCTATGCTCCGTCTCCGGCTGCCCAGTCGCAGACGCTGCCGTCGAGTTCCAATCAGGCCATGGCGGGCGACTTTGGCGAAGAGGCAGCAGAGATCTTCCGCCTGGAGGCCGAGGAACATCTTCAGACGATCAGTATGCATGTGGCCACGCTTGAACATGCTCCCACCAATCTGGAGCCTATCCAGGGGGTTCGTCGCGCGACGCATACCCTGAAGGGCGCGGCGGGCATGATGGGCTTCCGCGCGATTGCCGACCTCTGCCATGTCTCGGAAGATATGCTCGATGGGATTATGGAAGGAACGGTCGCGATCTCCCCTACAGTACTGAGTTTGATCCTGGATACTGCCGAGGCGCTTGACCTGCTGGTGAATGGCAAGGGTACGGCGGCAGAGAACGAGAATGCCGTGCGGACTCTGCGCACGCGTTATGCCGAACTGCTCGGGGAGCAGGCCAGCCTGGCGCACACTCGGGCGGAAGAGATAGAAGTCGAAGAAGAGGAGCATGAGGCTCCCCATCCAGTTGCCAGCGCTGTGAACAGCGGCGGAATCAATGCCGCCGATGCGGCAGTGCCGGGCACCGCTCGTGCTGACTTAAGCGTGCGCGTCTCGCTCTCGAAGCTGGACGAGCTGGTTAATCTCTTCGGTGAACTGCTGGTGAACCGCACCATTCTTGAAGAGCGTATTCAGCGCCTGAATCGTCTGGTCGCAGATGCCAGTGTAAGTAGTACGCGCCTGCGTGATGTTGGCACGCGCCTGGAGAGTCGCTTCGAGGCAGCGACCTTGCCCAGTGGACGTTCAGTTACAGCCATGCCGGGCGAGGGCAACCAGAGCCAGCCACTCGAAATTCGGAATGGCAAGAATGGCCGCACGGAACCGGCTCACCTCGCGGAATTTGACGAACTGGAACTGGACCGCTACACCGAGTTCCACCAGCTCGCCCGCGGTTTGAGCGAGGGTATCTCCGATATGACCACGCTCAGCTCCGAAATGGACAACGTCATTCGCGATTGTGAAAGTACGTTTGGACGTGAAAGTCGCCTGAGCACGACCTTCCAGGATCGTCTGATGAAGGCCCGCCTGGTGCCGCTGTCCACGATGATACCGCGCCTGTATCGCACGGCCCGCGCCGTAGCCCTTAAACAGCACAAGGAGTTTGAGCTGGTTCTCGAAGGTCAGGAGACCGAGGTTGATCGGACGGTGATCGAAGAGATCGCCGGTCCTCTGCTGCACCTGATGCGTAATGCGGTGAACCACGCGCTGGAGACCCCGGAGGTCCGCCAGCAGCGCGGCAAGCCTTCCGCCGGACAGATCAAGCTTTCAGCTTCGTATGAAGGCAACCAGGTGGTGATCACGGTGCGCGACGATGGTACAGGTCTTGATCCAGAGCGCATTCGCAACGAGGCCATTAACCGCGGCCTGATCCGTCCCAACCAGGTGTTGAGCAATAACGAGGTGGTCGAATTGATCTTCCGCCCGGGCTTCTCAACAGCGGCTGTGTTGAGCGAGGAGAGCGGGCGCGGTGTGGGTCTGGACGTGGTGCGCGATAGTGTTTCGCGCCTGCGTGGCACGATGGAAGTCGAGTCGATGCCGGGTCAGGGCACGGCCTTTACCATGAAATTCCCCACCAGCCTGGCGATTCAGAATGCCATGATGGTGCAGGTGTCCGATCAGCAGTTTGCGATCCCCACAGTCATGGTAGAAGCGATCGGGCGTCTGGATAACTACAAGCCAACCAACTATGGCGGGCGTCCAGCTATTATAGTGCAGAACCAGCCCTATCCTTTGAGCTCGCTGGCCCAGCTATTGGGCTTGCCAGTGAGTGATCTCAACGAGAAAGCGCCGCTCTTGCTCATCCGTACCGACCGCCACCGTGTCGCGCTGGTGGTGGATGATATCAAGGGCCGCATGGATGTTGTGATTAAAAATCTGGGTCCGCACCTGCGCCAGGTCCACGGCGTTGCTGGTGGGACTGTGCTGGGTAATGGACGCGTGGTCCTGATCCTGGAACTGCTCGAACTGCTCTCGGCTCGTCCTGGAGTGAGAGGACCTGCGGTGCCTTCTCCATTGGATGCCCTGGCAGAATCGGCTCGTCCCGCTGTCCAGGTGGAGCGGCGTACAACTATCGCTCCTATGATCCCGGTGCAGAAGCCGGTCGAGGTCGCTGCGCCACGTGGGAAACATATCCTGGTGGTGGATGACAGCCCCAGCGTGCGCCGCGTTGTCACCAGTATGCTCAAGCAGCATCAATGGGAAGTGCAGGCTGCGCGCGATGGCGTCGAGGCGCTGGAAATGATTACGCAGCAGGCACCAGCCGCTGTGCTTCTCGACATTGAGATGCCGCGTATGGACGGTTACGAATTGATGGCTACGGTGCGCGCTCAGGAGCAGTATCGCACGCTGCCGCTGGTCGTGCTGACCTCGCGTGCAGCAGCCAAGCACCAGCAGCGCGCTATGCAGCTCGGCGCCAGCGCCTACGTGGTCAAGCCCTACCAGGATGAAGAGTTGATCAATATCTTGAACGCTCTCGTCTATGGAGCAACGACCGCTTAAATAGCTGTATTCCCATCAAGGGAGGAACGATCTGTGGGTGTTGAACGCGCCGTGACGCGCTGGTACGCGCTGCGTCAGACCATCCAGCGGGAGATAGACGCGCTTCAGGCCAGGCTTGAACAACTCCAGTCCAGAGAGCAACCGGCTCAGGAGCGCGCCGCAGCCGAACAGCAACTCGCGCTCGCTCAGGCGCGTCTGCTCGCGCTTGGGCCCTGTCCTAAATCGATGATGGGGTAAATAACAACAAGAGGGCCAGGATTGGTGCAACCAATCCTGGCCCTCTTGTTGTTGCTCTCTTATTTTTCGATAGCTTCTGCTATAACACGGCCCATCTCTCTGGTGCCCAGGACCGTCTTGCCCTCTTCGCGCAGATCGAGGGTACGATAGCCCTGCGCGATGATGTGTTCGACAGTGGACTCGATGAGATTGGCTTCCTCGTGCAGGCCCAGCGAGTAGCGCAGCAGGAGCGCCGCCGAGAGGATCGCTGCGATAGGGTTGGCCTTGTCCTGTCCAGTGATATCCGGGGCCGTACCGTGAATGGGCTCGTAGAGGCCAAACAGGCCGTGCGCAGTGCGGCGCGTGCCCAGACTGGCCGAAGGCAGCATTCCCAGCGAGCCAGCCAGCATAGAGGCCTCGTCAGTCAGGATATCCCCGAACATGTTTTCCGTTACTACCACATCAAACTGGCGCGGCGCGCGGATCAACTGCATCGAACAGCTATCGACCAGTTGATGTTCCAGTGTAATATCGGGAAACTCCCGCGCCACCTGGTCCGCCACGCGCCTCCACAGGCGCGACGAGCTGAGCACATTGGCTTTATCGACCGAAGTAACTTTCTTCTTGCGGGTGCGCGCCAGCTCGCAGGCCGTGCGCACGATACGCGCGATCTCTGCCTCGGTGTAGAACAGCGTATCAACCGCCTCGGTGCCGTGCTCCGTTTCGCGGATCTCGCTCGGCTTGCCAAAATAGAGTCCGCCAGTCAGCTCGCGCACAACCAGCAGATCCGTGCCTTCTAACACCTCGCGTTTAATCGTCGAAGCGTCCAGCAACGCGTTAAAGGGGCGCACCGGGCGCAGGTTCGCGTATAGTTCTAGCTCCTTGCGCAGGCGGAAAAGCGCGCTCTCAGGCTGTTTCTTCGAGTTCGGACCCTGGAAGCCTGGCAGCCCGCCGACCGCGCCAAAGAGAATAGCATCGCTCTGATGGCACAGCTCCATCGTCGCGTCCGAAATAGCCTCACCCTCGGCCTCAATCGCCGCCCCGCCAACCAGTGCGGGTTTCAGATGAAACGTGTGTCCAAAGTGCTTGCCCACGCCCTGCAAAACCCTCACTGCCTGCTCCACAACCTCCGGCCCGATCCCATCGCCGGGCAAAATCACAATCGAATAAGTACCCACTTCAAGTTCTCCTCGGGCGAAACCATCTATCGCCCCTTTTAAATCTGCCGTAAACTCTCGGCCTGGGAGTCGCCACCAATATTACCACAAGCCTCAGAGGGATGCCAGGTATTGTCTTGACGGCAAAGATCTCTTCGAGCACTATAAGCTTTTCTGGAGCGCCTGTCCAATACTTCTTTTTGCGAAAAATGATACTCTTGTAGCATCATTTTTGTCTTGCTCGATTAAGAAGACCTGAAGAACGGCGTCGCTTGTTGTAGCGTAATCAATGTGTAAAAACATACAGAGAAGAACTTCCTCCAGAATGGATTTATCTTTCGGCGAAGGTGGTGATCGTCATTGTTTGATTATGCAATTTGCAGGTTGCTCCCGGGAGAAAGGGGGAGATTTCTCCATATGAATAGAAGCCTGTGAGTACTGCCTGGTTGCCCATAATGGTCTGTACTCCTTGCACTTCTTCGATGATGCGTTGCTTGAGCACCTGTTTGCGCCCAACGCAACTGATAAGAATAGCCAGGTCTGGAGCCGTGCGCAGCGTCCAGTTGCTAGTCTTCGCCGCGCTCACCGCCCCATGTATGAGCCGGTCAAAATTGGCTCGCATAAAGCGTACACGTACATCTTTGGGCATGTCCCCGGCAAACGTGATACTTTGTTCCGCTTCATTCACAGATAAGATGGTCCTCACCACCGGGTTAGGGCTATCAGCAGTAAGCAGGCACAGAGGGAAAAGCAAACCTGTGGCCGGGAGCCCTCGCGCTTGTTCGCCCAGGTAGGCTTTATAGACCGATAAGGCCGACCTGCCATCAAGCTCGTAAAGAACATTGCCTGCCGAACGGGTAATGACGCGTTGGGGACCGAACGGGTCCCATCCTCCGAATGAGCCACAGCCTACCCGGAGTCGCTGGCTATAAAACCCGAGAGCAGCGATACTCTCAGCCTCTACTTTTCCTTCCCAGATAAGCAGTGTTTCCCGGAATCTGTCACCGTCGCCCGCCAGCCCTCCGGTAACCGTCACATGCGAGGGCAGGCGGTGACTTAACCCGGCAACAAGATCACTGCCATTGATATCCAGTCCGCGGGAGAGAACAAACACATGTACGAGATCCTTCCCGAGAAGCTTCTGAGCCAGCAACTCACCTGCCTGAAAGTCGGTGGTACCCTTATGAGGCTTGATACAGATGCCACGGAGCACCGTTTGTTCAAATTGGATCGCTGTAGCGACTAAAGAATCGTCAAGTACCTGTGTCTGCGAGATTTCCCCGGCAGTCGAACAACCCAGAATGTGAGCTCCTGGATAGACCTGCTGAAGCTGCTGGAGCAGATGCCGCTGTTTGAGGACCGCTGTGCTGCCAAAGAGAAACACGACCTGAGCTGCGCGCAACCTGCCCGGCTCGGTTGGCTTCCACCGGTTGTTTTGCCACCATATATGTTCAATTCTCATAGGTAATCCTCGATGTACAGGAGAAGTAACAGATCCATTTGTCATGTTAACAAGAGTAAAGGGCCAGAGTTTTTCTGATGAGGTTTGCGAACGGAGCTTCTAAACCTCTATCTCTAGAGTACCGTTAGAGCATAGCAATCGTATAGAGCAACGGTACTTTTAGATGGAAAATGAGATCCATTCATAAATTAAGCAACAATTGTCTGCTTTATTCTCCAAATTGTTGCGGGGTGAGCTTTTTGTACCGGAGAAGTGCTGAAAAATATTTTCAATATTCTTCAGCACTTCTCGCTTACCTGGCCTGTTTACACCTATTGTCTGAGAATAAGGATTCTCTGCGAAGGCGCTGCGCAGAGAAAGGTCGTGTCTATGGTCAGGGTGGAGGCAACGTGCTATAATAAGATAGGCTGAGAGATAGGACTAAGAAAGTCTCTTTGTTGATTACCCCAAATTAAAAACCGAGCATTGGTGCTGCTAGACCTTTGCATGGGAGTTTTTAGAATATGAGCAGCGAACAGAAAAACAATGGGAGCGCGCAGGAGCCTGAGGGCCGGCGCAGGCCGGTGCCAATTGTTATGGCCAAAGGCCCCCAGGAGTACATTCCAGGAGATCAGGAACTGCCAGTCCAGCTTACGAGCCTGGCGGATATGGTGCAGTGGGCGCAGAACTGGGCACGTTCAAAATCGGTCTGGCCGCTGGGCTATGGCCTGGCCTGCTGCGCGATTGAGATGATGGCCAGCGCTCAGGCGCACTATGACCTCTCGCGCTTTGGATCTGAAGTGTTCCGTTCCAGCCCGCGCCAGGCCGATCTGATGATTGTGGCCGGCACGGTTTCCGTAAAGATGGGCCCGCGTCTGCGCCTGCTGTGGGAGCAGATGCCTGAGCCCAAGTGGGTGTTGAGTATGGGGCAGTGCGCGAACTCTGGCGGAGAGTTTTACGATAGTTACTATACTGTGCAGGGCGTGGATACGATTGTGCCAGTGGATGTCTATGTTCCCGGCTGCCCTCCGCGTCCCGAGGCGTTGATTGAGGGTATCCTCAAACTGCGAGAGAAGATCTACAAGCAGGGTCTCAAAGTACGTGGTGAGACGGAAATAGAGGTGTAGCTATGCGTGGTATTCTGCAAGGCATGGGCCTGACCTTTAGCCACCTTTTTCGCCCCAAGGTCACCCGCCTGTATCCCTATGAAAAGCCAAAGCTGCCTCCGCGCAGCCGCGGCTTGATTCAATTGATTGCTGAAGAGGGTCTGCAAACTGATTACAATCTGAAGTGCGAGGCCTGTCTGCTCTGCGAGAAGGCCTGCCCGCCGCGCGCGATTACCATCGATTTTGAGCCGATGCATCGCTGGCGCGAGAAAGACTGGTACAAGTCGTATATTCGTGACGGTGCCGAAAAGTACTCATCTTATAAGCTTCGAGCAGCTTCTGGCACGCCAAAAGCTGGTTATTATACTCCACGCGTCTCTGATTATGCCGTAGAATATCATAATAAGCCCGTCGCGCCCTGTGTGGCTATGCCTGTCAAGGATTATCTGGAGCCGGAGATCGACCTCGGCCAGGTTGACGCGCTGCTTGAAACCTGGTCGGACCAGGCGACCGCGCTGCCGTCTTTGCTGGACGCGGTGATGGAACTCTACGGGTATCTACCGTTGCAGGCGGCCAAGCGGATTGTGCAGTGGCGCGGTGTGGATCTGAGCGATCTTTTTGGCATCGCGACGATGAGTCCTAAGTTTAAACCTGCCCCGGCGATCAAGGGCATTAAGCGCGAGGATCAGCCAGAGCGTGGCCTGGCGCCTGATAAACGTGGTGTCTGGGGTAATATCAATCATGAGAGGCAGCCCAATGCCTGATATAGAGTATCGTGTGATTCGGCGGCGCGGTGAGCTGGATATGCGCTCACTGGATGCATATCGCCGCGCGGGCGGGTATTCCGCTCTGGAACAGGCTGTGCGCCAGCAATCTCCTGAACAGGTTATTCAGCAAGTGCTGGACGCGAAATTGCGCGGGCGCGGCGGCGCGGGCCGTCTGACCGGCGAGAAGTGGCGCGTGGTGCGTGCGCAGGAGAATCTCAGTAGATATGTAGTCTGTAATGCCTACGACGCTGATCCGCGTTCGTGGGCGGCGCGTTCTCTGTTGGAGCGCAATCCGCACCAGGTGATCGAGGGCGTGGTGCTGGCGGCTTACGCGGTGGGTGCCCAGGAAGCCTTTATCTTCACGCGTAGCCTTTACGAAGAGGGGTTGGCGACGATCCAGGAGGCTTTGCAGGAAGCAGTCGAGGCGAATATGGTGGGCCGCGATATTTTAGGCACCGAGTTTAGTTGCACGATTAATGTGGTAGGTGTGGATATTGGCTTTATTGGCGGCGAGGAGACGGTGCAGCTCGCGACGATCAAGGGCCGCCGCGGTATGCCCGAGCAGCGCCCGCCGTATCCAGCGGTTTTCGGTCTGTGGGAATGTCCCACAGCGGTGAATTCGGTGGAGACGCTTGCTAATGTGCCGGTGATTGTGCGCGCCGGGGCCGCGGCCTTCGCGAAAGTTGGCTCGGCGACCTCTGGCGGCACCAAAGTTTTGACGGTCTATGATTACCTGCCGGATAGCGAGCCCAAGGTCATCGAGGTGCCCTTTGGCACGACGCTGCGCGAGGTGCTGCGCCACGCTGGTTATAGTCGCCCGGAGGGCGAACTGCTGGCGATTGTCGTTGGTGGGGCCGAGGGCGGCGCGCTGCCGCTGTCACTGCTCGATACGCCTTTCGACTTCGATCCAATCGAAGAGGCCGGTGCAATCGTCGGCTCTGGCGTGATTGAACTGTTGCCCGCGAATACCTGCATGGTCGCCTGGTCCATGGATCGCAGCCGCTATCTCAGCAATGAGTCGTGCGGCAAGTGCGTGCCCTGTCGCCTGGGTATGAAGCGCATCACGGGTATTCTGGAAGGTGTGGTCAGCGAACTGGGTGTGCGCAAAGACCTGGATGTGCTGGACGAGTTCGCGGAATACGTGCCCAATGGCTCGCTCTGCGGCTTCGGTATCCAGGCCACGAACGCGCTCAGGACGGCGAAACGCTACTGGCCGGAGCATTTCCAGGTGCATATCGAGGAGCAGAAGTGCCCGACTGGCACCTGTCTGCCGCTGCGCTCGCATCGTTTTGTAACCAAGCATGTCTTACCCTAAAAATATTCCAGGGCGCGCTGTAGACGCCCTTTACATGTTCTAACTCGGAAGAGGAAATTCATGGCTATATCAATCCGAGATAATTTCTCGCCGATTGCGAAAGAGGCGCGGGACCTGATGGTGCGCAACGAGGTCGGACATCTCGGCTTTACGTTGAGCATTGATGGCAAAACTGTGCAGGCGTATGAGAATCAGACCATTCTCAGCGCGGCGATTGACGCGGGTATCAGCGATATTCCGAATATGTGTAACGACGAGAAGCTGGAGCCGACCGCGGCCTGTCGCATGTGCCTGGTGCATATCGCCGGTCAGGAGAGGCCGTTGCCTTCGTGCACCACCCCCGCGCAGCCGGGGATGGTTGTTTCGACGCGTTCGGACGAGCTGTTCCATATCCGCCGCACCAATCTGGAGATGATTCTCTCCGATCACAATGCGTACTGTCAGCCGCCCTGCCAGGTCGACTGCCCGACGCATATCGATATTCCTGGCTACCTGGAGCTGATCGCCAAGGGCTCTATGAAAGAGGCCGCGCGCCTGGTCAAAGAGGTGCTGCCCTTCCCCTTCATCCTGGGCCTGACCTGTCCCAACCCCTGCCAGCAGGCCTGCCGCCGCAAGCTGGTGGATGAGGATATCGCTATTTGCCGTATGCATGGCTACGCGGCTGAGACCTGCCTGCACGATGCCCCGGTGCCTTATCCGCAAGACCCTGCGACTGGTAAACGGGTAGCAATCGTCGGAGCCGGTCCGGCTGGCTTGAGTGCCGCTTACTATCTGGCGCTGAAGGGCCACTCCTGCAAGATTTTCGACATGCAGCCCCAGGCTGGCGGTATGCTGCGTTACGGCATTCCTGAGTATCGCCTGCCCAAGGACAGCATGGATCTTGAACTCCAGCACGTCTGGGACCTGGGCGTGGAGATGCAGTTCAATGTCAAGCTGGGAGTCGATTTCACGGTTGACGATCTCCTCGCTCAGGGCTTTGACGCGGTCTACCTGGCCATTGGCGCCTGGACCAGTAACAAGATGCGTATTCCGGGCGAGGACGCGGATGGTGTGGTGAACGCGATTAGCTTCTTGATTGATAAGGTCGAGGGCAAGTTTGTGCCGGTAGACGACTCCAAAGAAGTCGTGGTTATCGGTGGAGGTTTTACCACCTTCGACTGTACGCGTACCTCGCTGCGCCTGGGCGCGACAGTGCATACGACGTACTATCGCGGTCGCGGCGACATGGGCGCAACTCCTGAAGAGATCGAGGATGGCGAGGCGGAGGGCACGCACCTGATGCTGCGTGTAGCGCAGAAGCAGGTTGTAGTTGAGAACGGCAAGGTCGTCGGCGTGGAGTACCAGCAAACCAAGCCGGGCGAGCCGGACGCCAGCGGGCGCCGCCGTCCTGTGCCGGTTCCTGGCTCGGAATTCACGATTAAGTGTAACACTCTGATCCCTGCCATCGGCCAGAAGCCCGACACAAAGGTGCTTGATGACAAGTCTGGCGTCAAGTGGACCAAGTGGAGCACGATTGAGACCGACCCGCACAACTACATGACCGCTCGCAAGGGCGTATTCGCTGGTGGTGACGTGCAGATGGGCGCGAAGACCATCATCGAATGCGTGGCTCAGGGCAAACTGGGCGCGCGCTCGATCGACGCCTACCTGCGCGGCGAGGATATGACCGAAGTGTCGCGCCGCCTGGAACTGGAAGAGCGCAAGCCCGACCTCTTCGACATTGTGCCCTACAAGCCGGTCGAGCCCAAGGTCAAGATGCCGATGCTGCCCTACGAGGACCGCAAACGCAACTTCCGCCTGATCGAAGAGGGCTATATCGAAGAGCAGGCGAAGCGCGAGGCCAGTCGCTGCTTGCAGTGCGCCTGCCCGGCAGCCGGACAGTGCGACCTGCAAAAGTACAGCATCGAGCACGGTCTGGCCGATAACCGCTTCCACGATGGTGAGCCGAGCGATTATCACGACTACGACTTTGACCTTTCGCACAGCTTCATTCTGCGTGATCCGAACAAGTGCATCAACTGCACGCAGTGCGTGCGCGTCTGCCACGACGTGATTGGTCCTGACTGCTATGGCATGTTTGGCAAGGGCTTCGACACGATTGTCTCGACCCCTTTCAACGTCAGCCTGCACGACACCGACTGCGTCTCCTGCGGCGCCTGTGTCCAGGTCTGCCCGACCGGCTCGTTGATGATGGCCGAGCGCACCCTCAAGCGCTACGCCTTCGCACTCGACCGCTGTATCTTCTGCGGCGACTGCGTCGAGGTCTGCCCGCACGGCGCGCTGGGTGAAACGCCGAACTTCGAACTCTCGTTCTTCAACCGCTTCGGCTCCG
>DASVMX010000426.1:0-3479 GCA_036384215.1 Ktedonobacteraceae bacterium | reverse complement strand
TCGCGCTGGCTGGCCTTCGGTTCGTTCTTTCAGTTTCAACCGAGCGAGCTGACCAAGCTGGTGCTGGCGCTGTATATCGCCGACTGGCTGGCGCGCAAGGGCAACCAGGTCAGCTCGTTCCTCTACGGCCTGGCGCCGTTTGTGATCCTGGTAGGAATTGTGCTGGGACTGGTTCTGCTGGAAAACGATATGGGCACGGCGATCATCATTGCCGGAATTGCCGTGGCGATGTTTTTTACAGCGGGGGCCAACATCGCGCAGTTTCTCCTGGCCCTGGCATGTGGCGGGCTGATCTTTTTGAAGGAGGCATTGAAAGGGTATCGTTACTACCGCATTGTCGGTTTTCTCAGCCCTTTTGAAAATAAAACGAGCATCAATTTGCAACTCTATCAGGGGCTGCTGGCGCTGGGTTCGGGCAACTGGTTTGGCCTGGGCCTGGGCAATAGCCGGCAGAAGACCGGTTACCTGCCCTTTCCCTATACCGATTCGATCCTTCCGATCATCGGCGAGGAGCTGGGCTTCCTGGGATGCGCTCTGATCGTAATCCTCTTTCTCTTGCTGGCCTTCCGGGGCTTCCGGCTGGCCCGGCGCACGCAGGATCTCTATGGAGCGTTGCTGGCGACGGGGATTACGACCTGGCTTGTTTTACAGGCCTTTATCAACATTGGAGCGAATACAGCGACCGTCCCCTACACGGGAGTGCCGCTACCATTTATCAGTTTTGGCGGTTCGTCAGTGGTGGTTTCGCTGGCTGCGGTGGGCATCTTGTTGAACATCTCGCGCTATATTCAGGAGCCTGAGATGCCAGCGTTGACGCGTTATACTGTCAATTTTCGGAAAAAGAAGGCGTAGGATTGCGAGTACTTGTATCAGGCGGCGGCACCGGGGGCCATGTCTATCCGGCCCTGGCGGTAGCGGCTCAGTTAAAACAGCAATATCAGGCTGAGATTCTCTTTCTTGGCAGCGACGATGGTCTGGAGCAGCAGCTCGTACCGGCAGCCGGTTTGCGCCTGGCGACGGTCAAGGCTGGCAAGGTGCGGCGCTATATCTCCTGGCAGACCGTCAAGGGGGTGATGCGCATCCCGATTGGCGCGGTACAGGCCATTGAGATTGTGCGCAAGTTTCGCCCGGACGCGGCCTTTACCAGTGGCGGCTACGTGGCGGTCCCGGCAGGGCTGGCCGCGTATCTGAACCGCGTGCCCCTGCTGATGCACCAGCAGGACGTGCCGCCCAACCTGGCGAACAGGCAGGTCGCGCCGCTGGCCACGCGCATTTCGGTGGCCTTTGAGGACTCGCTGGCCTTCTTTCCGGCAGAGAAGACGCTGGTGCTGGGCAACCCGATGCGCCAGGCTATCCTGGATATTCGCCAGGTTGGACCCATGGTAGCGCGCATGCAATTTGGCCTGGCGGGCGATCAGCCGATGCTGCTGGTGACTGGCGGCAGCCAGGGGGCCAGGCATCTCAACCAGGTGGTCGTCCAGGCTCTACCTGATCTGCTGCGCATCTGCCAGGTACTCCAAATCAGTGGCAAGGATCTCTATCGAGAGACACTGGAACAGGCTAATGGGGTTCTGAGCGGGATTGATTCGGCTCTGCGGGCGCGCTATAAGCTGGTGCCGTATCTGAACGAGGAGATGCCAGCGGCTCTCCAGGCCGCGGACCTGGTACTCTGCCGTTCGGGGGCGTCGACGTTGAGCGAGCTGACCACGCTGGGTAAGCCGGGTCTGCTGGTTCCGCTGCCACCCGCTATCGGCAAATCGCCGCAGGAAGCCAACGCGGTCATGTTTGAGCGCAAACGTGCCGGGCTGGTAATTAAAAACGCGGACCTGGAACCAAAGCTGCTTGCGGAGCGGGTACACTATATAATGTCATCTCCCGAACTGCTGGCCAATATGATGGAGGCCTCCAGAGCACTGGCAAAGCCAGAGGCGACGCGGGAAATTGTCAACGAGTTGATCAAAATAGCCAGGATTAAAGTAGCGCAGTGATGAAACAGACAGGGTACAGACAACTGAAGAAGATGCGTCTCCACTTTATGGGGATTGGCGGCCAGGGAATCTCGGCAGTGGCGCAGATGGCGCTCCAGGCAGGCGCGACGGTCAGCGGCTGCGACCAGGCCAGCTCGGCCACGACAAAGGCACTGGCAAAGCTGGGTATCCCCATCGAGATCGGGCACAGCCCGGAGCACCTGGAGCACGCGGACGCGCTAGTCTACGTCCCGGCGGCGGTGGCGTTGAATCCCAACAATCCTGAACTGCTGGCGGCGCGCGCGAAGGGGCTGGTGGTGATGACCTGGCAGGAGATGTTCGGCCAGTGGCTGGAAGGCTACTGCCTGCTCTCGGTCAGCGGCGTGCATGGCAAAGGCACAACCACGGCTATGCTCTCCCTGGCCCTGCTGGATGCCGGCCTGGACCCGACCTGTGAGATAGGCGCGGTGGTGCCGCGCTTCGGCGCGAATTATCGCATCGGCCAGAGCAGCTACTTTGTCAACGAGGCCGACGAATTTAATAACAATTTCTGGCACTATCACCCGCGCCTGGCAATCGTGACATCGCTCGAATTCGAGCACCCGGAGTTCTTCGCCAACTACGAAGAATACCTGGCCTCGTTCGAGCATTTCGTGCGCGGCATGGATGTGTTCGGCGACTGGCCGCTGCCTCCGACGCTGATTCTCAACGCGGGCAGCCCCGGCTGCCTCGAACTGCGCGAGCGCATCGCCGACTGGCCCGGACGCGTTCTCACTTACGCGGTTGAGGAAGCAGGAAACGAGATCGAGGCCGACTATATTGCCTGCAAGTTAGAACTGGCTGGCAAGACCAATTTTAAGGTCCGTTCACGAGAAGCAGGGAACACGTTGGAGGGGCGCGAGATCAATCTGCGCCTGCCGGGGGCGCATAATATCGAGAATGCCCTGGCGGCGCTGGTAGCGGCCACGCAGGCGGGCGTGGACCCGGAGATAGCCATTAAGGCGGTCGAGGAGTTCGGCGGCACGCGCAGGCGCTTTGAAATGCGCAACGAGGGGCCGCTGCGCATCGGGGGTGTGAGCAGGGATGTGCTGCTGGTCGATGACTACGCGCACCATCCCACAGCCATTGAACGGACGCTGAGCGCGGCCCGTCAGCGCTATCCGGGACGGCGCGTCGTCGCGGTTTACCAGCCGCACATGTTTAGCCGTACAAAGACCTTTTTTGAGCAGTTTCTCAGCGCCTTTGACGCGGCGGACGAGGTGATCATCGTCGATATCTATCCCGGTCGCGAGCGCGACACCGGCCTGGTTCACGCGCGCGACCTCGTGGTGGCGCTGCAACAGCAGCCCTTCGCCCGGGCCGGCGTGCCCGTAAAACACGGCGGCAGCGTCCGCGAGACCGCGCAGATCTTGCGCGAAACCTTGCGCGATGGCGATCTCGCGATCATCATGGGCGCAGGCGACGTTTACCAGGCCACCGAGGAATTATTAGCAGAAAGCCAGCAGGACTGTT
>DASVMX010000425.1:0-5611 GCA_036384215.1 Ktedonobacteraceae bacterium | reverse complement strand
TTGTAAATCGCGGCTCCTACCGCTCCTCCCTGGTTTTCTACTTAGATGGCACTACGCTGTCTGTTCGGCCAGGATTTTCTCGATCTCGGACTCCAGGCGCGCGGGATGGGGACCGACCAGGCGGGCCACCGGCTCACCGTGATTAAAAACAATCAGGGTCGGGATGGCCTGAACGCCGTAGCTGACCGGGGTCCGATCGTGCGCGTCGATATCGATTTTCGCGAAGCCCAGTTTGCCCTCGTACTTCTCGCTCAGCTTCTCGAAGACTGGAGCGATACTGCGGCAGGGACCGCACCACGCGGCCCAAAAATCAACAATCACTGGCTTATCTGACTGGAGCACCTTACTCTCAAAGTCAGAATCGCCGACGTGAAACAAATTGGCATGTTCTGTCATTCTCATCTACTCGCTTTCAAAAGCTTAAAGTGTCGCTGTAACATCGAGATGATTATAGTCTCTGACCACTCTCTATGCAAATAAACAGGGACAAATATGGTTTTATTCCTGTTGGAGGGGGTTTGTGAATGAGTTCACAGAAGCAGCGGGTTCCACGGTGATCTCCGCGACAACCTCCTATAGTGCCCAGACCTGTATACGGCTATAAGCAACATCGGTCGCGCTGCCCTCGTAACTGGCGAAAAAGCCGAGCTGACCTCCTGAATAGGGAGTGGGATCGGTGTAAGTAAATGGCGGTTCCTTTTGCAACTGGTTGAAGTAAAGGGAGAGCTGGCTACCGCGAGCCGTCACAGCAATAAGGTTGGTCTGATGAAAGCCCGTGTGAAACGCAGTTCCAGCGCTTCCACTCTGGAGCACACGATGGCTCGCGCCTTTGACTGCGAGCAGTTCAAAATTGCCCTGCGCATCGATTGAGAGAAGGTAAAACTGCTGCTGTGCCTCATCCGCGCGGAAGACCAGTCCACCTTTGCCGCCGCTTTCTATGGTCATCTGCGCCTGGAACGAGAAATCGCTGAACGAATGGCTCGTGGCGAGGCAATATGTGGGAGCGCGCCCGGTATCCGCCATAGCGTGATAAGCGCCGGTGAAAAACGCGCACATTTTTCCCCCGCTCCAACCATATTCGGAGGCATGGCTGGCATTGGCCAGCGGGTCACTCAGAGCAGGCGGCTGCTTGCTAAAAGGGTAGGTCGAAGCGGTCACGACAGCCGTTGAGAGGCCGGCGTTATTAGTCGCCCTGGCCTGGCCGCGAAACGTGGCGGCGCCCAGAAAAACACCGCTGAACGTAATCAGCACCGCCAGGATCGCGGTGATAAGCACGGTATCCCGCCCACGCCGGCGCGGCTGAGGTTGCGCGATACGCGGCAGGGGTGAGGTGTTGACAGGCGGATGCGTGGGGTTTCTCCACCAGGACAGCGCCAGGTTCGCCGAGGCTAAAAATCCCGGCAGCGCTTCGTTAGCGGAATCACTGCCCGAGATGGGCGTGTCCTTCGCGCGCAAGCCCGGCAGCCGCTCGTTGGCGGAATCCGCCTCGGAGACCGCCCCATCCCGCGCCAGGAAGCCCGCGAGCATTTCACTGGTAACATCAGGATCAGTGATAGGCTCGCGTTTCGCCTGGACCGAGCCGGGAGCGCTTTGCGGCTCACGCGGAGCGATCTGCCCCATCAAGCCGGGCAGCATCTCGCTGGAGGCTTCCGCGCCAGGCGCGGATTGTTTCTTTGCCTGACGCGGGGCGGGAGTGTTTTGTTGGTCATCACGTGGAACCTGACTCATCAAGGTCTCCATCTCGAAATTGTGTACTCTCTCATAACCTTGCAACAGTATAGCATATTTTGAAATTTTGTGATATACTGGCGCCGCCGAATGCTCAAAAAAGCAGGGACTGTTAAATCAGGAGCAATACAATGCAACAGCAACAACAAGAGGTCTTGGAGCCCACGCCCGCGCCGCACGCGCAGCCCCCACGCCGACCTTTTCCCTGGACACGCATGGTCATCATGCTTGCTATTGCCGCGGTGCTGATCAGCCTTTCGATTGTTATCTGGGTAAGCAACGGCACGATGCTGAACTGGAGCGCGCTTGCCCCGTTCGCGCTCGGCCTGATCGCGGCACTGCTCCCGTTTGTCCAATGGCTCTTCCCGCTCGATCCCATCGGGCCCCGACACGATCCCCCGCCAGATCCGCCGGACACTCCTGTTACGCCAATCCATCCGCCGCTCACGAGCGCCATTTTTCACTTTGACGAGACTCAGTTGCCTTCGCCCGCCGAGTTCTTCGGCAGAGAATACGAACGCGGCACGTTGCTCACGCGCATCAGCGCGCGCAGTTCAACGGCAATTATCGGCGATTACCGCATCGGCAAGTCCTGGCTACTGCAATATCTGATCCAGAGCATTCCCACTCATCCGCAGTTGGGCCCGCGCGTCCACATCGGCAGGCTGAGCGCGACCCATCCACAGAGCGCGACCCTGGCCGGCTTTGTCACACGCGCCCTGGAGGTGCTCAATGTACCATCCGATTACCGCGCCAGCACCCGTGGGACTCCCATGGAACGCCTGGCAAACGCGGTCAGGAATCTGAAACAATTGGGGATTATTCCCGTGCTCTGCATCGATGAGTTCGCCGGCTTGATTGGCAAACCAGATTTTGAGAAGAACTTTATCATCGGCCTGCGCGCAATCGCCGAGGATGATGGGCTGGTGCTGATTACAGCCAGCCGTCATCCGCTGCACGTGATTCTTCATCACCTGACAGGCGATACCAGCCCCCTCTTCAACATTATGCAGGAGCTGACCCTGAAAGGGTTTAACGAACCGGAAGCCCGGCACTTTGTCGAGCAGAAAAGCCGCCTGGCCGGTCTGACACAGGAAGAGCAGCGCTTTTTCCTGGCCTGCGCGCTGGTCGCGCAGGCGGATGGCACGCAGAGTTGGCCACCGCTGCGCCTGCAACTGGTTGGCCAGACCTTGCTAACCGAAAAACAGAACACACACAATCAGCACGCGTATAACGTCAAAGACCCCGTTTTCCAGAGCGCCTTCAAACAGCGCGTGGAAGAGGCCTATCAGGCGGTGGTGAGTCAGTCATGAGCGCGCTCCAGCGCGCCTCGCGCTTCTGGCTGGGCGAGCCTCTGGCGTGGATCTTCTACGCCTTCGCCCGCCCACAACGGCTGGAAGAAGCGCTCTCGGCGCAAGATCCAACATTCGAGCCAGAACAGATTCTCTCGCCCTCAAGCAGCGCCGAGAAGCAACTGGTATTTGAGGCACAGCGCCTGCCGATTCCACTGCTGCGCGTGCTGCCCGCTACACTGCTGGTCAACGCTGGCCTGGCCCTGCTCATTCAGGAGGTGCTCTCGCTGATAAGGCCAGTGCAGCCGTTGAACGCCCCTGAATTTCTACTCGACGCTGGACTGGCCCTCGCGTCTGGCCTGGTGCTTGGCCTGCTTTTCGCGCTGGTCTTCGGCCTGCGTGAAGGGCTGATCAGTTGCCTGCTGACCACGCTGAGCTTTGGCCCTGCCACGGGTATAGCTGTTATGCTACCAGGGGCCAACGTGCACTTCAGCGTGCTCGCTTTTATCCTGATCCTGGGCATCTCCAGCTTTTTTGTTTACGGACTGGCTGCCAGACCCAGTATTAACGAGCTTACCTTTCAGCGCACATCACTGGTGATGCGTATCTCTGGCATTTTCTGTCTGTTCATCGTGCTCTTTCTGGCCCTCGTCGTGCTCGCTTCTTTCGGGATTCTGCCTATCTCTGGCCTGATGCTGCTGGTCGTTCCTTTTCCCTCAGCTCTGGCATTATTATTGAGTTTTTTTGGAGCACTGCTGCTCGGCTTCTTTCGCCTGCCATTCTACCTGGCCAGCGTTCCCTCGATCATCCTGGCCTATCGCGCCTGCCGCAAACAGCCGCAGCGCGTCTTCGAGTATCTGCACCACTCGGCGCTCTACTGGGATGAGCATACGTCGCTGCCCCTGCCTTTCCTCAAACGCCTGCTGCTCGTGGCCTATGAGGTGTCGGCGGAAAAGGCGCTGACGGAGATGGCTTTTATCATTGCGCAGCGGCCCTGGCAGGTAGGTGTGGCCCGCGCTGCGCTCCTGGAAATCGCTCTACGCGACCTGGAGACGCGTATCAATCTGGAACAGGTGGCAGACGCGCGCCGCCTGCTCGACACGCTGTTTTCGGCGGAAAACCAACTGGCCGATCCACGCCTGGCCAGGGTGCTGGCAAGCTTAAACGATGTCAGCCGCGACGCCACGCGCGCGCTCTCGCCGATTGGTCTGCCGGGCAAGCGCAAGGCGCTGGAGGAGATGCAGGCCAACCTCCTGAAGGTCAACGCGCGCGCGGCCTTTCGCGATCAGCGCCTCAACGCGCGCCTGCTCAGAATTGTGAGCATCTGGCGCGTGGTCGCCCAGCAAGAGCTGACCCGCCTGGCAGGCGCGGCCCAGGAGATCGGCAGCCTGGACAACCCTTATAAGCCCGGCCAGGTGCTCTCGCCCCGCGACTCGCTTTTCGTGGGCCGCCACCATCTCGCCCAGGAACTGGAGGGAGCTTTGAGCATGAGTGGGCGCTGGCCTGCCTTCCTGCTGAACAGCGAGCGGCGCATGGGCAAGACCAGCGCGCTACAGCAATTGCCCTACCTGCTCGGCTCGTCGTATATCTCCGTCTTCTATAATTTACAGCAGCCCAGCCTCTACGCGGGAACCGCGACTTTCCTGGGCTTCCTGGCCGAGGGCATTACACGCGAGATAAAGGCCAGGGCGCTCAAGGTCAATCCCCTGGTCTACAGCGCGCTACGCCTCCAGCCCGGCGACGCCCATGTGTACAGGGCTTTCGAGACCTGGCTGGACCACGTGGAAGAACTGCTCACCCGCGAAGATCGCATGCTGCTGCTGACCTTTGACGAATTCGAGGCGCTGGAAGAGATCGAGAAGGCCAGGTATATGGATGTGCACCAGTTGCTAAACTGGATGCGCAGTATTATCCAGTTTCGCCCGCGCGTCGTCCTGCTCTTCAGCGGCGTCAAAACCTTTACCGAAATGGGCGAACAGGGCGTGCTCGATTGGGTCGGCTACTTTATCAATGTACAGATGCTGCGTATCTCCTTCCTCAAACCCGACGAGGCCCGCCACCTGATTCTCCATCCCACGGCTGAATATCCCGGCCCGGAGATCTTCCCGCCCACCGTGGTCGACGCGATTATTCACGAAACTGGCTGCCACCCCTTCCTGCTCCAGGCCGTCTGCTCAACCCTGATCACCCTGCTCAACGTACAGAAACAGGAGACCGCTACCCTGGACGATGTGCGCCACGCCACGGATCGCGTGCTCGAAGAATGGATTTCGCATTTCGCCCATCTCTGGCAGCGCACCAACCTGGAACAGCGCGCGTGTCTGAAAATCCTCCTCACCCACGCCCAGGCAGGTGAAGAACAGATCGCCACCCTGGCCTGGCTGGACGAAAAAATCGCGCGCCGCTCCCTGCTCCAATTGCTTAGACGCGACCTGGTGCTGCGCAACCCCGATAGCACCTACAGCATCGCCGTTCCCATGTTCCAGAACTGGCTCGAACGCAACACATAGTAAGGCAAGCTCCCATTAACGAAGCAAGAGCGGAAAACCGTTTTGATTGCAATCAAAACGGTTTTCCGCTCTTGCTTCGTT
>DASVMX010000424.1:0-3501 GCA_036384215.1 Ktedonobacteraceae bacterium | reverse complement strand
CTGAGAATCAGACAGGCTCTAATCCTGCTTTGGTAGTTTCTTACGGGGTGCAGGGGCAGGGCCCCTGCCGGAGCGCGAGGTGTCCTCGCAAAAACCTTTTTTCTTTCATTTTGCGCCGCCGCAGGCGGCGCAAAATGAAAACGAACAGAATAGTACTAAGAAACTATCTCGATAAGACAGAACAGAAGAGTTTTCTGTTACAACTCTACTGTAGTTTATTTCTTGAAAAAGAAACAGGTTGTAGCTCTCTTTTGCACTGTTAAGTAGATAACAATCTCTACGGTAGGCACCAGATTCTTGACAGCGCTAGCCGCTTCAGGTATGCTGTTCACAGAGAAAACAGAGAAAGCGCTGACCAGGATCAGTAAGCGCGTGCCTCATCGAACAGCGAGCCGGGAGAGTGTAAGCCGGCGGGTGATGAGCGCGCTGAACCCACCTTGAGAGCGCCAGCGAAAAGCTGGCCGGAGCCTCACCGTTACCAGAGGAGCGGTTCGGTTGGACCGTATGGAGAGGCGTCGGGTCGCGAGATCGGGCGCAAGCGAGGTGGTACCACGGGCACAGATTGGCTCGTCCTTGAGTGGACGGGTTTTTTTCTGTGCTTTTTTTGCGCTTTGTGGCTTTTTGGTGAAAGGAAAAAGCGATGCGAGTTTCACAACAATTGACCAGCACCCTGCGCGAGGCTCCGCGCGACTCCGAGGGAGGCAACCAGGAGCTGCTTGTACGCGCGGGCTTTATGCGCCAGTCGAGCGCGGGCGTCTACAGTCTGCTGCCGCTGGGACAGCGCGTTAGTCGTAAAATCGCGCAGATTGTGCGCGAGGAGATGGACGCGGCTGGTGGGCAGGAGGTCAATCTGCCAGTGCTCCAGCCGCGTGAACTGTGGGAGCGGCAGCCGGCCAGCGGTCCCTCGCGCGCAGAGGCTCTGGGCGAGATCCTTTTCAAGTTGCGAGATCGCCGCGGGCGCGAGCTGGTGCTTGGTCCCACTCACGAAGAGATCATCACCAACCTCGTGGCCGAGTTCGCGCGCAGTTATCGCGATCTACCGCAGCTCATCTATCAGATCCAGACCAAATTCCGCGACGAGCCGCGCCCGCGCGGTGGGCTGCTGCGAGTCCGCGAATTTTTGATGATGGACCTCTACAGCTTTGACGCCGACGCGGAAGGGCTGGATCTCAGCTATCGCAAAATGGTCCAGGCCTATCGCAGGTCCTTTGATCGTGTGGGGCTGCGCTATCTCGTGGTTGACGCCGACAGCGGTGCCATTGGCGGTAAAGACTCTCAGGAATTCCTGGCTCTGACCGAAGCTGGGGAAGACGATGCCATCTACTGTGCAGACTGCGGGTACGTCGCCAACCGCGAAAAGGCCGAGTTCGCGCGCGGCGAATTCGCGCGCGATTCCGAGGGTGAACTGGAAGAGGTTTACACACCTGGCTGCGCCTCGATCAGCGACCTGGCGGCTTTTCTGAAAGTGCCGGAAACAAGTACCATGAAGGTTGTCTGCTACGTTGCCGATGGGCGAATAGTTATGGCCCTGGTGCGCGGCGACCTGGAGATTAATGAAGTCAAACTGAGCAACGCCATTTATCGCACTGGTCTCAATGCTGCCAATCTGCGCCTGGCCAATGCCGAGGAACTTGTTCAGGTGGGCATTGTCGCGGGCTTCACCTCGCCGCTGAACAAAGACCAGAGTATACTGCTGATCGCTGACATCTCGCTCCAGCAGGGCACGAACTTTGTCGCGGGGGCGAATAAGGTCGATTACCATCTGAAAAACGTCAACTATCCGCGCGACTTTCGCGTCGATGCCTGGGAAGATATTGCCTCGGCCTCTGCTGGCGCACACTGCGCGCATTGTGGTGGAACCCTTCTTTCCGCGCGGGGCACCGAGATCGGGCACGTTTTCAAACTGGGCGCGAAATACTCCGACCTTTTCAATGTCACCTTTCTGGATGCCGCGGGCGAGGCGCGTCCGCTGCTCATGGGCTGCTATGGCATAGGTATCGGGCGTCTCCTGGCCGCGCTGGTCGAGCAGAGCCATGATGATAGGGGACTGATCTGGCCAATGAGCGTTGCGCCGTATCACGTCAACCTGCTTGGCCTTGATCTCGACAAAGCCGAGAACCGCCAGATTGCTGAACAACTTTACGCCAGCCTGAACGCCGCAGGTATAGAGGTTCTCTATGATGATCGTCTTGAGTCAGCCGGAGTCAAATTCAACGACGCCGACCTGCTCGGCCTGCCGTTGCGCGCCGTTGTCAGCAAACGCTCCCTCAAAAACAGAGGTGTTGAGCTCAAATCGCGCGCCGACAGCAGCGGTCGCATCATTTCGTTGGAAGAGGTTGTTGAGGTTATTCGCGCCGAAGTAAATAAAGGCATAACAGAATCAGGTTCCAGGACATAACGCAAGAGCAAAACGAGTATCGGCGGAAAATTAGGAATTGTCCGCCGATACTCGTTTTGCTCTTGCGTTATGTCCTGGAACCTGATTCTGTTATTTTGCTTTCACGACAATTACAATAGGCAAATTGACATAAGAATCGATGGCAATATTCTGGTTGCTGTTCTGGCTACCGTTGACATAGAGGCCAGTGGAGGAACCGCCGTCGAGGTTGAGGGCGGTGAGCAGATTGAGGTCGGATTGTTGCAGGAGGGTGGCCATGTCGTCGAGCGAGAAGGACAGTCCAGGGCTGGCGATAAAGAGCAGGCGGCCCTGCCTGTCGAGGGCGACCACGCTGCGCGGGGAGGCCTTTTTATCGGCGTTGAACTCGGTACGTTTGCCGTTGATCAGCAGCATGGGAGTGCACTGAGTCGCGTCCGTCAGATTCTCGGATGGGTCGTAGGGGTGGTCGCGCAGAGAGCGCAGTTGCACTTTGCCGCTGGCAGTCACATCGAGCATGCCGCCGAAGCCGCCGTAGGAAGTGCCAGAAGCCTGCCCATTGGAGATGACCATTCCCGTGGCGTGGTCCTGACCATCGAAGTAGCCGCCATTGATGAGCGCAAGGGCGTGTTCTTGTTGCATCCACTGTTGCATTGAGAGTGGCTGATCTGGTTGATAGTCGACGCTGAGTTTGACATTGTGGAGATTAAAGCGCGCGATGCTGACCGTATCACTGACGCCAGAGGTGCTGGGGCTTTTCCACGTCTCGCTGCGCACCTCAACGCCTGGTGCGACAGGTGACCAGGTGTTGGAGGTCGGCGATGGTGATGGCGTATCCAGTCCCAGAGTAACCCTGGGCAGTATCTCGCATCCTGTTAGAAGGGGAAGCAAGAAGAGGGCACCGAGCAGGCAACTGTGCCAGAAAAATCTTTTCAACCGCATAGATCATCCTCAAGTATATAACGCATGTAAGAATATGCTTTTCTTTTTTTAACGAAGTTGGCAAAGAAACAGTTTTACCGATTCTCACCGCCCTTGCACCCTGCCGACATAAGTTTAAATCGTTATGAAAGGTCGAACGTCACAAAAGCACGAGTGGGCCAGAGAGAAAAGGGAGGCGGGCTCCT
>DASVMX010000423.1:0-4678 GCA_036384215.1 Ktedonobacteraceae bacterium | reverse complement strand
GACTGTTTTGTCGAATGAGGCGGTGGCCAGGTAGCGACCGTCAGGTGACCAGTTGAGGTCAGTGATGCCCTGAGTGTGCGCAGGGCTGCCGGTGGGCGAACTGAAAGTGAGCACAGGCTGCTGGGGCGTGGTCGATGGCGCCTGTTTGAGCATGGCCTGGACATCCCAGATGAAGATCCGCGGGCTCAGCGAAAGATTGGTGTTATCACCGGTCGGGTCATACGAGGCCGCGATATAGCGCCCGTTGGGCGACCAGCTCAATCTGCTTATCTCAGGAATGGTCTGGTCGGCCTGCGCGCTCAGTACGTACTGGGGCTGATCTTTGCGCACATCCCAGATCAGTGCCTGGTCGACGTTTGAGACCAGTACAAGATGGGGATGTACCGGCGACCACGCGATAGTATCGGCAATTACCGCGAAAGCAAGCACCTTGTCCCGTGGAGGACTGGCAAAGAAACGCGGCGTCCTGGGAGCGTTTCTTTGCCAGAGATAAAAGCCGTTCTGTTTGGCCAGCACTCCGGTCGTTGCCGCCAGCATACTGCCATCGGGCGACCAGAGCAGGGTATCAAGCTGTTCCGCGACATCATAGTTGACCACGGGGATATCTTTCTGTCCAAACCGCCAGAGCTGGGCCTGCGTTCCAACAATCGCCGAGTTTATAATGGTGAAGGTGTCATTGCTTGGACCAGCCGCGACACTATTGTAAATCGGGGGATTTCCTATCACGTCCAGGTCCACGTCTCGATAGATATCTGGCGTGGCGGAAGGATTTGCGGCGTCCAGGATGTAGGCTTTATCATTGAAAGTGCTGCCCACGATGATTTTCTTGCCATCTCTCGACCAGCACACGGTATCAGTCAGGTTCTGGAATTTGATGCCCGCGACGCTGAATTTCTGACCAGGGGCTGAGAGCGCGGTACCGGGAATGTTGTTCTGCAAAGCGCTGGCGATATCCCAGAGCATAATAAAACCATCCGCCGAGGCGGTCAGAAGCGTGCGCCCATTGGGGTGCCAGCTCGCAGTCCAGACATCTTTTGTGTGGCCTGTCAGTTGCAAAGCAGGCTCACCAGGAATCAGGCTGCGCGGACCCGGAACGGGCGTGGGGGTAGCCGCCTGCCCCTGCTGAGCGGGAGCGCTGCGCGAGCGCATATATTCCAGCGCTCCCACGCCACCGCCAACGACCAGCGCGGCTACCGCGATCCCGCCGATCAGTATGGGACGACGCCCCACTTTGCGCTCCAGTTTTCCCGGCTGGTAAATAGGCGCGGTCGGCACACTGTTCCTCGACGCGTGAGAAATGGCGGTACTTTCGCTTGAATTAGTTCTAAATGGATCTGGCGGCAGAGCAGGCCCGCTGGTCTGGTTGGCATCAGGCAGAGTGCTTGCACTGCGAGCTGCTGGCGGCAGAACAGTTGTCGTCCCCGCGGGCGCGGGCCGCGAAGAGTTGGCAGATGGCCCCACAGGCACAGCAGGCGTATCCGGGGACAGGCCCATCTCCTGCCAGCGCTTGCTCCAGGGCGCGAGCAGCGTCGCGTCCGGGTTTTGCTCGGTCTGCGTGCCCGCCATCCAGGCCTTCTGTAGCGCGTCTACCAGGGCCAGGCAGGAAGGCGGGCGCAGGTCCGGGTTGCGCGAAAGCGCGATGGTCAGCAGATTTTCCACACTGACAGGAATGCGCGGATTCAGCGAGCGCGGCGGCGGCAGGGGCGCCTGCATCTGCTTTGTAATCGTCTCAGTCGGCGTGGTGCCGCGAAAGGGCGTACTGCCAGTAAACAATTGATAGGCCACCACCGCCAGGCTATAGCGATCGCTGGCGGGCTGCGCCTGGCCCATAATCTGCTCTGGCGCCATATATTCAGGCGTCCCCGAACCAGCGTAGGTCTGGCTGCGCAACGCCGTCCCCCCCAGTACTTTGGCCAGGCCGAAGTCGGTCAACAGCAGCCAGTCGTCGCGCAGCAGCATATTCGCAGGCTTGATATCGCGGTGCAGGATACGCCTGCTGTGCGCGTAATCAATCGCCAGCGCGGCCTGACGCAGATAGCGCAAAATCTCCTGCAACGGCAGTGGTCCCGTTGTCTCCTTCATATGCGTCGCGAGCGTACCGCCTGCCACGTAGGGAATCACCAGGTACGGCACGACCTCGCCTGGCTCGATCTCCTCCTCGCCAAAATCATGGATACCAAGAATATGGGGATGTTCCAATGAAGCGGCGGCACGAGCCTCATAAATAAAATCGCGCAGGTACGTCTGATCGTTCAGCGCCGGAGGCAAAATTTTGATCGCGACCTGGCGGCGCAACTGCGTATCAGTTGCCAGCCAGACCTCGCTCGCTCCTCCGCGCCCCAACAGTTTTTCCAGTTGGTAGCGCCCAATACGTTTTCCTTGCCAATCATTGCGTAAAGGCAATTGTTCCATCATAAACTCAAAGCCTCCAGAGCAAGATAGTTGTCGAAGCATTATCGTAGCCGGCTGCCAGCCAGTGGCCATCAGCGGACCAGGCCAGGGAGGTAACCGTACCTTGAATGCCAGGGGATAACACGCGGAACGGCTCCGGGCTGCTGCCCGCGTTCCACAGATAGACCTGTCCATTGCCTCCACCCAGCGCCAGGATGGGTTTGGACGTGGGAGCAGGCGCCCAGGCCAGAGCCGTAACCGGCGTGGGCACACTCGATGCCGCCAGGCCCGGCTGAACTGGTTGATACTGCTTGCTTGCGTCCCAGAGACCCAGCACAGCATTATCTGTTCCACTCGCAGCCACCGCGGCCAGATAGTGTCCATCTGGTGACCAGCCAGCCCCGCTCACGCCATTAATGCCCAACGTGAGCTGAGAGCCAATCTGCTGCCAGAGAGCACCCTTGCCACTGGTATTCAGGCGCCCAACCAACGCACCCTTCCCAGTACAGGCTACCAGGGTAGAACCATCGGGAGAAACAGCCGCCAGATTGCCCGCCAGCGTAAGAAAGGTTGGCGGACCGAAGGGAATTTGCATCGAAAGCGGTTTCTGTTGTGGCTGACCTGCATTCCAGCGCGTGAGCTGGTAATGGGAATTAAAGAGATCTTCCAGGAACAGCAAATCATTCTTAGAAGTCCAGCACAAACCATCCATCGGGTTCTTATTTTCAAAGGAGACACCCGGTACTGCCGATGAGAGATCAGGCTTATACAACAGCGCCTTGTACAAAGATGTAGCGGTATTAATGCCAGCATTCGCCACAACCACCTGTTTCCCATCAAGCGACCAGGCTGCCACTGCGCTCAGATTGGTAAAACCAGTGCTGATACGGCCAAGCAGCTTCGGTGGCGAGGATTGACTGGCGGCAGTGAGATCCCAGACCACCACCTGCGCGTCCCGGCTGGATACGGCCAGAAGATTGCTCGCTGGCGACCAGGCCATTGTATTGGCGGGAGCCGTAAAGGCTGCGTTGATGGCCAGCGGCGCGTTTGCGTCCACCGTGGGACGAATCGCGGTGGCTGTAAGCTTGCCGGCAACCGGCGCGCGACGCGCCAGCGCGTTTGTCACCAGGTAGGTCGCCGCGCCCCCGCCGAGCAAGAGCACGCCCGCGCCAATCCCGGCTGCCTGCAAGATACGGCGCCGCTTCAGATCAACCCGAGGCAGGGGTGTCACCGATGTATCCAGCGACTGCACGGGCTGCGGCAGGTGCGAAGGAAACGAGCGCAAAGCCTGGTCCAGGCTGGTCACATACGCGGTCGCCGTGCGCGGGCGCTGCGCCGGATCTTTCGCCAGTCCGCGCAGGAGCGCCTGCTCAAATTCTGGCGCGAGCGCGGGATTATACGTGCGCGGCGAGGTCGGCGGCGTAAATGCATGTTGAAAAGAGAGGGCAAAAGGGTTATCGGCCTGAAAGGGCACGCGCCCGGTAAATAACTGGTAGGCCACCACCGCCAGGCTATAAATATCGCTGGCCGGCACAGCATGTCCCTGCGCCTGCTCTGGAGCCATATACGTCGGCGTTCCCAGGTACGCGCCGGTCGCAAAGGCATCCGCGTCAGTCAAGATACGCGCAATCCCGAAATCGGTCAGCAGCAACCAGTTATCGTCGCGCAGCAGCATATTCCCCGGCTTAATATCGCGGTGCACAATCTGGTGCTGGTGCGCGTAATCGATGGCTTCCGCGACCTGAAACAGATAGCTTAGCGCCACATCCTGCGTCAACATCCCATGACCATTGGAAAACGCCTTCAAGCGATCTTCCACCGAGCCGCCAGAGACATAGGACATCACCAGGTAGGTAATCGCCTGGTCACCGGGCATCTGCTGCTGGCCATAATCGTGCACCGGAAGAATATGCGGATGGTGCAGAGCAGCAGCCGCGCGCGCCTCGCGCTCGAAGCGTTCCAAAAATTCCGCGTCATCGCGCTTGCGCACAGGCAAAACTTTCAAGGCCACCTGGCGCTGTAGATGGGGATCTTCAGCAAGCCAGACCTCGCCCATCCCACCCTGGCCAATCCTGCGCACCAGCCGATAACGACCGAGCACCTCCTGTTTACTGGTGTCCTCCATAAAAGACCTCGCACTTCCTTATTGAATGATTGCGTTATAGAGTGCTTTTATTGAAACATATGGATAATAACATAATAAGCTCTCGATGAAAACAGGGGAAACGGATGGGCAAGCGTGGAGTAGGCTTTCTCATCCGTTTCCCCTGTTTTCATCGAGAGCTTA
>DASVMX010000422.1:0-6682 GCA_036384215.1 Ktedonobacteraceae bacterium | reverse complement strand
CGCTCAGCTTCGTGCTCTCGCCCCTGAGCTTCGTCGCTTGCTTTCCGACAAGCGGCAACGGCCCCGCCGAGAGCACCAACGCCGCGTGCGCTTTCTCTCGCTCCTAGACGGAGCATCTGATCTCGTTTCTTTTTTCGATTGTTCAGGTGCCTTAAGTTGACGCCTATGGGGGACACCCCCACACCCCGGCAAAGGGCAGCCGCATCCGGGGGATGAAACAGGCAGCCGCCCTCTGCACTCCCGCATGGGAGGCTTACTTCCGCGCCTAGGAGGCGTGTTCCACAGGCGTATACGTAAGCCATGGGATGATAGAAAAAGGGGCCCGCTTGTGTGCATGAAAACAGCAGAAATGCCAGAGAGGGTCGAATCCATAAATCAGGAATGTCTCATTTATGGGTGCTTTCAATCAGCGTGAAGAGGCCTTATCTCGCCACGGCATTATCGGCACGCCTGATGGGGCGGGTGAAGTTGCCGATTTCGACAGCGGGCAGTTCGCTGCGCAGAATCTCGATCAGCCTGGTCATGCCGAGGGCGCGGCCCATGGAATCCAGCACGGGCATGCGGGGCAGGAGAACTTCGGGATCGATATTCAGGTTGCGCAACTGGATCAGGCGCAGGCCGGTCTCGCGGGCCAGGGCCAGCAAAGCTTCGACCTCGCGTTCACGGTCGATCATACCGGGAAAAGAGAGCAGATTGATTGAGCTATAGACATTGGCCTCGCTGGCGCGCCTCAGCGATTCTTTGACATGCTCAAAAGTGTAGCCCAATGGACGATAGTAAGCGTTATACGTCTCGGGATGGCCGGAGATCGTGCTCACACGTACAGTATCCAGGCCAGCATCATAGAGTTTCTGGAGCCAGCGCGGGCGGCTGGCGTTGGTGTTGATGTTAATCACGCCCTGAGCAGTGCGCGCGCGCATACCCCGGATGGCCTGTTCGATGCGACGGTATTGTAAAAGCGGCTCGCCTTCGCAGCCCTGGCCAAAGCTCACAATGGCCTCTTCCGCGCCCTCCAGGTGAGGCACGGCCACCTCGACGATTTCCTCGACGTTGGGAATAAAGGTCAGGCGATCCTGCGGCGAAACCAGTTCTTCTTCTTCCTGCTTGGAGATGCAGCCCACGCAGCGCGCATTACAGCCAGGAGAGACGGCAATGGCCATTTCCCAGCGGCCAAAAAAGAGATTGCTGGCAGTGGGACAGGAGTAGTCAAGAGCGCAGTGAGCGTGCTGGGCAATCACGCGGTTATTGGGATAGGCAGCGGTCTTTTCACGCACCAGCTTGCGCAGGGTCCGGGCGTCGAAAGCGCGGGGATGCCATTTGCGGGGATCATCGGTCCGCAGCGCGGCCACGTAGAGCCGACCGCGCAGTCCGGCCACAGCGCTATAACCAAAGAAAGGCAGCGGCTCCGTATCAGGAACTTTTTCGTAAGCTGGCAGATGCGTGCGCGTATAGCCAATCGGCAAAAGCGCGGCAGCAGCCCAGCCGCGCGCCTGTGGCAGAATTTTGCGCTGGCCGGCTCGATCCAGGCCAACCGCCAGGCGATCAGGCATCATTGAGAGCGTCACCCCATCGGGCAAGGGAATCAGGTCAGCGGCCTCCAACGGACGACCATCAAAGGCCAGAGCCTGCCAGCGCGGCTCCTCGCGGATCTCGCCTTCGGGCGTACAATAGATCAGATAAGGTGTGCTCATACTTGTTTTCTATCTCTCTCGTAACTCTTCAAGAATACTCTTTCCCGTAGGAAAATGGTTGGGCTGGAGGCGCGTTCCACGCCTCCAGCCCAACCATTGGGGCGGGACACGCGAGTCTCCTAATGCATGGGTGGAGGCGTAGCGGGGATACGCCCGCCCGTGGGCCGATCATCGACAAAATCTTCCTCGAAATACCTGGGTAGAGCTGTTTGTGTATGCGCGACCACGCGCTGCTCCAACTCTCGCGTCTCTTCGTAGACAAAACTGAGCAGGATATGTTCGCCACGCACATTCTGGCACATATGGCGAATGCGAGGGTGCTCCTCTTCCATCCAGACATTGACCAGTTGCTCCAACGAGTTCATGCTATCGCCACAACGAGCGCTATCAAAGCCTTTAAACCTGTACACATTTTCGTCCTTTCGCGCTAAACAAACAGACGCAGGGTCCGCGCACAAGCAAGTCCCATTTGTTTGCGCCAGCAAGCGCCGCTGGCCCAGAAAACACCGCGTACCCGCGGGTTCCATCCTCTTCCTGGCACAACGCAGAATAGAAGCTCTCGCTTCTCTATACTTCCCCTACTTTACCATACAGGGCAAGGTTTTCAAATCGAGGTTGCCTCCGCCGGGCTGCGAAAAAGAAAAGCTGTTACTCAAACATGTATGAGTGGTTGACTACACTCTTGTAGGGCGAATTCTCTCGCGCATAGCCCAAATGATGAACACACCGCGACAAAAGCGCTCCCGGCAGAGAAGTTGAAAGGCCGAAAGCCCTTTTAGAGAAGGCTGCTCCAGCCGATAACATCACTGGCAGGGCTTGTGAATCCATCCATTGCATATGTACAAAAGTATCGACATCGTCGTTACAAAATAGAGTCGAGTCAAAACATTTTTAGAGTATAATGTATTTTAATGTAAAATTACGGTCTAATTTGACAATATGTGCATTTTCCTGGTATAGTTGGCAATGTCAGTCTAGTTTATGGGAGAAATTTTATGGCCTATCAATCGCATATCCTCATCATCGGAGCAGGAATCGTAGGTCTGTCTACAGCGTATGCTTTATTAAACGCGGGCGTGTCCAATGTACACGTTTTAGAACAGATAGCTGTTAATCACATTAGATCAACGTCTTCAAGCATTTCGCGCTTATTACGTTTTGAATATGGAGCCGATGTCTTCTATTCGCGTATGGTCAAGCTCAGCCTGGAGCGCTGGCACGAACTGGAACAGAGAACACAGCGCACGTTATATACACAGACCGGACTGCTGACGCTTGGTAAAACAGGAGATGAGACACTGCGCGAGCAAGAGATTACCAGCAGCCTGGGGCTGGCCAGCGAGCGTCTCTCGCAGCAAAGTTGCCAGCAGCGTTTTCCACAGTTCGACACGCGTAATTACGAAACGCTGGTCTATAACCCGGCGGGGGGTATCCTGCACGCCTCGGACTGTTTGTATGCTTTGAAACGCGCTGTGTTGAATCTGGGAGGCAAGATCATCGAGTCCAGCCGCGTCACGCAGATTCTGCATGACAATCCGCACAGGCCGATCCGCCTGAGATTGCAGAGTGGCGAGGAGATCAACGCGGATCGGGTGGTGGTTGCTGCGGGGCCGTGGGTACATAACTTGCTGGGTTCGCTGCGCATTCCGGTAACAGTCACGCGCCAGTACATTCTGTATTTCGCCGGACTACCCACCTCGACCTTTGGAACAGGCGTTTTTCCAGCGTTCATGGAACGCGACCTCTACGGTTTTCCCATTCACAAAGGCAGCCATGGATGGCTGAAAGCGACTTCGCACCAGTTTGGTCTTCCTGTGGACCCGGACGCCGCGGTTCACATCGAGAGAAAAGTGGTAGAGCGTATTGTGCATGAGCTTTACAGCCTGCTCCCGGTCTTGCGTGAGGCAAAGCTGGCACACATCGAAACCTGCATGTACGATGTCTCGCCTGACGAGGACTTTATTCTCGATTACCTGCCCGACGACACGCGTATCGTTTTTGCCACTGGCTTGAGCGGTCACGGCTTTAAGTTTGGTCCACTCCTGGGTCATCTACTTGGCAGCCTGGTCAGCGACACCCCACCGGAAATCTCCACCGGGCGTTTCCGCCTGGCCCGCTTCTTACACGAGCACGCCCGGCAAACTATTTCCGTCGCCTGAAAACACCTGGAAGCCAGTACTTCGTCAAACTCCATCCGAAAGGTGCGCCGCCTGCGGCGGCGCAGGAAGAAAAGGGAATGGCGGGGACCCCCACGCCTTACAGGTATAGACTTTTTGGAGAGAGCCACTTTCTCTCACCTTCTTGCCCGATATGAGTTCTCGTCAAAAGCAGGGGTGCAGGGGACGGCCAGTCCTCTGCCGAAGCACGAGGGGTCCTCGTAACAACCTCTTTTTTTTTGAGCGAGCCGCCGCAGGCGGCGAGTTCGGAGAACGCATAAACACTGCCCATTCTGGTGATAGGGCTAGAAAGAACGGCAGGGAATGTGCTATAGTATTTCCATGTAGCGATGGAAAGAAGGGGGTAATTACATGCAAGAAGATGCATTTAACCACACACAAGCTTTTCAACAGGCCATAGCCACCACTATCACCTGCCGCACGCTCATCAGGTATAACTCAAATCTGGGTACCGCGCAAAAAGAGGAGATTCTCCAGGAGATCGAAGCCACCCTGGCTTTTCTCAATAAGCGTATGGAGGTCAACGCGAGCATCGAGTCCAGCTCGGCACTCTCACCGGAGAAGCTGGCTGATCTGTTGATCGGGGATGAGACGGTGTATGAAGAAGATGAGCTGCCAGGTGCGTTGCCTGCAAGGCAGAAAGAAGAGTACGAGCTTTCAATCCACCATTTGCATCGGCTCTATCGTATCTATCTCAGCAATGAACCCGGCAAAGGCATCGCGGCCCTGGAAACGCGTTATCGGGCAGTGATGGGCGTGCTGGATCAGTTGCAAGAAGTGGTAGAGACACGCCATGACAACACGATGCGCGACCTGCTGGCCAATAATCTGCTGGCCAACGATCTGACTGCCAGCGACCTGCTGATCAGAATACGCGGTTTCGTCACGGCGCTGTATTGTATGTTTCGCGAGTTCGCGGCCCTGTTTTCAAAAGCAATTGAGGGCCAGAGCCTGGATATTGACACCGAGGCCATGGTCCTGCCCCAGGAGTCTCCGCGCGAGGTCGCGCAGCAAGTAGTTCGCGATATCACACCGCTTATGTATGTCTACAACAAACAGCATCAATTTCAGCAGCGCCAGGGCTCGTTGCGCGAGAGCGCCCACGATGCCACGGCCTTCCTGATCTTTCTGCAAGAGTGCCTGGGAGAGACCTTTGCGAAACGCCAGGAAGTCGTGGCTCAGATTAAGAATACCGCCAGTCTGCTCAATGAGTTGGTCACCCTGCTTACGGATTACGAACTGGCGGTCACATCGATTATGCAATCACCGTCAAAGTCACGCTAACTGTCGCGGGCGTAGTCACAAACCCCAGGCCAGAGCCATCGGTGCCGCGTAACGTGATATGGGCAAGATACGAACCGATCAGCTTCCCGGAGGTAATGGCCTGGACAACAATCGAGCCACCTGAGCCAGAAAGCGTGCCTGCCGTCTGGGAAAAAGTCAGCCAGGAAACATCGGAACTAACCTGCCATGAAAGCGGCAATGCACAGGCGGAACTGGCACTCAGCGTAAGCGTCTGCGAGGCTGGCACCGAGCCAAGCACGGACCCAAACGAGAGTTTCGCGGGAGTTATGTCGAGTGTACACGGCGAATGCAGGTTCAAAACCACTGCGAGGGTCTCCGGGCTCCCGGCGAGCGGATTGCTCTGCGCGTCAAAAGCGCGAACCTGCAAATTGGTGGTATAGAAGCCGGAGGCAAGCGCGCCTGGACGAGCGCTGACGATCAATGGCACAGTAGAGTTCACCGTGCCCTTGCCTTGCCAGGCGGAGAGATGCAGCCACGCGGGCGCGCCGTTCGCCGGCTCGATCCGCCACGTGGCCCCTGTGGGCAGACCAGACAGCGTAATGGTCTGTGGCGCGGGGTTGGCCTGACCCACAGTACCGCTGAAAGTCAGGCGCTGGACGGAGAGCACCAGGGTACTGAGCGGCATAGTCATGGTGGGGGCGAGCGTCGCCCCTGGAACAGGCGAACCCACCACCTGACTATCCCAGGATGGCGAGATTGGCGCATTAGCCATGGTACGATGATGGGTGAAGCTCAGCGCCAGCAAGATTGCGTCCGTCAGCAGAGCCACCGTACCCACAATACAAAAGACCAGCAGCGCTCGCCTGATATTTTTCGGCATACGCTGCCAGGTGCGCTGCCACGGACGCGGCGGAACCGCGAGCACATGTGTGGATTGCGCTGTACCCGCGCCTCTTACCTCCACCGCCTCCTCATCTCCAGCTCCAACCAGCTCACTCGCTGTTTCCATGGAATAGATACCTGTTGCTTCAAAGGACCAGGCCCCATTCTCCTCCGCGGGCACAGACGCGGGCGGTTCCGCGTAGAGCGGAGCCGAGTGCGCGCCAACGGGGGGCGCCTCTGGTTGAGGAAATGCAGCCAGGCTGGCCATCCCTTCTCCCTTCTCCCACTCCTCCGCGTATCGGCCCTCATCCTCACCTCTCCCTCCAACTCTGACCATATCCAACTGCTCCTCCACGACAACCTGATCGCGCCGCGCCAGGAGGGAGGCACGGCAGGCGTCACAAAACGCGGAGAAAGAACTACATGGTTGATTGCAAGATAAACACTGGTGCATAGCTACTGCCCCCCTATCAATCCATTCCAGCTAACCCATCTGTTCAAGAAAATCTGCGTGTGTATGTACATTTGTACACGAAAACCTATTCTGCGCGCAAATATTCTACAAAAATATAGCCAGATAGTCATAGTCTTCCATAACACCGCTTGCTTGTTTTCTTGTATAGGAAAGCTGAATGCAGCCCGGAGACGCGCGTCTCCGGGCTGCATTCAGCTTTCCTATACAGGTTA
>DASVMX010000421.1:0-19068 GCA_036384215.1 Ktedonobacteraceae bacterium | reverse complement strand
CCCGCCAAACGCGCAACACCACCACGCCAAAGGCCCGCGCAGCGGGCCGAGGCTAAGAGGAAAGCAATCATTCACAAACCCTGTCTGAACCTCTCTGGCTGATGCCAGGCTATTGGCAATTTTGGAGGTGCCAGCCTGGGCGGCACGGCTGCCTATGATTGGCATTGTATCGATAGCCACGGCCAGCATATGGATATGGGATTTGAATAGCGCTTGCGATTGGGCCCGTCCCACAGCGCCCGGCTCTTTTGTCCGGTACGGTGATTTCAACAATCCATAGAGCTGGAGTTGCTATAAAGCTTGAAGCCCAATGGAGGGCGAATGCGAGTTCGCGATATTTTGAAAAGGAGATCCCTCATGTTTTCCAACCAGCGGACAGAAATGGATGAGATTATTCAAAAGATGCGCAGCGGGCGCCTGACCCGGCGCGCTTTTCTAGAGCGCGCGGGCGCTATCGGCCTGGCAGGCGGCGCCGCTCTGTCGCTGCTTGAGGCTTGTGGAGGCAGCGGAAGCGGCGGAAGCACTGGTTCAACGGCGAATCTGGTCTGGTTGAGCGAGCAGGATGCCACTGGTACCTACGGCGCGCTCGCCACGGAATTCAATAACACGATTGGCAAGCAGAAAGGCATTCATGTTACCTGGCAGCAGGGGCCGGCCAGCACCAATGATATGCTGACGCGCTATACCAATATGCTGCGCGCGCGCAGTGGCAGCGTGGATATTATGTCGATGGATATTGTCTATCCCGCGCAATTTGCCTCCAGCCAGTGGACGGCGCCGATCACGGAGAGCCAGTGGCCTTCTTCTGAGCGGAGCAACTACCTGCCTGGTCCTATTCAGGGCTGCACCTACCAGGGTAAACTCTGGGCAGCTCCTTTGCGCACTGATCTGGGGGTGATGTATCATCGCACCGATCTCATCACCACTCCTCCGGCGACCTGGGATGATCTGGTGCACGCGGCTAAAGCGGTCGCGCCATCAAAGACAAAATACGGCTATGTCTGGCAGGGCTCTCAGTACGAAGGACTGGTCTGCGATTTTGTCGAGGTGCTCTACGGGTATAATGGGTCGATCCTGGATGCTAACGACGCGACGAAGGTGACGGTCAATAGTCCCGAGGCCAACCAGGCCCTGAGCCAGATGGTGAGCTGGGTGGGCACGATCTCGCCTCAGGCGGTGACGACCTACCAGGAAGAGCCAGCGCGCTCGACCTGGCAGAATGGGGACGCGGCCTTTATGCGTAACTGGCCTTACGCCTACGCGCTGAGCAACGATCCCAAACAGTCCAAAGTAGCTGGCAAATTCGACATCTCCTCACTGCCCTATGGCGGAAGCGGCACGGTTGGCCATTCAGCCATAGGTGGATGGAACCTGGCCATTAACGCTTTCTCCAAAAATCCTGATGCAGCCTGGGAGTTTATCCACTTTATGCTGCAAGAAGATGCGCAGAAAAAGCTGGCCATCAATGCCTCGCTGACAGGGTCGCTGCAAAGCATCTATACTGACAGCGACGTGCTGGCGAAGCAGCCGTTGTTCCAGAAATTGGGGCCGATTCTCAAAAACGCCTTGCCGCGCCCGGTTTCACCGAAGTATAGCGATGTGTCCAATGCAATCCAGCGCAATGTCTATCAAGCACTGACCAAGCAGGCCAGCGTTGCCAATGCGCTGAAGTCGCTCGAAAGTGACCTCAAGGCTATCGTAGGATAATTCTGGTGTATTCCGCTGCGTTGGAGGACTATCCAAATTTCTCGGTGATAGTTCTCCAATGTGGTGGGATGTTATCCGTGGAGGAACTATGGCGATACGAACTGAACAGACTGCCCCTGAAAATATGGAGCAAGCCGCGTTTGCTCCGCGACGTGGGCGGGTGAGTGGCCGCTTGTTGCCCTATTTCCTGGTTTTGCCGACGCTGCTGGTGATTCTGGCGGTAGGTATCTATCCCATGCTTGATTCGTTCTGGGTAAGCATCCTGGATAACCCGCTGGTTTTTCATCCAAATATAGTTGGGCTCGCGAACTACTTCCAGGTGCTGAGCGATCCAGTGTTTCAGGAGGCGTTGCGGACGACGCTGATCTTTACCGTCATCAGCGTCTGCCTGGAGATGCTGCTGGGTTTTGGCGTGGCGTTGCTCATGAACAGAGCATTTGCTGGTCGTGGGGCCGTGCGCGCAGCTATTCTGGTGCCCTGGGCTTTTCCAACCGTTGTTTCAGCTCAAATGTGGTTGTTGATGTATAACGACCAGGTCGGGATCATCACCACGCTTTTGCAACGGATGCATCTGCTGGCACCAGGCGCCACAATGCTGGGGAGCAGCCAGGGAGTGCTGCTGGCCTCGCTGATTACTGACATCTGGAAGACTACGCCCTTTGCCGCGCTCCTGTTGCTGGCCGGGTTACAGGTTATTCCCTCGTCGCTCTATGAAGCGGCCAGTATTGATGGGGCTAATCGCTGGCAGCAGCTCTGGCGTATTACCTTGCCGATGCTGAAAAGTCAGTTGCTGGTAGTTCTGCTTTTTCGGACCCTTGACGCTATCCGGGTTTTTGACCTGTTCTATGTGTTTGGTGGGCAGTCTGTGCCCTCGTTGGCCTCCTATGCCAATCTCAAGATGTTTGCCGGCACGCCTGGCGATTTCGCCCCTGGCGTGGCGACGGCGGTGCTGGTCTTTCTGATAGGTGTGGTGATTAGCCTGGTGCTTGTCTCGATGATGCGCGAGACCATCAAACGCGCGTAATCTTCGCTGAAGGAGGGAGATAATTCTATGCTGGCTCAACAAGATAGGGTCTCATATGCTCAGCGAGCAAAGCAGAAGAGAGATGTTGCCCGCCTCTGGGACGCACTGGGGCGCTCATTGGCGGTCGTGCTGGTGGTCTTCTTTTCGCTTGCACCTCTCTATTGGACCCTGATCACCTCGCTCAAGGGGCCGTTGGAGATGTTCACATCTCCGCCAACGCTCTTTCCACACGCGCCGGACCTGAGCAATTATTTCCAGGTGTTCCAGTCGCCATTTTTCTTGCCGACCCTGCGTAATAGCGCGCTGATTGCTAGTACTACGACGCTGCTCTCGTTGCTGGTCGGGATTCTCTGTGCCTACGCCACGGCCCGCCTGCGCTTTGCCGGGCGCCCCGCGGTGCTTAGCCTGGTGCTCTCGATCAATATGTTTCCTTTTATTGCCATGGTCGGGCCGCTCTTTGTGCTCTTTACCGGGCCGCTCTATCTCTACAATACCTACGGCGCGCTGATTATTCCCGATCTACTGCTGACCTTACCTCTGACCATCTGGTTTCTCAACTCATTCTTTCGGGAGATGCCCGGTGATCTGGAGGAGGCCGCGCGCATTGATGGCGCGTCACGCCTGCGTTTCCTCAGGAGCATTCTCATTCCCCTGGCGGCTCCCGGAGTCTTCTCGGTGGCGATTCTCTCTTTTATCGCGGTGTGGAATGATTTTCTTTTTGGTCTTACGCTGACCAGCGATGAGCAGGCGCAGCCAGTGACCGTGGGCATCACGCGCTTTAACTCAGAACATGTGATTGCCTATGGCCAGCTGGCGGCAGCTTCGATTGTCGTGACCATCCCACTGGTCATTCTTGTCCTTTTGCTGCAACGCCGGATCGTGGCAGGCCTGACCGCTGGCGCTGTGAAGGGCTAGTTTTTTTACAAGCTTACATGGAGAAAAGTCTATGCAGTCACGCTGGTGGCAAACAGGGGTGATCTATCAGATCTACCCCAGAAGTTTTTTCGATGGGAACGGAGACGGGGTTGGCGATGTACCTGGGATTAATGAGAAACTTGATTACTTTACCTGGTTAGGAGTAGATATTCTCTGGCTTTCGCCGATCTTTCCCTCGCCTATGGCGGATTTTGGTTATGATATTGCCAACTACCTCGATGTCGATCCGCTTTTCGGCACGCTCCAGGATCTCGATCAACTCATTGAGCAGGCCCATCAGCGGGGATTAAAGCTCGTACTGGACTTTGTGCCCAATCATACCTCGGATGAACATCCCTGGTTTCTGCAATCGCGCGCCAGCCGTGATAACGACAAACGCGACTGGTATATCTGGCGCGATCCGGCTCCCGATGGCGGTCCGCCGAATAACTGGCTCGCGCTGTTCGGCGGCTCTGCCTGGCAATACGATGAAGCAACAGATCAGTATTATCTGCATCTCTTTGATCGCAAGCAGCCTGATCTCAACTGGCGCAATCCTCTGGTGCGCCAGGCTATGTACGATGTCCTGCGCTTCTGGCTGGAACGGGGTGTTGACGGCTTTCGGGTTGATGTGCTGTGGATGCTTTTGAAAGATGAACAATGGCGGGACAATCCCTGGAATCCGGCGTGGCAGCCTGGAGACATGGAAGAAGATCGCCAGGTCCGTCTCTATGTAGAAGATCAGCCAGGCATTCATGAGATTGTGCGTGAGATGCGCGGGGTCCTGGACGCGTATGGTGAGCGCGTGTTTATTGGCGAGATCTACCTTCCAATAGAGCGCCTGGTCTCTTATTATGGCGAGAATCTGGACGAAGCTCATCTGCCGTTTAATTTTCAATTGCTCTCTTTACCTTCCTGGGAGGCGACCGCTCTGCGCGAGGTGGTGGAGCGCTACGAGGCGCTTTTGCCAGCCGGGGCCTGGCCAAACTGGGTACTGGGCAACCATGATCGTCCGCGAGTTGCTTCGCGCGTTGGGCGTGAACAGGCACGCGTGGCGCACATGCTGCTGTTGACCCTGCGTGGAACGCCAACCTGCTACTATGGGGATGAGTTAGGTATGCAGGACGGAACGGTGCCTCTGGCATATATTCGAGATCCACGCGGAAAGATTCAACCGGAACACAGCCGCGACCACACGCGTACCCCTCTGCAATGGGACAGCAGCCCCAACGCCGGCTTCAGTCCAGCCGCTGCCTCGCCCTGGCTGCCTGTCGCGAGCGATTTCCAGCTTTACAATATTGCCGTTGAACGCGAGGATGCGCGCTCCTTTCTCACGTTTACCCGCACTCTGCTGCAACTTAGACGCGCCCTTCCCGCGTTAACGCTCGGTTCCTATCAGTTCGTTGAGCAGGATAACGCCTCTTGCTTTGTCTATCTGCGCCAGTACGCAAATCAGAGCTATCTGATAGCTCTGAATTGCTCATTTCAGCCACAGACTCTTCACCTCTCCGGTCAGGGACGTATCGTGCTAAGTACCCACATGGATAGCTCGGGAACGCGGGACCTCGCCGGGCTAACCCTGCGTGCGAACGAGGGACTAGTGATCGAGTATTCAGCATAAAATGACGCCCCTTGTATGGAGAGTGTGTGCATGAGTCATATCAAATCCGATTGGATAGTGTGCATTTCGTAGCCTGCTATCCTGCCATTTCCTTGAGCGTGACGGTTCCAGCCGCCCCATCGATAGTGATCTGCTGACCGCTGGTGATGTGCTCGGTGGCTCCCGCCACGCCTACTACTGCCGGAATGCCGTACTCGCGGGCGACGACCGCGCCGTGGGAGATAGCGCCGCCCATTTCCATGACCAGGCCGCCGGCGGTCAGGAAGAGCGGAGTCCAGCCGGGATCGGTTGAAGGCGCGATCAGGATTTCGCCGGGCTCTAGATGGGCACCGTTTGGATCAAGGATGACTCGCGCCAGGCCGGTGATGCGTCCCGGCGAGGCGGGCGTTCCCCGCAGCGTGCCTGGCGCATCGCCACTGTCCATAACCACTGGTGTTGGTTCGGTGCCATTGGAGAGGAGCACGCGTGGCACATGGCGGCGCTGCAACTCGTGATCATAGTCAGCCTGCCTTGCACGGACAAGTTCACGCATGTTTTCTCCCGCCAGGGCCGCGTGTACTTCCTGTAGAGTGAGGAAGAAGATATCAGTACTGTTTTCCAGGCTCCCCGCCCTGGCCAGGTCTTCTCCCAGCAACAGCAGCATTTCGCGTATCGAGGCCAGTAGCAAGACCAGGCAGAATTTCGGCATCTCGCGTAAACCAGCCAGAGCTCGCGCGCGTTTCAAGAAGAAGCCAACCAGCATGCCGCGTACTCGCCCTTTATGCTTCGCGCGCTGGATCAACTCCGTAACCATCGCTTCGGCCTCCTGTGCACCCCGCTTGAATTGTATGTGTGGATCAGTCAATGTTGTGGCGTGCGGTGGGAGGGTCTGCTGATTCTCCTGTTGAGTTTCAGCGCCTGTGGCCTTGTCAGATGGAATGTGGAGGTAATTGGCAAGGACACCCAGGATGTGCGCCGGGTCTTCACGCCAGCGCGGTAGTCCCAGATCGATCTCGGCCACGCCGCGATGCCCGTAATGATACAGAAATTCAGCCAGTCCCTGTTGAAGCACCGGGGGTAGCGTGCCTGCCCGATATTCCTGCGCCAGTTGTTCGGGCGCTGCTGCTCGAACCGCTCGAACCGCGGTGTTGTCAGCCGCTACCTGGCGGGAAAGCGTCCACAGATCCAGGTCCATCTCGATAGTCGGGTTGTGAGGCAACGCCCGCATCACGATCTGCAATTCGTCAGGCGTGGCCAGACCCTTGAGGAGTTTGCTGGCCAGCCCCAGGCTGCCCAGTCCGCAGATCAGAATATGCGGAAAGAGGCAGAAGAGCTTGCCGGCCTGGTCAGGTATGACCTGCTCCAGCGCGTGCAAGCGCTCGACTGGATTGGTAGGCGAGTTCTCTGGGAGAGTGGCTCTCAGGGTTTCCAGATTAGTTCTGGCCTGTTGCATCCGCTCGACAGCGCCCGCGGGTCTGGAAATAGTTCGCAGGATAGAGAATGGCGCGCGCATTTTCGCGGCCAGTGAGCCAAAAGCGCGCAGCACCCGCCAGCGTGGCATTGGCTTGAGAGAGAGGCGCGGATCGCTGAGAAGCTGCTGGATGAGTACGCCTGAGCGTGCCTCGGCAAGGCCCATTGCTCCCACTAATAGGCGGCGTCCGGGCTTTGTGCGCAGTGCTGCCGTGACATCAAGGAAGAGGCGAGAGCCAGACTCGACCAGAATGCTCGGACCGCGCAGGGGATCAGAGATTTGCAGATCAAACAGGCCGGCAACTGTAGAGCCGATCAGCCGGAAGGCTGCTATGCCCATCGGAGTGAATGGTCGCAATACACCCTGAAAGACGTTGAGCGAGAGATAGATGCGCAGCTCGTTATCGTTGTTTGGCGCGTTCGCGGGGAGTGGATAGAGCGTTGTGATTGGCCGGGCCTGAGTGAGCCAGAGCTTTCCTGCTGCGTCAATGACCCATTCGGTATCTTGCGGCGCGGCATAATGGGCTTCGACGCGCGCTCCCAATTGCGCCAGTTCGCGGATCTGTGTATCAGAGAGACAGGCCGTGGCGCTGCCAGAACCATTTTCTGTCCGCGTGGTGCCACCGTTCGCGCTTCCTCGAATGATCAGGCGCTTGTCACCGATGCGCCGTTCAATGATCTCACCGCTCGCAGTGTTGACTACAAAGTGATCTGGATTGGTCGCGCCGGAGACCACGGCTTCTCCCAGTCCGGGATTGGCATCGATGACCGCCTGGCGGCGCTGACCTGTGACCGGGTTGGCGGTGAACAATACCCCTGCCACCTCCGCTTCGACCATCAATTGTACCACGACCGCGAGTTGCACTCCGCGTTGATCGAGACCCAGACTTGCTCGGTAGCTCACGGCCCGTTCGGTCCACAACGAGGCCCAGCAGCGTTGTACCGCGTCCAGCACGGACTCGACCCCGACGATATTGAGATAGGTATCCTGCTGGCCCGCGAAGCTCGCGAAGGGCAGATCTTCGGCTGTGGCGGACGAGCGCACTGCTACAGGGATGGGTTCTCCAGAGCCCAGAACGCCGTAAGCTTCGGTGATGGATGCGGCCACATGCTCGGGCATAGCAGTGCTCAGAACGCGCGCGCGCGCCGCCTGAGCCAGTTTAGCCAGTTGCGCGGAGTTGCCCGCTTGTCCTGCGTGAACATCCAGAAGCTCTTCCAGCCTGGATTCAGCCGCTACCTGCTTATAGGCCGCGGTTGTGATACAGAAACCTGGTGGTATCGGTAGTCCCGCGTTGACCATCTCACCCAGATTGGCTCCCTTGCCGCCTACCAGCGCCAGCATATCCCGCTGGATAGCTGTAAATGGCATAACAATATCCATAGTCTTCACAGGTTTACTCCTTTGTTGTTCCTGTTTCTGGAGATTCATGATCTGCCTTCTTCCTTCGCGCAGCCTCAACCAGGAGGACCATGCCCCTGACAACCTCCGCCCGCTCCTCTGGCGAGAGATATTCCATGACCGCAATCTGCGCATCCGCGCGTCGTCGTTCGATAGCTTCAATGAAATTGCGACCTTGCTCAGTGATCGCGACCCGTTTTACCCGCCGGTCGCGCTCGTCTTCGCGCCGCTGGATCATGCCGCGCACCACAAGCTGATCCAGCAGGCGGCTGGTAGCCGAAAACGAACGGCCCAGCATCTCGGCCATGCCCTTAATCGTCTGTTCGCCCTCCTCATCCAGAAAGAGCAGCGTCACCATCTGAGGGAAAGAATAGTCAACATCTCCAAAGCTTTGCACCACTCTGAGAGCAAAGTCCCGGATAATATTGCGCCGCAACTGGCTGATGCTCCAGGAGATTAAATCGTTTTCGTTTTTCATAGTCATTGTCACCCTGCAATAGTTGCATGCTTGCAAGTTTTCCTGTTAAAGAGCATATCGCATTTGCCAGGAAAAAGTCAAGATCGAGAGCTTCTTATAGCCGTTGAATAGAGTTTGAGAGGATAGTAGCGACCAGTGCCTTCAGAATGAATCTGCCTTGACCCATTACGTGTTTGATCTCGCAACCAGGGCTCGCCACCTGATCACCAGTCGTTGAGTCACGATTCGTATTGTATCAACGTGCCTCAAGAAAGGGGAGCTTATGCCTATCTTCTCTTGAGGTAGGCCAGGGTTTTTAGCTGGTAAGGATTCCATGGCGGCAGATCATGACCAGTTTTCTGGTGGATGAGAGAAGCGGTTGTTAAGAATACAGAGAACAGAGATGAAGAATCGTTTTCAAGAAAAAACACAGCCCTGTCAGATTCCAATCAGCGCCAGTGTGACGCTGGAAGGGTTGCTGGCGCTTCCTGAGGGCGCGCGCGGGCTGGTGTTATTCGCGCATGGCAGTGGAAGCAGCAGGTATAGCCCGCGCAATCAGTTCGTGGCTCAGGTCTTGCAGGGAGCCGGGCTGGCAACGTTGCTTATCGATCTGCTCACATCACAGGAAGAAGAGGAGGATCGTCTCAACGCGCAACTGCGCTTTGCCATTCCGTTGCTCAGCGAAAGGGTGGCCGGGGCAACTCGCTGGCTGAGTACGTTTCCGCGCACGGCCTCGCTGCAAATTGGCTACTTTGGCGCCAGCACGGGAGCCGCGGCGGCTCTGGTGGCGGCGGCAAACCTTCCTCGGCGCGTGAGTGCCATTGTCTCTCGTGGTGGCCGTCCCGACCTTGCGGGGGAAGCTCTGTCCCGCGTTCAGGCACCGACATTGCTGCTGGTTGGCGCACTCGATACGCAGGTTATTGAGCTTAATCGACAGGCCTTTGCTTTGCTTGAAGTAGAGAAACGCCTGGAACTCATCGCGGGAGCCACCCATCTCTTTGAAGAGCCTGGGACGCTGGAACAGGTTGCGCACGACGCCCAGAGATGGTTTTCCCACTATCTGGTGATGGCGCAGGGTACTTTTGTTGGTGAAAAGAGGTAATGTGTTCAGGCTAGCGCCGTTATAGGGTGCGCGGAGTTGCACATGCAGAGAAAGGAGGGAAGCAGATGGTTGCACGATATCAGGATCGCTTTGACGCGGGCCGGCAGTTGGCAACCTGCGTACAGGCGTATGCCAACCGTCCGAATGTGCTGATCCTTGCTCTGCCGCGGGGTGGAGTGCCGGTCGCCTTTGCCGTTGCCAGCGCTCTGCACGTGCCCCTCGATCTCTTTCTGGTACGCAAGCTTGGCGTACCGGGGCAGGAGGAGCTGGCTCTGGGAGCCATTGCCACGGGAAATGTACGTGTACTCAACAACGATGTGGTGCAGAGCCTGCGCATTTCTGAGCAGACCATTGAACAGATTGCCCGGCGGGAAGAGCAGGAGCTAGCGCGGCGTGAGCGACTCTATCGAGATGATCGCCCGCCTCCTGACCTGCGGGATCGCATCATCATTCTCATTGACGATGGGCTGGCGACCGGAGCCTCCATGCGCGCGGCGGCCCGTGCGGTGCGCAGGCAGCATCCGGCTCGCCTGGTGGTAGCCGTGCCCGTTGCCGCGCCCTCGGCTTGCGAAGAGTTTCAGTCAGAAGCTGATGAGGTTATCTGCACATACACGCCCGAGCCCTTTTATGGCGTTGGCTGGTGGTATCACGACTTTGCGCAGGTATCTGACCGGGAAGTGCACAATTTACTGGCGCGAGCCGGGGGAAATCAACCTGTTTCCGGGAAAAAGGACAGGTAATGCCTCGCAGTATTTTTCGAGCAGAACGAGGCGGTTAGCGCCCACTGCCTCGTAGTGGCAGATCGATCTATATTCAAGAGCCGTTTCATCAGGCTCACCAGAACAAGGAGAATTTTCATGAAGCTTACCAGTTCAGCATTTGGACCAAACCAGCCCATCCCAACAACCTATACCTGTGACGGGGTGAACCATCATCCTCCTCTGACCATTTCTGAGGTTCCTGCTGAGGCACAGAGCCTGGCTCTGGTGGTAGAAGACCCGGATGCTCCCACGAAAGTCTTCACCCACTGGCTGATGTACGACCTGCCGCCTTCAACCCGGTCTATTCCGGCGCAAGAGGTTCCCCTCAAAGGGACCGATGGCGTCAACGATTTTGGCTCACTTGACTATCGAGGCCCCTGTCCACCTTCTGGCAACCATCGCTATGTCTTTCAATTGTTTGCTCTTGACACCGAATTGGGATTAGCGGAAGGTGCGCTCAAAGAGGACGTGCTGGCCAAGATGAATGGCCACATCCTGGCTCGTGCTGAATTAGTAGGAACCTACGCCAGAAGGTAACAGCAGGAAGAAAGAGCAAACAGTGAGAATCTGTTTGCTCTTTCTTCCTGCTGTTACCTTCTGGCGTAGTAGGAAATGCAGGCAGCTTTCACCTCTTTCACCCTTCGCAATCACCCATTTTTAATCACCCGCTAGCATGATGCCCGGTCACCCGACTGCCCTCTATACTTTTTCTCAGAAGACGCGAGCGAAACGAAGAGAAGACAGAGGAGATGCTCTTCCAGTTTTTCTCTCGTGGGACGATTGAGGACTTTTTCTGATTGAAGACTGATATGAGGAGCAGAAATGAATACTTCATCACATGACTCTACCTATGATGATATCACGCCGGTGTTGATTGTCGGTGGCGGACTGGTGGGCCTGGCGGCGTCCCTTTTCCTGTCCAGGCAGGGCGTTTCATCGTTGCTGATTGAGCGCCATCCGGGTACGGCAATTCATCCCCGCGCTATGGGTTTTACTCCGCGCACAATGGAGTTGTTCCAATCTGCCGGGATCGAGGAGGCTATTCGCCGGATCGAGCCACCCATCCCCGAGGGCAATAGTGTTTCGCTGATGGAGAGCCTGGTGGGTCAGGAGTTTGATCGTTTGCAGGAAGATGTGGATGCGATGTTTATCGATGCTGGCAGCCCTGTGCGTGGCAGCGGTATTGCGCAGGATCTGCTGGAGCCGATCCTGCGCGCGCGGGCCGAGCAACTCGGTGGGGACCTGCGCTTTGGAACCGAACTGCTGGCGTTTGAGCAGGACGCTGAGGGGATTACTGCGACGATCCGCGAGCGTGTCAGCCAGAGCACGCGTACCGTGCGCGCGCGATTTCTGATCGCTGCTGACGGCAGCCAGAGCGCGGTTCGCAAACAACTTGGTATTGGCCAGCATGGCACGGGCAGTATGGGCCATCTTATTAGCATGATCTTTGAGGCCGACCTGATGAAATTCTTCCGCGAGCGAGGCGCGATCATGTGCTTTATCAGCAACGATACGATCACGATTGGCTCGTTTGTACCTTATCCAGGCTCTTCTGCGCGCGGCGATCTTTTCAGGGTAGATGTAGGGTATGACCCGGAGGAAGAGACGCTGGCTGACTATCCCGAGGAACGCTGTGTCTCGCTCATTCGGGCCGCGGCAGGTATCCCGGACCTCGCTGTGCGCCTCAAAGCCACGCTGGCCTGGGAAATGAACGCGCTCGTAGCTGATAGCTTCCAGCGGGGTCGTATCTTCCTGGTGGGCGATGCCGCGCGCACCCAGCCGCCTAGCGGCGGCCTGGGAGGCAATACCGGGATTGCCGAAGCGCATAACCTGGCCTGGAAGCTGGCCGCCGTCCTGCGTGGAGAGGCCGGTGAGGATCTGCTTACCACCTATGACGCGGAGCGCCGCCCGGTGGCGGATTATACAGCCGAGCAGATGGCCCTGCTTTCCCGTCAGCGCCAGTACGAGGGCTCAGCTGGCGTTACAGTAGATATCATGGATGTCAATACTGGCTATCGCTACAGCGCGGGAGCATTCGCGCGGGAAGAAGGCGACGAACACCTTCCCCTGGCCCGGCGCCCGGATGAGTGGCGAGGACAACCGGGAACTCATGCCACGTCGCTTGTGCTTGAACAGGCAGGCAAGCGGATCTCGACGCTGGACTTGATGGGCTCCCGCTTTGTATTGCTCGCTGGTCCAGATGGACAGCACTGGAAAGAAGCTGCCTGGCGCGTCAAAGAGACCCTCCATCTCTCGCTGGCTAGCTATCAGGTCGGTGATGAGACTGGGGATCTCAACGATGTGGAGAACAGGTTTAGCAAGACCTACGGGGTTACCAGCGCCGGAGCGGTGCTCATCCGTCCAGACGGCTTTATCGCATGGCGCAGCAAGGGCGCGGAAGAGAACGTACAAGAAGCGCGGCAAGTCTTGAGTGCGACTCTTTCCTCGCTTCTCTCCCGCTCATGAGAAGTACAAAGCAAGCTACGATATTCCTGTCGGAGAACAGATAGAAAAACCAGTATCCTGGCCTGGGGAGTTCACGCGTCAAGGGTTGCTTCATGCGCGTAAACCTCCCCTGGAAATGTGATAAAGAGAGAAGGTAAATAACATGGCAATTTTTGAATATAATGACACATTTGACTACGCACCTGCCGCCGTTTTCGCGGCGTTGAGCGACCTGGAGGCGCGGCCCAACTGGATCAAAGGCATCCTTGAGGTTCGCGTGAATCCTGCTGGTCCAGCTCATCTGGGCAGCAGTTACTTTGAAGCAGGCAAATTCTCTGGTTTCAAGAGCGAGAAGACGATGAGCGTCACAGAATTCGAGCAGGATCGCTTACTGACCATTGCCACCCCTGACGGGGCGAGCAACCCGTTTCGCGAGAGCTATCGTATTGAGCCACTTTCTGCGGCAAGCTGTCGCGTCTTCTTCGTGGTTGAGGTGGGGAATGTTCCCAGGGTGGCTGAGTTCTTTATGGGCCAGGAGATGAAGAAATCACAGCCACAAAATGTTGAGCGTCTCAAATCTGTTCTTGCTAGCCGGACACAACAGGCTGGTTAATCATACCTGCGTGCCAGCACAAGAAGAAACGAAAAGCTCACGGGATCGCGGATCATCTCCGCGGTCCCGTGAGCTTTTCGTTTCTTCTTGTGTGAATATGTATATATACTGGAATATAAGCCACACTGCTAATAAGGAAGCATTAGCCCGGCTGATACCTGAATCCCCGGCTTCACTGGTATGAAATTCTGTAAATAAGCGAGAACAATATATGAATAAAGTGATTTATAGCGAAATTTCTCCGATTGCACACCTATTTTCAAGCACTTGAGTTCGTGTGGATATGAGCATATCGGGTTTTTTGGAGTGTTTTTTTTGTCATAGTACTAGCCCGATAGTTTTTCTTTTGTGGTTCTTTTTAGAAAATCCCTAAGAATCTGTGCATTATTGCCTATTTTTTAGACTCATACAAGGATAGAAGCCTGTTCCGCTGTGAAAAGAGAGTTCTTTTTTTATAGAAAAACGTAAAAAAGTATAATGCAAATCTAAAAAAGTGGACCGCTATATTGACATGACTCGAATCTTTCAGTACACTATTGGGTGTAGATATAAATTGGACAATAGATATTAAGAAAATTTAAGCATTGCTTAATATCTTCTGTTCCATTATGGTGTAAGGGAGGATAGTTTCTTTTTGTCAAGGAGTGGCAAACAGCACTTTTATTACGCATCGATGCGACAAAAGTGGTGAGTGGGAAGGATAGTGGCGCTATAAGCCGGGGCTTCTTTTCTGAAAAGAAGTTCCTTTCACAGGCAACTCACAGCCGTTTCACAGGCGTTATTTCCAGGCAAAGATGCATTTGTTGTGCGTACGCTGGTTCTTGCGATGCGCGCTTAGTTCGTATGATCTTGAGGAATACATGCTGATACTGTTGAAGTGTTTGGGAGCTGCCATCCAGTTCAATAGCCTCGCGAAGTATTCCTATTTCCTGTACCCCTCGCAGCATGTCGCAACACGGCTATGACGCTTGCTTTTCTAACCTTTGCTTCGTTTATGCATAGTAAATTTTAATGATCTAAAAAAGAGTAAGCCAATCGTTTCAGATGGTATGAACATTGGTTTACGTGATGGTGCTTGCAGGCACCATCATCGAAACGGGGGATACGATGAAACTACTTCTCGTGGATACGGATCGTGATCTTGTTGAAATGTTGACGAGCTGGCTCAAGACTTTGGGATATGAAGTCCATCGCGCTTACACAGGCGAACGCGCCTGTTTGGAATGGGAGCAGCAACAACCGGACCTGGTGATTATCGATCCAACTCTTTCAGATATGGATGGGTTGTCTTTGTGCCGGGAGATGCGCTTCAAACATGACGCACTTGTGCTGGTAATCACTGATGGAAAAGATGTCCAGGATGAGATTCGTTGTCTGGAGTCTGGAGCCGACGACTATCTGCGCAAACCTTTTTTTCCCACCCAATTTTTGGCGCGGATGCGCGCGATGAGCCGGCGTGGGCGTTCGAGCCTGGTTCAGCGGCCATCTTCGATTGTAACGGTTGGCCCGATTCGCGTCGATTCGTTGCATAACGAGGTCACTGTTGACGGTAAGATCGTCCATCTGACCCCTACAGAGAGCAAATTGCTTCATCTTCTGGCTGTAAATGCCAATAATGTGTGTACTGCGAATCAAATTGTCGCGCATATCTGGGGATTTGGTGACGATGGAGACGCTGGTTTGATCAAGGCGCATATTCGCCACCTGCGCCAGAAAATCGAGCGTAATCCGAGCAATCCCACTTACATTCTGACTGTATCTGGGGTTGGATACACGCTGACGCGTCATCATGAGAAGGAAGCACAATATGGAACCAAGGAGCTCGTGCGTACTCTGCGCGTTGCTTCCCTGTAAGGGAGAGCTTTTTGAAGCATCTGTTCCTGATCTCGCAGTGTGTCTGGTAAACTGCTGAGCATGAATAGCTCCAGGCTTGTAAGCCCCCCCTGCGTTTGAGCCAGGAGCGCTTTTCATCAAGGCAGATTGGCTATCCGGTTGATCATTGAAAATCAACCGGGTAGCTTTTATTTCAGCTTCTGAGAAGATAGAAACGTTACGTTTGCTCATAGAGTGCCTTTGGGAACCCCCATTTCGGATTTCAAAGAACGAACGCATCATCCTCCTCCGCGTCCCAGGAGCATGACTGGAATGGTGAGAAAAATGAGTTTCAGATCATAGCGTAACGACTGTTTTTGCAGATAGCTGATGTCCATCTCTATCATTTCTTTGAAAGAAACGCGACTGCGTCCATACACTTGCCAGGTGCCGGTCAGACCGGGCTTGCCAGCCAGGCGCAACAGATCCCGCGGGCTATAGCGTTCGACCTCATAAGAGAGCGGCGGGCGTGGACCTACCAGCGACATTTCACCGCGCAGTACATTGAGAAACTGAGGTAGTTCGTCCAGGCTTGTCTTGCGAAGAAACTTTCCCACCCGGGTCACGCGCCGATCATTCTTGAGCTTATAGAAATCAGATGTAGAGTTTCCGTGATTGAGCTGATGTCCATTCATAAATTGCTGTACTGCAGTGCGATGTGAAGCGTCATCATTGTTCACGTACATCGAACGAAATTTAAAAAAATCGAACTCGACGCCGTTTTGCCCGATCCGTTTTTGTCGATAGAGAATGGGACCCTGGGAATCCAGGTGGATAAGAAGAGCAATAACAGGCATCACCAGGCCGAACAAGGGCAACAAAAGCAAGGATACCACCACATCAAGCACCCGTTTGGCACGCAGGTAGCTTAGTTTCAAGTGAACAGTTTCCTGCGCGGAAGCTGATTGAACCAGCATACAGTAATTTCCCCTCCACTAGAAATAGGCAACGTCTATATAGAGAACCTATAAGCTATCATAAGTGATGGCGGTGTAGATTTGGTGAGCATAGAGATGTATTTGTGGGGTATATAGATATGTATCCGTTCTCAAAACACTTATCAGGTACTAAGCGGGTGTTTTTGTTTGCACACTTGTATAATCTTGTGTTTGTAGCACATGTAAAAGGGAAAAGTATGCCACATAATAGACGCGCAGCGCATGTTCACCACGGTTTTCTCTTGTATCTGTTGAGATTTGGCTGAGTTTTTGCACACTTGCCAAACCTGATAGCCAGGAGGAACATTGATATTCATTTACATGCTTTTATTCTGTCGCATGCATATGTTGAAAGTGTATATGCTTCTATTTTTGCGCTGAGTTTTTAACCTGTTCGCAACCAGGGTGAGCATCATCTCCGTAGTGGCGGGCATGTATGATTAGCCTGGAGTGTTCTTGATAACAAGTTTATATTTAAAGTGAAGGAGCAGCGCGTGCAAATACCCTTTGTCGATTTACAGGCGCAATATGCAAGCATTAAAAGTGAAGTGTTAGCAGCTATTGAAGACGTGCTGGATGGTATGCAGCTTTTTCTTGGACCACAGGCTCGTCGCTTTGAGGAAGAGTTCGCGGCATTGTGTGGGACGCGCTGTGGAGTTGGTGTAGCATCAGGGACCGACGCGTTGGCTCTGGCTCTGCGCGCTTGCCAGATAGGTCCAGGTGATGAAGTTATTACGGTTGCCAATAGCTTTATCGCGACGGTCGAGGCGATTGCTCTGGTGGGTGCGCGCCCGGTTTTCGTTGATATCGAGCCCGAGAGCTATATGATGGATTGGCGGCAGTTGGAGTCGGTGGTGACCGCGCGGACAAAGGCGATTATCCCGGTGCATCTTTATGGTCACCCAGTTGAAATGCGTCCGGTTCTGGAGGTTGCCCGGCGCTTTCATTTGCGCGTCATCGAGGATGCCTCCCAGGCTCACGGCACTCTGTACGAAGGCCAGGCAGTGGGTGGTCTGGGAGATATTGGCTGCTTTAGCCTGTATTGTAGCAAGCAACTGGGCGCCTATGGCGAGGCCGGGGTTTGCGTGACCAGCGATGAGGAACTGGCCAACAACATGCGGATGTGGCGCGATCATGGTTCAAAGGTCCGATATCAGCACGAGTTTCTGGGGACCAATGGGCGGATAGATGAGATGCAGGCGGCTATTCTGCGGGTGAAGATGCGCTACCTGGAGAATTGGAACCGTGCGCGCCGGGAGCACGCGCAGGTCTATACAGAAAGCTTGCACGATGTTGTGCAGAGGGTACCGCTGGCTCAGAACTGGGGAACGCACACCTATTACGTCTATGTGATCGAAGTCGAGGAACGCGAGGCCTTACGCCGGGCATTGGCCGCCGAGGGAATTGCGACAGGTGTGCATTACCCACTCCCTATTCATCTACAACCGGCCTGTGTAGAGTATGGATACCAGCGAGGTTCATTGCCTATCACGGAGCAGGTAGCAGAGCGCATTGTTTCTTTACCGATGTATCCAGAGCTTACTGTTGAACAAATGGAACAGGTAATTGGAGCAGTAAAAAGGTTTGTTAGGAATGGAAAAGTGTATTCGTAGTATCTGGCTTGCTAGTCGCTGGCTTGTTAAGTAGAGAGTGTGAGCTATCGACAATCTCAGAAGAATGAATTGAGGAGGGAGTTTTCTATGTCGATGATTGATTTGCGTTTTGGGGTGATTGGGTGGGGCTATTGGGGTCCAAAGATCGCACGTAACTTGAACGCGTTGCCTCGCGCAGGCGTAACAATGATTGCTGACATGGATGCCAGACGTCTACTGCCTCTGGCGACGAGTCAACCAGCAATACACACAACTACACGTGTAGAAGAGATCTTCTCCTCAGATGTCGATGGGGTGGTGATCGCGGCACCAGTACGGGCACATTATCCACTTGCCAGGCAAGCGCTTTTGCATGATAAGCACGTCCTGGTCGAAAAGCCGTTAACAGCCAGCGTCGCGGAGGCTGAGGAATTGGTGGAGCTTGCGCGCCAGCGTGGGCGTACTCTCATGGTGGGACACACATTTGAGTATAGTCCTGCTGTCAATGAGTTGAAGCGGCTGATTGAGAATGGCGATCTGGGGAAGATCTATTGTATCGAAGCTGAGCGCGTCAACCTGGGCTTGTTTCGCAATGATATCAACGTCATCTGGGATCTTGCCCCGCACGATATTTCAATTTTGTTATATTTGCTGGGCAAGAAGCCTGAACGAGTTAAGGTGCAGGCTCATGCTCATGTTCAGCCAAAGATCGAGGATGTGGCCCATCTGGATCTTGGTTTCAAGGACGGGATGAACGCGCATATCCATGTGAGCTGGCTGCACCCCTGCAAGATTCGCCGAGTGACCATTATCGGAGATTTGAGAATGGTCGTCTACGATGACACCAATCCGGCTGAGATGCTCAAGATTTATAACAAAGGGGCTGATATCCATGCCGACCCGGTTGTTTCCTATCGGCACGGCGCTATCACTATCCCACACATTGACTGGGAGGAGCCATTGCGCCTGGAGTGTGAGGACTTCGCGCGTGCCATCCGTACAGGTCAGTCTCCACGCGCGAATGGTGAGGTTGGCCTGGAAGTCGTGCGCGTTCTGGCTGCAGTCCAGGAAGCGTTAAGCACTCAAGAGAAGTCAGGGGAGATGGTGCAGGCTTGAACGCTGGATAAGAGATCAACGCCTGCCTGGCTCCTGGGCTGTATCGTGATACAGCCC
>DASVMX010000420.1:0-4312 GCA_036384215.1 Ktedonobacteraceae bacterium | reverse complement strand
ATGGATGCAAGCCATGTTTTGCCTCTACCCACACATTCCGTCGAAAAAGGGGGATTGGCTGAGCTGTAAAATTGATTATTGTACATGGCCCCTCCCCAGGAAAAGAAGGAACGGAACGAGGTGGAGTGCAGAGTGCGGCTGCCTGTTTCATCCCCCGGATGCGGCTGCCTGTTTCATCCCCCGGATGCGGCTGCCCTTTGCCGGGGTCTGGGGCTCCTTCTTCCGAGCGGGCGCAGGCGGCGCACATTGTAAACGAACTTTGACAGAGCACAAGAGACTTTTGCGAAGCTATGCATAGTGAATTTTTCACTTGATGAAAAGCAAAAGAAGATGCTATACTTGCCTTGAAATTATAGCAATTGCCAATATATATCAGGTTGGTGTAAACCGTGTAATTGTGTTTGCGCCACCATACATATTTGACTAGCTTGACATTGTCTTCGTCTATATAATGAGAGGAACTGGTGATCAGAGAGTAAACGAAGGCATATCATGAGAGAGCATAACGGACTCACTATGGAAGAAACATCGGGTACGCGTTTTGGCAATTATGAATTGGTGCGACGTATTGATGTCGGGGGTATGGGAGAAGTCTACCTGGCGCGCCAGCTGACTGCCTTTAATCGTGCTGTGGCAATTAAAATTATCAGGTCCGATCTCGTCCATGATACGACGGCCCGCGCGCGTTTTCTGCGCGAGGCCGAGGTGAGCGCTCATCTTAAACACGAGCATATTCTCCCGCTGTTCGATTTTGGTGAGGTCGAGGGGCGTCTGTACCTGGTTACTCCCTACATTGAAGGGGGTACGCTGGCGACGCGCCTGAAAACGGGTGGGCCGCTGACGCTGGCGGAAACGCGCGCGCTTTTTGTGCCGCTGGTGCAGGCTGTGGCCTATATCCACCGCCGCGGGGTGGTTCACCGTGATCTCAAACCCACGAATATTATGCTGGATACCGAGGACGGCCAGGTCTATATGCGCCTGATCGACTTTGGTATCGCTACGCTACAGGGGCGCACGGCCAGCCCGCCGCTGACGACCGCGGGCCACGAGATGGGTACGGTGGCCTATATGGCTCCCGAACGTCTTTCTGGCGTGGCCGCACCGAGCAATGATATCTTTTCGCTGGGCGTGATCCTGCACCAGATGTTGACCGGGCGCGTGCCCACTGCGGCGGTGCCTGCTCCCAACTCGGTTGTCCCGCGCCTGGCTGAGCCGCTGGCCCAGGTGATACGCGCCGCGATTGCCAGCAATCCCAACCAGCGCTATGGCAGCGCAGAAGATCTACTCAAGGGCTTTGAGCAGGCCTGCAAACAGCTCGAAGATCCAACACCTAAGACGCCGCTGGTGTCGGACAGCACCGTGCCTGCGACGAGCAATCCAGAGCAATCCGCTCCTCGGGTTCACTCTGAACTGGTTTCGCTGGCCCACTCGGGCGAACTGCCCGCACTCGTCTCGCAGACGCCGCAGGTTCATACGCGTCCGCAGGCTCGCCTGTCTTTCGCACCCGAAGACTATGACGCGCCAACAACCTCCTTCCAGCAACCGCGTCCGGTCAAGCAACTGCCGAATAGCCGGACCCCGCTGATGCGGCCCAGGCCACCCAGGCCACCGAAAGCGCCGCGCGGCAAACCCAATACGCTGGTGGTGACTGTCTCGATCATCACTGTGCTCGTGCTTCTCGCCTTCGCTGGCGTGCTTTATTATGGCTACCAGTTCGTCAACGCGACCAGCGTTACCATCAACTTCTCGCCGCGCACGCAGGTCATCAGCCAGGTTATCAGCATGAAGGCGGACCCAAAAGCCAGTGCCATCAATCTCGCGCAAGCGATTATTCCCGCGCGCGCGCTGACCTCGCAGACCGTGACCAGGTCACAAGCGGCCAGTACCACTGGCAGGGTGAATTGCGTTCTTGGTAGCCTCGGCTGCCAGCCGGGGGTCAGCCAGGAAGATGTCAATAACCTGATCGCACAGATGCAACCCTCGTTCGATCAGAGTATCAAACAAAAGCTGGACGGCCAGCTCTCGTCTCGCCACGCAACACAGCTTGGCTCAATTAACATCACGATCACCAACGCCGTCTCCAGCCCGCCTGTCGGCCAGCCCGGCAAAACAGTGACCGTGACACTCTCTGAACAGGGCAGCGTGGGCTACTTCTTGAACGCGGACGCCACAAAAGTCGCCGACCAGGACGTCGCCAACGCGGTTTCGCAATTGGGCCAGGGCTATCATCTGGTCGATGCCACGCTTCACATTGACGCGTTTAAGCTCCAATCAATCGATCCAGTCTCGGGAGTCAGCACCATATCTGCCTCAGAAGGCGCGGTCGCCCGCTACCAGTTCACGCCGGAAAATTTGCAGGCTATCAGCCAGGGGCTGGTCGGAAAATCGCTGGCCGCCGCCAGGACTTTCTTGCAGAACCAGCCCGGCATTGATCCCGCCAGCGTGCAGATCAACTTTACCGCGGGCAGCGATCACAAAAATATGCCCACCGATGTCACCCACATCAAACTGATCCCGCTCGACCCGAGCAGCCTGCCCAACATTCCGCTGACTCCCGTCAGCGGAGTAACATCGACCCCTATAGATCCCACTCCTGTGTCGCCCGCGACCGCCACTCCCACCGATGGTGGTAACCAATAAGCGTTTTAGCAGAAAACAGGCGTAAAAAAGGACGGGCCAGCATCTGCAAACCCCTGCAAAAGAGAGAAAGTTGTCTTTGCAGAGGCGAGACGCAGCCCGCCCTGAACAGAGCTATGTTGCGAAGGTTGTTGTTTAATCTGTCCTAATTATATACCAGGCAGCCAAAAATAGGAACCCCTGATAAAGAGACAAAATGGTTGAAATGTCGCGCGAAAAACTTTCAATTTTTCGCGCGACATTTCAACCATTTTGTCTCTTTATCAGGGGTTCCTATTTTCTGTGTGTTCTTGCCAGAGCGCGCGTACCACGCGGGCTACAATTTCGTAGGAAAAGCCGCGGCGCTGGAGAAAGCCTCCCAGGCGATTGCGGAATGTAGTGTAATCCATGGCAGGCGTTTGAAGCAGCAGAGCGGCCTTACGACCGGCGGCGCGCAGGGCCAGTTCCTCGTCGTGTTCGTCGTCCACCACTTCGTCGACGATCTCGCGTTCCACACCTTTCATGCGCAGTTCGTTGCGCAGAGCCTGTGCGCCGCGCGGATTAAAGCGCTCGCGGTTTTCAACCCAGAAAGTGGTGAAAGAGCGATCATCGAGGTAGTCCAGATTTTTCAGGCGTTCGAGCACAGCCTCAATAATTTCGGGCGGCGTCTCTTTTTTGCGCAGGTAGCGGCGCACCTCTTCCTGGCTGCGCGGGCGGAAAGAAAGATAATTGATTGCGCGCTCCACCGCCTGCTGGCGAGCTTCCGCGCTTTTCAACTCCTCCAGCTCAGCCGGGGAGATCTCCTGATTCAGATGGAGCTGCATTTTCAGCATCAGCTCGGCGCTAATGCCCAGCGCGAACTGGTCATCCAGAAAGAGGTTGACGCGTTCCGGGTTATGCGCCTGTGGTTCAAGGGCAGTGATACGCATAAACATACTATAGCACGCTACAGGCCCAAATGAAAGAGAGATGTGGTCGGAGCCGGGCAAATCTCTACTATGAGATGCAACACGAAGGGTCTAGCTTCGTATAGAATGGAGAAACAAAATTATTGACGCGGGGCGTAAGGAAACAGAGCCTCTTTCTGGCAGGCTGGCGGACTGCGAGCAAGCGGTCTGGCCGGCCAGTTTGAAAAAGAGCAAGCCTGGTGCGAGGAGGTGTCAGCGCCTGAGCGTCGCAGAAAGTGCGAGGATCATAATGATGAATAGGGAGCGCATGACAGGGAGTAGTCGCTATAGAGGAGACGCACCAACATCGCTCGGCCTGAACGAGCGTGTGGAGCGCGTGCTGGCATATCCTCTGGGTTGGGTAACTGGCCTGATACTCTTTCTTTTAGAGCGGAAAAATCAAAATGTGCAATGGCATGCCAAGCAGTCTATGGCGGTCTTCGGCCCGCTCAGTATTCTCTGGTGGCTGGTCGGCCTGCTGGCGGGCTTGCTCGGGAACATCTGGCTGATTGGCGGCGTCCTGAGCCTGGTATTGGGATTTCTTGCCAATATTGTCCTATGGGTCATGATTGTACTGGCGGTCTGGCTGATGATTATGGCCTGGTTCAGGCCCAACTACCGCCTGCCATTTGTCAGCAACTGGCTGCGCTATTAAAGAAAGCCGAGGCGGCGGAACCACTCGGAATGAGCAAGCAAAGCTCACAAAGGCGGGAAAAATGGCCATTTTTCCCGCCTTTGTGAGCTTTGCT
>DASVMX010000419.1:0-5808 GCA_036384215.1 Ktedonobacteraceae bacterium | reverse complement strand
CGCCTGTCGCACTGGAGGGGCCAGGAGCTGGTTTACTGCCTGAGACCCCGCAGCCACCAGATATTACCATGCCGGGGGTTCTGTCGGGGACACGCGCGGCGCGACCTCGTTCAAGACGTACCCTTGTTCTGAGTTCTGTCGTGCTGGCGGTATTGTTGATTGCCTCGGTGGCTGGCAGCTATGTGCTTCTCACTCGCCAGATTGCGCCCACGCCCACGCCAATTATTCAGGGCACCGCAACGGGCACAAACCCCGCGAACAACCAGAGTTCACCCACGGCTAATCTCACCCAGACCGCGCAGGCAGGAGTCAACGCAACTGGCACCGCCAGCGCGCAGGCAACCGCTTCATCTGTAGCCAACGCTACCAGCACCGCCAGTGCGCAGGCCAACGCCACCGTGGGGCCGCTACAGACGGCCACTGCTGGTCAACCCGATTACCAGGACTCATTAAAAAATGGCAATAACTCCACCGCCAATTGGGATGAGAACAGTCAGTGTGTCTTTCAAAGCGATGGCTATCACGTGCTGCAATCTGCCAGCGGCTTTAAGGGCTGCCGCGAGCAAGGTAAAACCTATGGCAATCTGGCCCTCACCGTCGATGTCAACATTCACAATGGCGATTCCGGTGGCATCTTTTTCCGCCTCCACACCAACCTTATTGGTAACTACGATGGCTATCTGTTTGAAATAGATAGCCAGGGGAGGGCCAAGATCTCCTACGAACAAGGCACAGGTATCAATGTTCTGCGGGATTGGCAGTCTACCTCGCTCTTAAAGCGTGGCTACAACCAGACGAATCTGCTGCAACTGATTGCTCGTGGCAGTACTCTGAGCTTCTACATTAACGGCAAATACTTTGTACAGTTTCAGAACAGTTACGACACCGGCACAACTCCCGCCACTATCGGCTTTCTTGCCAGTGCAGAGGTTAACGATACTGAAGTCGTGTACAGCAATTTGAAGGTCTATGCCCTGTAAAGAGAAGAGTAGATAGAGTAAAATGGGGGGAAATGTTGCTTTTTCGGGTGGCTCCTGGTAAAGTTCAGATAGTAAAGGGCAGTGTTTAGAGAGAAGGAACGGGCGAGGAAACGTAGCCTGGGCGAGGTTGTGCTTGGTCGAGAAGCGTTTGTCGTCCCTGCTCAAATGGGCCGGGGGCAAAGAGCAGGAGCTGAAATATATTCGTCCCCTGTTGCCGGATTTTGAGCGGTATTACGAGCCGTTTGTGGGAGGGGGCGCGGTTTTTTTTGCGATTGAGGCGCGTGAGAAGTTTATTAATGATCGCTCTGGCGAACTGGTGCAATTTTATGCTATGGTTGCGCGGCAGGATGGTGATTTTTTGCTTACGTTGGACCAGCTCGCGCGTGGCTGGCAGAGCATCAGCGAACTGGTCGACGTTCACGCTGCCGAACTGGTTGAAATATATATCACCAGTGCGAGGGCGGGTGAAGATCAGGGGCAGAGCGATCTGGAGCCGCGTATAACTGCTTTTTTGCTGGCTCGTCAGAGGGAATTATGCGCACTTTGCCCGCCACTTTGTGGGAGGGACGCCGAGAACTTTTTGCTCGAAGTGCGGCGCAATCTTTTGAACAAGACGCGGCGCATGCGCCGTCTGGAGCAGCAGAAGTGGTTGTTACCTGAGAGTGACATCCTGGCAAATCTGGAAAGTGCCTTGAAAAGTGCTTTTTACATGCATTTGCGTTATCTCTATAATCACCAGGCGAGCTATGCTTTTACAGCGGGGGTATCTTCTGCCATTTTCTTTTTTGTGCGTGAAAACGCCTATGCCTCGATGTTTCGCTACAATAGTCGCGGTGAATTTAACGTGCCATATGGGGGTATTACGTACAACCGCAAAAACCTGTCGCGCAAGATTGCACTGTTGCGTTCACCCGATCTCCAGGTACATTTAAGCACGACTGTGATTGAAAATCTGGATTTCGAGGAATTTTTACGTAAGCATCCCCCGCGTATGGGCGATTTCCTCTTTCTTGATCCGCCCTACGATAGCGATTTTAGTACCTATATGCGCAACGAATTTGGCCAGCGCGACCAGGAGCGCCTGGCGGATTACCTGCTCAGGCAGTGTCCTGCCCGTTTTCTGCTGGTCATTAAAAACACGCCTTTTATTCAGGAGCTTTACTCCAGGCAGGGTTTACAGATCCGCTCATTTGAAAAGAAGTACATGGTTAGTTTTCAGGACCGCAACCGGCGTGATGCCGAGCATCTGCTGATTACGAACTATTAATCGTCAATATTGTGCGAGGTCTTGGGCGGAACGAGTTTATGCTCAACCGCGAAGGCGGCTGCTTCGCTGCGGCGGGCGAGGCCAAGTTTTTCCAGGATATGGCTGACGTGGTTGCGCGCGGTTTTTTCGCTGACGAACAGGGTTTCGGCGATCTGTTTGTTGGTATAGCCACGCGCGACCAGGGCCAGGACTTCGCGTTCGCGTTCGGTCAGGTCACCGCCTGGCAGGTTGGTCAGGCGTTGTACAGCCTGCTGAGAAGCCTGGGGATCAATCAGCATCTGGCCTGAGGCGACCAGGCGCACGGAGCGCAGCAGTTCGGCGCGGCTGAGGTGTTTGAGCAGGTAGCCGCTGGCACCTGCCAGGATCGAAGCCGTAATGGCGTCGTCGCCGGTATAGGACGTGAGCATGAGAATCAGCACCTGGGGATGCAGGCTTTTGATCTCGCGACATGCTTCAATGCCACCCATTTTCTCCATACGTACATCCATCAGGATCAACTGCGGGTCCAGCACCGGGACTTTGGCCAGTGCCTCGGCTCCATTGCTGGCCTCGCCGACCACAACAAAGTCGTCTTCCGTCTCAAAAAGCAGGCGCATGCCCATGCGTACAACTTCGTGGTCATCCACGATCATAATGCGTGTTTTTGCCATGCCTGTCACATGTCCCTTTCCTGGCGCGATCTTTCCTCTCTGTTCTCAACGCGCGGAACAGATGGCGAGCTTTTTGTCTGGTTGGGAGAGAAAATCATACCGGAATACTGGCTACAATACGTGTGCCGCCTGTGGTATTGGGGCGAATTTCAACTGTGCCTCCCAGCTCTGCCGCGCGGGCGCGCATGCCGGCGAGCCCGCGTCCGGTATAGATTTTCTCGGAACCTGGAGCGTAGCCTGAAAGCGGGATGCCTTTCCCATTATCGCTAATCTCCACAGTAATACGTTCGGGTTGATGGTGCAGAAATACTTCTAGCTGGTTGGCCCCCGCGTGTTTGTACGCGTTGGTCAGTGCCTCTTGCGTAATACGGAAGAGAGCGGTTCCCACCTGGAGCCGCTGCTGATTGCGCCGCTGGTCGCCATTCAAGGCTTCTTCCTGACCTTCGACTTTCAGATGCGCGGACAGTCCGCTGATAGCCTCAAACTCCTGCACCTGAGTAGTAATCATCTGGGTCAGGGTCGTGTTGCCGCTGATCAGTGGCTGGAGGGTAAACATATAGTGGCGTGTCTCCCATAGCGCTTGCTTGGAGATTGTGACCTGTTTTTCCAGGTATTCTTTCACCGATGTCAGGGAAGCGTTGCCAGGTCCGGTTGAATCGACCGTGCGTGCCACCAGAGCCAGGCAGGTTTCGCTGTTCAGGCTGAGCATGTAGAGCAGTTGCGCGATGCCATCGTGGATCTCGCGTGCGATGCGTCCTCGTTCGGTCAGGGTTGCCAGTGTCGCGGTCTCGGCGGTCAGGCGAATATTTTCCAGGGCCACGATCAATTGCGCGCCAATCGTGGTCAGGAACTCGGCCTGGCGCTCCTCAAACGGTGTATTGCGCGTGCTCTCCGCGCCGATGATCAGATAGGGTTGGTTCTCTTTAAAGAACGGCTGATAGAGGCGTGCCAGGCCGTATTTTGAGCCGTGGCGCGTGGCGCTTAACGCATCGAAGGTCATATGGCGCGTGCCTGTTTTGGCCACCAGCGAGACCAGTTCCTCGCTGACGTCGGGGTACTCGCTGGTAGCGACATCGGCCTCGACATAGGTATCGAAGTCCGGGCGTGATGTGCCATTCGGATCGCGGATCAGCAGCGCAATGACCAGTTTCTCAAAATGGCCGCCCTGGCGGATCGCCTTCACGCTGCGGCGCAGGAGCTGTACCTGGTCGTTATTGTCTGTCACCAGGATTTCGCTCACGCCGCGTAGAGCATGTTCGCGCCGCGCGTGTTCCTGAACCAGGCGTTTGCTCTGAATGGCCTTGTTCAATTGGCTTGCCAGATAGGCTGATAGTAGAGCGACCAGGGGTGCATCGATCACTGAGCTGGCGATATTGTAGGCAATATTCAGTTTATCCAGAGGGACTACCTGACCGGGAGGGAAGACAAACGCTCCCAAGATTGCGAACCCGCTATAGACCAACCCGGCCAGCAACCCTCTGCCATAGCCATAATTAAAGCCTACAACCAGAACTGCGGAGAGGCCATAGCGGTAAAAGGGCGAGCCAACGCCGAAAGAAGGATACTGATTAACCGCGCTAAAATAAGCCAGCAATCCACAAATCAGCACATCGGCAATGTAAATAGTGGCACTCCAATACGCATTGCGCGAGTTGGTCAGCGGATTAAGGATGCGCTCTGTTTCGTCGTTATCAGCTATGATTGGTAGGGAGCGCTTGCGGCGCCACCGCGTAATGAGCAAGCGTGAAAGTGGAGCATAAAGAGTTACAACAAGAGATTGGAGTAGACCAAGTGCCAGGCAAATGCGCAGCACAAGCATCGTGTATGCATTCATTTGATGAGCGAGCGTTACATACCAGATAAGCGCGTAAGCCAGGTTGCCCCAGCGCCAGACCAGGAAGAAATATGTTGGAGACTGGCGCCATTGGCGCAGGGTGGGTTGCACGGTTGTTTTCAAAAAGCGGTTCTTCTGGCTCATGGTGCCTTTCCTTCGGCCGGTTTTCCTTTTATGCTAGCTGGTTGCCTGCTGCCTTGCAAGTATGCCTGTTTTTAAGTGAACTGTCAAATAAAAGTCTGCTATTATCAACGCTTTACCGGGGCCATAAGTTGCTAGAACAGGCGTCGCAGAGGTTAGGAAACGGGACTTTTTTCATGCTCAGATTAAGCGCAAGCGCGGGCGGGCGGCTTGCCAGCCTTTTCAAAAATGGTGGTCAGCGGCGTCTTTTTGAATGAGCAGGGGATACTGGCGGTTCGCGGAGGGGAGAGAGCGTGGAATGAAAAATTTGCACTGGCAAACAGCGCAGATAATGTGGTATGGTTTAAGTAGCATTGGATTAGTAGTCAGGGTACTACACTGTACCGATAGTAGGAAGTTCCCATCTGGGAGACCCAAAAAAGAAAAGTTCAGTAGAGCGATTGTTGAAGGGTATTCCAAAAAGGACAACTACTCTAGTCAAGAAGGGACGGTTCTTATGCCGACGAAAAAAGCCGATGGAAAACGCGACGCGTTGATGGCTAATCTGGGCGATCTTAACCGGCCTTTGCGAGTTCGACCTGTAAATGTTTTGGGGCGTGATTGGTGGGCGGTGGATGCCGAAGACACGTGGCCGGGCATGGTCATGGACCTGCGTCGCCTGGGTTTCGAGTCGATGGCGTGGGAGAACGAGGTGCTGGTGCGCGAAGGCTCACCAGCGTACGAACCGCAGATGGAGGGTCCAGCCGGACCCGAGAGTCTCAAGCCTTTTCCTGTTTTTCACCCGACAATCCAAATTCAGAAAAATTCATCTACTGATACCGGGTATGTGGAGGAGTATGAAGAGGGACAGTACAGCGTGGAAGACGAGATAGAGCCAGATGAAGATCTACTTCACGAGTAGGTCTTTTTATAGAGTGATATATCAGAGGTCCGCTG
>DASVMX010000418.1:0-9050 GCA_036384215.1 Ktedonobacteraceae bacterium | reverse complement strand
CTCACAAAACCCCTTGAGAAAAAAGGGGGTGGGGCGCTTTGACAAACTTTTGCAAAGTTTGGGATGACTGATATAAGCTGTTAAAAGCCCATGATTCGGCGGATTTCCGCGCGGGCTTTGTCCAGGGTCAGGCCGCGCGTGATGAGGATGCCGGACGCGATCCCTTCGCTGCGCAGCAGGCCGAGCAAGAGGTGTTCGGAGCCAATCGCGGTTTGCGTCATCGCCCAGGCTTCTTCCAGGGCCAGCGTTATCGCCTTTTTTCCATCCGTGGTAAAGCCCTGTTCATTTCCCTGCTCGGTGAGATGTTCTTCAGCCAGTAATTGTTGGATCGCGGCCAGCAGGCGCTCGGTTTCAAGACCGTGATTGCGTAAAACGTGGTAAGCGATGCCGTTCTGTTCGCGCAGCAATGAGAGCAGCAAGCGTGGGGTGCTCACAGGTTCCAGCTCGTATTGCCGCGTCTCTTCGCAGGAACGCACCAGGACGCGGCGGGAACGAATAGTGAAGAAATTGCCGTGGTCCTCAGTATCCGTGCTGGCTGGCTCCGGCACCAGGTCGTCCGCGTCCTGCACGGTAGAGAGTTGCGCCCCAAGCTGTTTTTCACCGCGCACATACGCGCCGGCCAGGCTCAACAGTCCACGTCCTTTCCCCAGTACCTCCAGCACAGCCGCGCGCACGCGTTCCAGCTTTACCCCCAGGCTCTCCAGCACGCCAGCCGCGATGCCCTGGCCTTCGCGCACCAGGCCGAGCAAAATATGTTCCGTCCCGATGTAGCCGTGGCGCAGCAGCCGCGCTTCGTCCACCGCCAGCTCGACCACCTTCTTCGCGCGCGGAGTCAGGCCAATCTCGCCCAGCACTATGCGGTCGCCATGCCCGATAATAAACTCGACCGAGCTGCGCACCTTCGCCAGCTCAATCCCCAGCCGGTTCAAGACTTGCCCGACCACGCTCTCATCCAGCCTGACCAGGCCCAATAGCAAATGTTCCGTCCCAATATAGTTGTGCTGGAAACGCTGCGCCTCCTCCTGCGCCAGGCTCAACGCCCGGCAGGCATCCACGTCAAATTTATCGAAGCGATCCCGCCCCCCGCGTGGTTCACCAGGGCCTGTTGTCTGTTCCATGTCGAAAACCTTCCTCTCCTGGCGCTCCGTCCGCGCCCACCCCAGAAACAGTTCACGCTCCTGCGCGGGAGGCATCTCCTGAGATACCGCGTTGAGTACCTGGAATATCTCCATTCTCACCGCTGTGGCCTCAATTCCCAGCACCTGCAAAATATACACCGCCACACACTCAGATAGACGGAGCAGTCCTAACAATAAATGTTCGCTACCAATGTAGTGATGATTCAACTTGCGCGCCTCGTCCACCGCCAGTTCAAGCACTTTCTTCGCATTGGGTGTCAGCCCCATCTTGCCTGGCTGCCATACAGCGCCAGTCCCGACTATTTCGTCAGCCTTCCGCCGAACCATTTCCAGGTCTGCGCCCAGCTTCAGCAAAATCTGAGCAGCACTCCCCTCGCCCTCTCTGATCAAACCAAGCAGGAAATGCTCTGTCCCTACATAATCGTGCTGAAAACGTTGCGCCTCCTCCTGCGCCAGGCTCAAAACCCTCCTGGCCCGCTCGGTAAATCTCTCAGCCTTATAGCTCTTACGCGCAAACATAGGCCGCTGTCTCCCTTCTGAACCTCTGGCGCGCAATTACCTCTTGTCTTGTTCGCAGAAAACGCCAGATAAGCTTCTTCTGTCCCTTTGTATTATATGCTTAAATACAACTATACACTATAGACGTGCTTTCAGGGAAGGATGAAAGCTGGGAGTCTCATTGTGCAGGCCGCTTGCAGGCTGTGTTAGAATATCAGCAAAAAGTGTCAGGAGTTATGCATGCCAGCGCGCGACAAAAAGCCAGCTCCCCAACCCACGCAGCAGCAGCCCCAGATCAATATTCAGCCGCGCAGGGGACGCGTGGCTATTATTCTTGTTCTCTGCCTTGTCGTCTTCGTGGTCATCAGCCAGGCAGTTGTGGCAATCTTTCTAAGCGCGAGCGCCAATGGCGTGCTCACCCTTGTGCTCTTTGCCCTGCTCTATCTGATCTGTTTCATCTACCTCTGCGGTCTCGGCTGGTCCGCCATACGCCTGCTCATTGATCGTCAACCCTCTCTCCACGCCGATGGAGAAGGGCTGACCCTGCGCCACCTGCCCTTTCTGGGTACCATCAGCATCCCCTGGTCCGAGGTTAAATCCATCCACGTAGCCCGTGCCCTCTTCCTTACCCATCTCAGCATCGTCCCCACCGACACACGCCAGTTCCTCAGCCGCCGCAACCTCCTCCTCTTCGCCTTCAACGCCAGCGCCCGTCTCAGCACGCGCACTAACGCCGCCCTCAACATCTCCCAGAACGCCCTCAGCCTCTCCGCCCAGGAACTGGTTGTACGCATTAACAGGGATTATGGCGTGAAAGAAACAGGAAAAGAAGCAGATGTCTCTTCGGGCGAAAAGAAACAATAGTGACAGGAATCGCGCCAGAAACGAAAACCAATTTTTAAAGCGCTTCAATGCTTTTGAGCGTTTTATCAGATTAAGCAATTCCATCTTTGGCATACCGTCGCTGCTCATGCCTCAGGTCTACCTGGACAGGCCCGTCGAAGAGATTATGCAGCGGCTCTATTACGAGCATATGAACGAACTGAGCTACTATCGCGTTCAACTGCTGCAATAAACCTCTTGAAGAAATCTTGCAAGAGATGTATTATATTCATGCGAATGAATTGAACCATTATCACGTTTCAATTCGGGCTTCATCCATGAAACAAGCTATTTTAAGAAGGATCTGGTCATGCAATATCCCCCACAACCATCGACGGAGGTGGTTCTGCCCGAGCAGGTGGGCGCGAGCGAACAGGAGACCGCGCGGGTTCCCAGTATTGTGGTTTATGCCAATCGCATTCGGGCCGCCAGAAGCCTGGGCGCGATGACAAACCGTGTGCTTCTGAGCGCGCTGATGCTCTTGCCTCTTGCCTATGTTCTTCTCTCTATTCTCAACCACAATACATCTCTCAATCCAGTTCAGCCTTATCTGCTGACGCTCCTCGCTTTTATCTACGTTCTGATGGTTATCAGGCTGGTCATTTTGCGCCTGGTGGCTTACCGCTCGCTGCTGGTCAATCCAGCACCCATTCTGCTGATCCAGAGCAAGGGCGTGACTATCCGCGGCACCGCCTCGCTCAGGGATACGTTTCTGGCGTGGCAGGAGATTGAGGTGCTTGACATCTACAGATACAAATACCATTATCTGTGTATCCGCCCCAAAGATCCACGCTTCCTGGCAGCACGCTTTACGCTGCTGGAACGCGCGCTGCATTTCAGTAGTTCACTCTTTGGAACCCCGCCGCTCTCCCTTGCGCTCATTTATCTGGACAAACCAGTTGAAGAGATCGTGCAACAGTTGTATCATATATACGCTCAAGAGCTGAGCCAATATCAGATTCAAATTCGCTATTAACGCAATAGACGTCTGATGACAAGTGGAGGACCGTACATGTCTGTCGAAACACACAAAGAGACGCTAGGCTTCCAGGCAGAAGTGAGCCAGCTTCTCAATCTGATGATTCATTCTTTGTATAGCAACAAAGAGATTTTTCTGCGCGAACTGATTTCAAACGCGTCCGATGCGATTGACCGCCTGCGCTTCGCAATGCAGTCGGATGAGAGCCTGCACGAGAACGATGCAGAGCTGGAAATTCATGTCTCCTACGATAAAGAGGCGCGCACGATTACGGTGACGGATAACGGCATTGGTATGGCACGCGATGAGGTGGTGCAGCAGATTGGCACAATCGCGAAGTCGGGCACGCGCGAGTTTCTCCAATCGCTGACCGGCGATCAACAACGCGATGCCAATCTGATCGGCCAGTTCGGCGTAGGCTTCTACTCGGCCTTTGTGGTGGCTGACCGCGTGACACTGGTGACGCGCAAGGCGGGAACAGCCGCCAGCGAGGGCGCGCGCTGGGAGTCCGCCGGCGAGGGCGAGTATACCCTGGAGACAGTCGAGAAGCCCACGCGTGGAACGGAGATCACACTGCATCTACGCGAGGGCGAGGATGAGTTGCTCAGCGGCTATCGCCTGCGTTCGATCATTCGCAAGTACTCCGACCACATCACTGTGCCGATCCTGATGCCCGTCGAGAACGCGGAGAAAGAGCAAGAGGACGAGCAGGCCGCCAAAGAGGAGCGCGTTAACCAGGCTTCAGCCCTGTGGGTACGCTCCCGCAACCAGATTCCCGCGGAAGAGTATGTCGAGTTCTACAAGTATATCGCCTACGATAGTCAGGACCCGCTGGCCTACCTGCATAGCCGCATGGAGGGCAAGCAGGAGTATGTTCTGCTGCTCTATATCCCCGCGACCGCGCCCTACGACCTGTGGAACCGCGAACGCCGTCATGGCGTGAAGCTCTATGTGCGCCGCGTCTTTATCATGGATGGCGCGGAAGAGCTGATCCCTGGCTATCTGCGCTTCCTGCGCGGCGTGATCGACTCGAATGACCTGCCTCTGAATGTCTCACGCGAGATTCTCCAGCAGAACAGGCTGATCGAGGCTATCCGCACAAACACGGTCAAGAAGGTACTCAGCCTGCTCTCAGACCTGGCGAAAAACGAGCCGGAGAAGTACGCGACCTTCTGGAAAACCTTTGGCAGCGTGCTCAAAGAAGGCATTATCGAGGACTTCAGCAACCAGGAAGCCCTGGCCAAACTCTTCCGTTTCAGCACAACGCTTTCCAGCGGTGACACGCAGGACGTTGCGCTGGAAACCTATGTCGAGCGCATGAAAGAGGGACAGGAGAAGATCTACTTTATCAACGCCGAAAGCTATGCCGCGGCAAAGGATAGCCCACTGCTGGAGATCTTCACGCAGAAGGGCGTCGAGGTGCTGATCCTCTCCGATCCTAGAGTCGATTACTTCTTCGGCAGCGAACTGCACGAGTTCAACAAAATCCCCCTGCAATCAGTCTCGCACGGCGAAATCGATCTGAGCAAGATCACCACGTCCGCCGACGCCGAGGAGAAGTCCGGCGAGGAGAAGGAACAGGCCAGCGCAGACGAGATCCAGAAGCTGCTGGATCGGCTCAAGGACGCGCTGAAAGACGAGGTCAAAGAGGTGCGGGTCACCACGCGCCTGACGACCTCGCCCGCCTGCCTGGTGGTCGGCGAGCGCGACCTGGACCCCCAGCTCCTGCGCATGCTGAAGGCCGCGGGCCAGCCGGTGCCAGGCACAAAACCGATCCTGGAAATCAACGCTCAGCACGCCATTGTGCACAAGCTCCTGCGCGAAGAGAGCGAACAGCGCTTCTCCGACTGGGCCTCGATCCTCTACGATCAATCCGTACTCAGCCTCGGCGAGCAACTTGAAAACCCGGCGCGTTTCGTCAACCGCCTCAACAACCTGCTCTCGCAACTGTCATAAAAATGACAGGCCTTTTTCTGTTTCGAGAAGAGGCCGCTGCGGGGCTCACCGGGAGGTGAGCCCCGCAGCGGCCTCTTCTCAAGAAAGAGAACAAAATCACTCGTGAACATCCCTCTTGATCGTCAAGGCCACAGCGATAATTACGAAAATGAGCATGTAGGCCAGGGACACAAGCAGAGTGTGTGTTCCATCGACGTCGACCGCTGGCCCGAAGCCCAGGTTGAAGCCTGGCTCGTGAACCAGGGCCGCGCTCATCTGGTTGAGGTTCGGTCCCAGAAAATAGGCGGTGATCTTCTGCCAGAAGTCCGCGTGCGTCAGCCGGGTCCCCAGGGGAACCAGGAACGCGCCAAAGTTGTCCAGCGGAAAAAAGACCAGCGCGGCGCTCAGACCAAAGGCCAGCGAGCGACTGAGCACTGTCACCGCGGCTGACAGAAACACGCTGGCGACCATGCTGATCAGGACTGTCAGCAGATAGAGTGTAATATGCTCTCTGAGATCCGCCAGCAGGTTCAAGCTCCCATGCCAGGCCAGCACGCCACCCAGCATGACGGCATGAACCACCAGGCAGCCCAGGAGCAAGAGCAGCGCCACCAGCCCGATAGCGGCCAGCTTGGCCAGCAACAACTGTAAGCGGCCAACCCCGCGCGCCAGCAGCACGCGCACCGTCCCCAGTTGATACTCCAGCCCGATCACATGCGCGGTAAGAATCAGCAGGTACAGACCCGTCCAGGCACGCATCAACCCGATCATCTCCGCGCAAAAATAATCAAAAAAATGCGGCGTCAGCAGTAAATCCGGTGCGACCGCGCGATACACCACTATGTAAGGCAGCGCGACCAGCATCAGCACGATGAGCGCCAGAAGCCAGGTTGTCCTCTGATTATTGATTTTCAACAACTCCCCACGCACCAGGCCCCCGAAACTTGGCCTCACCGCGCGTAACCGCCCCCGTGTTTCGCCTGTCTCCTCAAATAAACGTATAGCCTCTCGCATATTCTCTCCGGGTCCCGCCTCTCTCGAAAATCTTTGACAGAGCCTGCTCCTCTTTTTCCTGGCAAGTCTGAACCATCCTATCTTATCATATGTTTCCCGCTGGATAGCCCATTTGTTTTATACCCGGCGATCCTTGTCTTTCTTTTCCCTGTAGCATATACTTTGAGCGAAAAAGACGGCTCAGCAAAAAAGCCGCCTTATGATGAGTTAAACTGCTGATGAAGAAAAATCAAACCAAAACCAACTGGTCACGCCTGCTGTGGTGGTCACACGCGGTAGGGGTGGCGAGTTTTTACACTTTTCTCTGGCTGAGAACCAGGCCAAAACAAATGTCCCGTCTTGCTGTGTCCAGTGCCCGCAAGGATAGCCTGCCGCGAGTCTCGGTGATCGTTCCGGCGCGTAACGAAGAGGAGGCTATTCAGCGCTGCGTCACCTCTCTGCTGGAGCAAACCTATCCTGAATACGAGGTGATTGTCGTCGATGATGCCTCAACCGATTGCACCGCGCTGATCCTGGACGAGATCGCGCGGGCGCATCCACAGGGGGCGAGACTGCGTATCGTACATCTGAGCGAGCTGCCAGAAGGTTGGGCGGGCAAACCGCATGCTTTACATACCGGCGTCCAGGAAGCATATGGCGAATTTTTGCTTTTCACGGACGCGGACACGTGGCACGCGCCCCAGGCACTAAGCGCCGCTGTCCTCAGGGCAGAGGAGCGGCGGCTGGATCTGCTTTCCCTGGGAACAACGCAAGAGCTACCGAGTTTCTGGGAACGCGTAATGATGCCCATGGCCCATCTAGGAATCAGCATGCAGTATCCAATCAACCAGGTAAACGACCCGCGCAGCCCGATTGCGCTCGCCAATGGACAGTATATTCTCCTGCGCCGCTCCGTCTACGACAGGCTGGGCGGTTACGCGCGCCCGGATCTACGCGCCACTTTACTCGACGACCGCGACCTGGCTGTGCTGGTAAAAAAGCGCGGCTATGCCCTGGAGCTGGCCGATGGACGCGGCCTGGTGCGCGTGCGCATGTACCGCAATCTGGGCGAAATCTGGCGCGGCTGGCGCAAGAATGTCTTCCTGGGCAGTCGAGGTGGCCTGCCGTTTGTTCTGCTGCAACTGCCGGGGCTGCTGATGGTAGCGGTCCTGCCCTTCCTGCTACCACTATGGCTCTGGCTGGCACGCCTGGCAGGCAAGAAGCAGAAATTGAACGCGAGCGAAACTGCAAGCATCAGCGCGCTCGAACTGGGGCCGCTGCTGGCATACCGGAGATGGCTGGACAAAGAACTCCAGGTGCCCTGGTATATTTCATTCACCCACCCGCTTGCCGCGCTCCTGTTTACCGGCATTCTTGCCCAATCCACCTGGCGCCTTCTGACAGGCAAGGGAGTCGATTGGAGCGGCAGAAACTACTTTCAAAAGCGCGGCGCTAAGTACGTCCGTTAACGTCACTGAGCGCCGGATGGTGGATAGCCGAGAAGCTGGCGGGTCAGTTCCAGGTGCCCCTGGTGGATAGCGCAATGTTCGATGGCGTGCAACAGCGCGTCGTGGATAGTCATCGGCTCGTTCCCCAGCGAGGGGTGGAAGCGCGGGTCTACCGGCGCGAGCTGCTCCAATTGCTCATCATGCAGGAAGTTCAACACCTCTGGCATGGCAACAAGCCAGCGTTCATAGCGCGCCATCAGCTCCGCGCAGGAGCCACTGGCGCGAAATTCCGCGAGTCGATCCCGCCGCATCGCGCGTCCACCCGCCAGTTCCAGCACCCAGTACTCAGCGGAACCAATCAAATGGGTCGCAAGCGCAAAGGCCGTGTTGCTTTCAGGAAGCGCAAGTTGACGATTGAGATCAATATCAGAAATATCCTGGAATTGCTTCAGAGCAGTACGCGCAATGCGTTCAAGAACTGTCGCGAAATGGCTGGCTTTACCTGGCATCGTATCTCCTCTTTCTGTGAATGTATGCTTAAAACAGGCTTGAGACAAGTGTACATTACAGCCCCGGAAGAAGACCAGCCTGGTTCATTGCTCACCCTGCGCGAACTTCTCTTTCTCAGCTTCGAGCACTTTATCTAATGCCTCAAAACGCTCTTCCCACCTCTGTCTCGTCTGCTGGACCCATGTTTCAAATTGGGACAGCGTGTGTGGATTGAGGCGGTACAGGTGCTTCTGCGCGCGTTTTTCCATCACCACCAGCTCGGCCTCACGCAAGACCTTGAGGTGCTGCGAAATCGCCTGTGGGCTGACAGAAAAGTGCTCGTAGAGGCTGAGGTGGCTTATAGAGCGGATTGGTGGCTTATGGCGGAGGAGGTGGGATTCGAACCCACGAAGGCTATTCACCTTACACGATTTCCAGTCGTGCTCACTAGACCACTATGAGACTCCTCCAGGATAAGCGGAGAGGGCGGGATTCGAACCCGCGAGGGCTATTAACCCTACCGCTTTTCGAGAGCGGCACATTCGACCACTCTGACATCTCTCCGTGCCGGAGTATAACATATCCCATCTTTCTTGGCAAGCGGTTTTTGGGGAAGTTTTAGCAGGTGAGCGCGTAAGAGCAGGCCGGGCGGTTGAACCGCCCGGCCTGCTCTTGCGCGCTCACCTG
>DASVMX010000417.1:0-1755 GCA_036384215.1 Ktedonobacteraceae bacterium | reverse complement strand
GTGACGCGCGGGCGTAACCCGCGCGTCACCTCAATACCATACCCCTCGTGGCTGCGCCGCAGGCGCAATACCACAACTTTTGAGAAACCCTGTTCCCTTTCTCTGCCCTACCCCGAAAAGAGAAGGGGAAGTCAGGCTAAGAGTTCGCGGAGTTGGGAAAGGGAGGCGTTGCCGCCGGAGCAGACCAGGCCGACGCGCTGGCCCTGGAGTTGGGCGCGCTGTTTATAGGCGGCGGCCAGAGCGAGCGCGCCAGCCGCTTCTGTCAGAGTGTGGGCATATTCCAACATCCAGAGCATGGCCTGCTTGATCTCTGCTTCGCTAAGCAGTACGAAGTCGTCCAGGTGTTCCCAGAGAATGGATTGAGGGAGGGCGAAGGCGGTGCCAGTGGCCACGCCTTCGGCGGCGGTGTGGCTGGGCGCTGTGACCAGTTTGCGCTGGCGCCAGGATTCATAGGCCGCGGGCGCTTGCTCAGCCTGGACGCCGACAACGCGCATGGCCGGTTTGAGCGTTTTCGCGGTCAGGCAGACGCCAGAGGCGCCGCTGCCGCCGCCAATGGGCACAAAGATGGTCTGGAGTTCAGGCTCATCTTCCAGCATTTCCAGGGCGTATGTGCCCACGCCGGCGATCAACAGCGGCTCGTTGCCGGAATGGATATAGCGATAACCGCGTTCCTGGGCCAGGATCTCGCAGTACTGCCGGGCCTCGTCGAAGTTGGCTCCCTGGTGCAGTACCTCGGCTCCCATGCCACGCATGGCAGCGACCTTGCCAGGATTGGCTTGCTCAGGCACTATGATCGTAGCTTTGACGCCAAAGAGCCGGGAGGCATAGGCCATCGATTGCCCATGATTGCCCGTGGAGGCCGCGATGACGCCGCGCTCCCGTTCACCCGCGCTCAATTGCGAGACTAGATTGACGCCTCCGCGGACTTTGAAGGCACCGACTGGCTGGTAGTTTTCATGTTTTACATACGTGGAAGTACCCAGGAGTTCGTTCAGCGCCGGGTAGCTGTAGAGCGGTGTGCGGGCCAGGTATGGTTTGATTTGCCTCTGCGCGAGCAGGATGTCTTGAAAGGTTGGTGCTTGCATGTGTTATTCCTTCTCTTTGAGAGATCGCTAAACAGACATGTTGAGAGTATAATAAAGACAAAAATAGACAGAGTAAAGGGGCAATCTGAAGCATATGTCTACAGCCAATCCCAAAATCGCGGCCATCCGCGAGCAAGTCAGGCAATCCTATGATGAGTTAAGCGCCTTGCTGGACGGTCCAATTGGCGTGCTCTACGTTGAGAAACTCTACCAGACGCCCACGGAGAATGAATGGACAGTCATGGAGAATCTGGCCCATATCGCGGAATTTCTCCCTTACTGGGCTGACGAAGGAGCAAAACTGGTGGCCAGACCCGGCCAGCCCTTCGGGCGTACTATGGAGGACGCGGGCCGCCTGGCCGCCTTGAGCGAGCATGGCCGCGACAGCCTGGCCAGGGTTCGCGCGGCTCTCCCCACCAGCTATGCACATCTCGACCAGGTGTTCAGCCAGCTCAGCGACAGCGACCTTGAACTGACCGGCCACCACTCCCGGCGCGGCGAAAAAACGCTGGCGTGGTTTATCGAGGAATTTATTGTCAGACACCTGCGCGACCACGTCACACAGATCCGCGCATGCCTTCAGGCAATCTCTTAATCTTATAGGGTTGATGCGTTCTCGTCAAAAGCAGGGGTGCAGGGGACGGCGAGTCCCCTGCCGGAGCACGAGGTG
>DASVMX010000416.1:0-20565 GCA_036384215.1 Ktedonobacteraceae bacterium | reverse complement strand
CTCTCGCGCGTCCCTCTTCTCTGTTTTCAGCAGGCAGAGTTATTGCCCGGCAGGGTTATAGCGTGTGACGCGCAGAACTGGTAGGCCGCCGGAGATCATCGGGAAGAACATCTCCTGGGTCTGCTCATCGATGGCGATGGTGTGCGTCTCGTGACCAACAACGGCAACGCCCAGGCGATGGAACTCACCTGTTTTCTCGTCGAAGATGGTAATGCCCTCAGAACTGGCAACGAAGAGCAGGCCGGCTGAATGATCGATACGCACCAGGTCCGCACCGTTTGCCAGGCGCGTGGTGTTGGGATCGTCCGGGAGCACGCTCATCGTTTTGAGATCAATGCGAATCAGGTGCTCGAAGAGGTTAGCCTGAGGATCGAAATCCGTACAGGCAACATACGCGATATGCTGATTGCGGTCAATCGTCATACCGTGCGGCGTGCTACAGGAAGCGGGCAGCAGCAGGCGCTGATCGACCTTCAAAGTCAACGCGTTGACAGAGACAAACGACGCTGTATGCGGTGGCGGCAGGATATAGGCATTGGGATCATCAGAGTTGGGCAAAATCTGAGATGGGAAGTAATCATGTCCCAGGTCATAGTCGTTATGCCCAACGTCGTTCCCCCAGGTCGGCGCGCCTGCCGTGGTAGGCGCCTTCTCACCTCCGAAAAGTGGCAAGAAACCCATGGGGATTACCGCGAGTAACTTATCATGAATTGCATCAATTGCAATCAGATTCTCATTTTTCGGATCAACATTCAACGATTTCGTAATATCAATTGCCGCGCCTGGATCGGAGACGAAGATGCGGTGATCAACCGGGTCGTAGCCAATGGCGTCTGGACTCTCGTTATCCGGCAACTGGATCTGTCCCTGGATTTTTAGCGTGTCAACATTGACATCAAAAATGATATTATCCTCGGCGTCCGCGACGAACATTTTACGCAGGTCGGGAGCCTCAATGATCCCGGAGCCCTGCGGAACCGGAACTCGCGCGATGATTTTGTCCTGCTGCGTATCGAAGACGACGACATGTCCATCGGCCTTGGGGTCGAAGGGGATATGATTCATGATCAGATCGTCGGGCGCTGGCCCGGTATGGTTGACAAACAGGCGATGCGTTTGAGCATCATAGGCCTGAAAGTCAAAACCATCAAAGATTGTCTCGCTTCCAGGTGTCAGATCCTGATTGTTGGCCGGAGCCAGGGCGCCGGGCAGGGCAATGTCCTGCACAATGGTCAGACGCTGTGCAGCGGGCGGCACAGCGATTTGATGGACAATCGCCGACATCATATACAAGAGGATGCTGATGCTGACAATGCCCAGCAGCCAGGTAAAGACGCGCCCCCTCAAGCTGGCTTTGGGGGCCGTGGCTTGCGGTTGTGCTGCCATAGTATACTCCTTATCTCCCGGAAGCGTTAAGCGGTTTGATACTGCAGCACAGCACCGGGGGCAACAAAGACACGGTCGCCCGCGTTCAAAGCGATGTGATCTACGCGCTGGCCCTGGTAAACCAGGCCATTGAGGCTTTCGGCATCCTCAAGCACCCAGGTTCCATTGATCGCGCGAACCTTGGCGTGCAGGCGCGAGACGCGCTGCGATGGCACATGGATGTCATTGGATGAAAGCCGTCCAATCGTCAGCGCGGGCTTATCCAGCACGCGTTGACCGACTACCTTGCCATCAATCTCGACCACAATCCGCGCGCTAGGCGGCTTTTGATCTCCGGCAACAAGAGTTGGCGCGGTAGCTACTTGCGGCGCGGGCATTTGTGAACCAGGAGTGAAGCCGGGTGTGCCTCCTACCGCGGCTGGCGCGGGCATGAAGGCCGGGCCAGGAGTTGCCTGCGCGGCTGCGCCACCCCAGCCTGGGGCAACCGGCGGAAGCGGGGTAATCGGCGCGGGTGTTCCCTGAGGACCATATGGCTCCACCACCAACGGCACAAAGGCCGAGCGCAGAATCGACTTGTCGCCGACTTTTTCCTGGTTATAACGGTTCTGCTCTTGCAGCAGCGAGGCGAAGACACCACCAGCGCGTTTGAGATCGCGATAGGAGCCGCGTTCGGCAATCTGTCCATCTCTGAGTACAAGAATCTCATCAACATTGCCCAGTGTGCTCAGACGGTGTGAGATCATTATCACCGTGCGTCCGACGATCAATTGATCGAGGGCGCGCATCACTTCGGCCTCTGCTTCTACATCCAGGGCCGCGGTCGGCTCGTCAAGGATCAGGATTGGGGCATCGCGCAGGATAGCGCGAGCAATAGCGATACGCTGGCGCTGACCACCGGAGAGGTCTTTACCCTGTTCACGCACCAGGCGCTGATAGCCACCCAGTTCGTTGAGAATCACATGATGGATGTTAGCTTTTTGCGCGGCATCCATGATCTGTTGAGGCGTAGCACCCACCCGTCCAATGGAGATATTGTCGGCAATCGTGCCCTCGAAGAGCACCGAGTCCTGCAAGACCATGCTGACATTCTGGCGCAACACCGAGAGCGGATACATGCGATTGTCCACACCGTCGATCTTGAGCGAACCCTGTGTCACTTCGTAAAAACGCGGGATCAGCTTGACCAGCGTGGTTTTGCCGCCGCCCGAAAGACCGACCAGGGCTATTTTGCGCCCGACCGGAAGTTGGAGATTGATCCCTTTGAGCACAGGCCGTTCGGGCACATAGCCGAAAAGGACGTTTTCAAAGCTGATATCGCCGTGCAGGCGAGTCGGACCATGATAGGGCGTCTGGCTTTCCAGCACTTCCGGCGCCTGGTCGAGCACCTCTTGAATGCGCTCAGCGCCAGCGGTAGCCGTGCTGGCCAGGGTCGCCAGCTTCGAGAGATCGCGCATCGGCTGATAGAGCAAGTTCAAGAAGGTCATAAACAGCACCAGCGTGCCGATATCTACGCTGAGAGCAGGAACACTGAAGGCGCCAAGGCTGAAGGTCTGGTCAGCCGCGACATAGCCGCCGACCCCCAGAACGGAGGCAGTGCCCAGCGCGATGAGAAAGCCGACCAGCGGAGTAAATTGCGCCTGCAACCAGCCAGCTCTCAGGCTGGCTTTACGGTTGATGTCGACATATCCGCCAAAGCGCATTGACTCCCGCTCTTCACGCGTGAAGACCTTGATCACGGTCAACGCGTTGATATCCTCGGTCGCGACATCCGAAACCTGGCCAGTGGCCCTCGAGGCCCGCTTCGCAGCCGCGCGGATATTGCGCGTATAGAGCAGCGTGGTCAGGAAGAGGGCGGGCGCGAGCGTCAGCGCGATCAGCGTATACTGCGGGCTAAAAATCAACATGACTGTAATCACACCGATCAGCGTCAAACTGCCGGCCAGCAGATCAACCAGCCCATCCGTCACCAATTTTTCGATGTCGGCGATATTCCCGGTAATACGGTTAACCAGGTCACCCTTCTTCTGCTTGCCGTGCCAGTCCAGCGAAAGGCGCTGCAAGTGATCAAAAAGCTGGTTGCGCAACCTGGCAGTGAGGCTCTGGGCGATTCTGGCCGCCAGGAAAAGATCGAGGTAGATCAGAAGCGCATTGAGAATAGCAAAGGTGGCCATCATCAAGAGGGAAAAGACAATAACACCATTAGTAGTATGATGGGTCGTCACCAGATGCGGATGCGGATCAGCCGGCGAAATCGGACACTGCGTCAGACCGGGAGCCTGCGGCGGCAAGCCAGGCGCGAGCGGAGCGAGCGATGGATCGATCTGTGGAGTGTCGAATTTGTCAAGAATAGGATTCAGAAACGGGAAGAAGCAGGCCGGGTCATTGCCAGTATTTTGCACTTTACTGGGAATAAACTTTAATGGAAAAGCGCCGGCGATGCCGCAGAAGACCTGCGCCACCGTAATCACAACGGCAAGCAAGACCTGTAGGCGATAACCTCTTAGATTACGCCAGAGGAACTTATAGAGCATCATTACCTCCATATAATCGAATGTGGAGTGTGGTTTCCGAGGGCCGGAGAAGAGGCAATATCTCCAGGCATCCCTGCCAACTCCTGTGGTTGGAGACCCCGCAAGCAGTTCACGCGCCGAGTCGCCCGTTTGCTAAGTCTGGAGCCCGGTATCAGATACTCAGAGAAGATGCTATATCCCTGAGTATCCCAGCCAGTTCCTGGGGTCGTGGGCTATTCAGGCGATTGACGCGCCGAGTCGCAATCTTGAATAGCAATGCAGCAGTATAGGTATGCGAGCGCCGCAAGATGCCCGTCGCCTCTTCCGAGAAAACGCCGAGTTCTTGCAAAGCGCGAGTGTAGGTTATTGTGAAAATCTCCGCCGCGGCCTCAAACCAGGCACGCGCGCCCTGGCGTTCGTACCAGAGCCCACTGGGGCGCAGATACGCCAGGAAATAGCCGACATCGAGAGCAGGATCAGCCAGGCAGAAGCCGTCAAAGTCGACCACGGAGATTGTGTCGTCCAGGTAGAGCAACTGGCTGGCCTTAAAACCACCATGCGCGGGCCGGTACGTGGCCGGATGGAGCGTTTCCAGGCGTTGAGCCAGGGTCTGAACGAGATCCTGGATCTGCTCAGCCTGCTTGGGATAATAGCCGGTCAGAAGCGCGGCGCGTTCACGAGCGCGTTTCGCTTCTTTGGAACCTGGGCGCAGCGTGTGCTGGCCCGGCGAGACCTGGCTGGTGTGCAAACGCGCCAGGGCTATGGCCGCCAGCCGGAGTTCGCTGGCAGGCGGCTGCGTAGAAGCTGTTTTGCCACCGCGCGTCTGGACAATCTGGGGTTGCAGGACGCTTGTACCCGTGCGCAACTTGCCACCAAACATCGCTGGTTGAACCGCTTCGGTCAGAACAAGACCGGCGTTCTCAATAAACGCGAGCGTGCGCGGCAGAAAGGGCGCCTGCTGAGTAAAACCAGCCACGGTTGTGCCCTGGAACCCTGTTTGCTCGGCATAGAGCTGGCGGGTCAGGCCCTGCACAGTCCGAGCCTGGGCCACATCAGCGTAGACTTTGCCAAAGATGCTGACTTCACGCGCCTCGCTGCCCGCGTCCGGCTGCGTCAGAGTCAGCGCGTAACGGATCACGCAGCGGCTGGCCGGTTTATAACGCACCGGAAAAGCCCGAGCCGCGAATAATTGCCAGCTCTCATCGCGCAAGAACAGGCGTCCGGCTTCCTGGAGATACTCCAGCAGCGGACTATCAGCGCGGGTCGAACAGCAGTCCGCCAGCCGGGGCAGGCTGCTATCAGCCGGAAAGGCCTGGAGCGCCAGGTCCAGTTCGGGGGACTGCACAATGCCGCCCGAAGCTTGCTCCAGCGAGGTCGCGCGTGCCTGCGCGGACGTAATCCGAATGGATGAACCGGCCAGCGCCTGTTCGCCAAGCGTCAGACTGATGGCGCGGTGGACCGCGCTTGAGCGCTGCTGGTGGGGCAGCCGCTCGCTGGCGTCGTAGATCACCGCCAGGCCGCGTCCTGGTTTGCGGCGCAGGTAGCGCACAAAGAGATCAGCGGGTCGCGTCGCGCCCGGCAATAGTTCGTGCCGGGTCCGCGCGAAAAGCTCGCGCACGATCTGCGGCAAATCCTGAATAGTCAGGTGGGAAACGACAGGATTCTGCTCATCCATCATCAAACACTCTCTTCCTTTTGCAAGAGACGTTCAACCAGCTCAACCAGGGCCTCGCTGGCGCCGGGTACACCACGAAAACCTGGAAACGCGTTAACATCGACGATCAACGGCCCTTTTTCTGTGATTAACAGATCAACGCCATAGAGCGGCATTTTAAACGCATGGCCTATGGCCAGCGCGAGCTCGCGCCAGGCGGCGGGAAGCTCCTGCGCGGAGATCGGAAAATCCTCTTTCGAGGCGCCCGGTTCCAACGGCGTGCGCCTGCGGGCGGCGAAGACATGCTGGTCAATCACCCAGAGTTTGATATCCCACCCATCTCCTGGCACAAATTCCTGGAAAACAATCGGCTCCTGGCTCCAATCCCCCAGCAGCGCCCGGAGCTGCTCCTGATTATTCAGCTTATCCACCAGGTCGCCGCGATGACTAAAGCGGCTCTTGATGATCAACGGCCAGGCAGATGGCGCGGCAAGCTGAGGATCATCCATAGCATCCGCCAGCGTCGCAAAGGTGCGTGTCTCAGGCCAGGGCAGGCGCGCGGCCCGCATCTGCTCGCTCATCAGCGTGCGATCCTGGCAGGCCTGAGACGCGGACCAACTGTTCACCACCTGGCGGCCATCCAGCTCCAGCGCACGCGCCAGCTCCAGCGCCTGGGGAGCGTGAGATTTCAAAAGATAGAGGTCGGCAGGCTGATTATGCGCTTCAAGCTCAATCGCTTGAGCACCTGAGAACGTAAGAATATCAAGGAGGCGCACGGTATGCCTGGCGCTCAGAGTTTGCAGCGCCACGGCAATAACAGGATGGCGCGGCGTCTCTGGATTATCCATAATCAAACAGATATGCATAGAATGCTCCTTCATATCACCTGTACCACAGATGTACGGTAAAGCTCGTATATTTTTTACTCATCTTCATTGAAAGAAGTCCTACATCATCATCTTACAACCTTGCTGAATTGTCGCTTTTGCTCTATAAAGGAAACGCCAGCAGGCGTCTCTTTTCGGATCTCCTTTTGCAAACTCACCGGAAATATCAGTGTGGTTTACAGCCCGCCAGTTGCTCGGCATTTGGAACATCGAGAGCATGAGTTGCCCCACTCAAACCAGACCGTGCCTCATTTTCCAGTTGAGCTTGCTGAGCTTGTCGGGCCTGGCGACGGCGCGTGGCCTGTTGCGCGCGCTTCTCGCGCTGGATCTCAGCGCGTCTGGCCGCGTGCAGAACATATTCCGCGATCCGCGGTACGGCGCGTGGCACTTTTGCGAAGCTCGGAAAATCGTTGATATCCAGAATAGCCAGTCCGCGCGGCGTTTCTACGATATCCACCCCGTAAATATCGAGTCCAAAAAGCGTTCCCACCTGGAGCACAAGCTTGCGAATTTCGGGCGTCAACGGCACAAAGCGTTCTTGAATAGTGGGATGCAGGGGCGATTTTTTAGCTACAGCTGCGTAGACCTCTTTGCCGGTCACATAGACTTTCATATCAAAGCCCGTGTTTTCCGCGTAGCGCTGGGCCAGAAAAAAACTGTCGTTCTCTTCACTGATCTGTAGCACCGCGAGATCGGCCTGGCTGTTCAGGCGATAGATGTCCCGGCACGAGCTTCCATTGCTGGGCTTGACCACCAGAGGATACGCCGACGCCGGGAGTTGTTGCAGCAGGCGCGGGTGAGCGACGAAATACGTTTCAGGCATGGGCAGCCCGTGGGCGTGCGCGAAGGCCGCGGACACTGCTTTGTCGCGCACCAGGCGAATGGAGCGCGAGTTGTTAATGGTCGGAATACCCACGGCCTCCGCGGCCTCCAGTAAACTCATACCTGGCCCCTCGGCCAGAGACTTGAGCACGTAGGCATCATAGCCCCGGTCAGCCATATCGGTCAGACACGTGACAGCCGACTGTGGTTCAATAATATCAACTGTGTGCCCCCATTGAAGCAACTGTTCCGCAATGACAATCGGCATAGCATCATTACGATACTGCTCCTCAACAATAAAACAGAAGCGCATACCCGTCCCTTCCTCGCCTGACGAGATTTACCTCGATGGAATTGCTTAGAATAGAAAGAGTATAATCTCTCCCTCTCACGCTATCTATCGACTACTTCACATTACAAACATGAAATTGGCGCTCTTCCCTCAAGATAGTCGGATCAGCAAAGTACTTTCACCCGCGCCGACCTGTCCTCAGGGCCATGTGCACGATACCGAGTGTGCCTTGAACGATGGTGAAATTATTGTTGCTCCTCTATTATAGTACAATCGACTTGCGAAATAAATAGTTTTCAGGCGTCTAAGAAACTCAACAAAGAAAAAGAGCGAGAGTGGCTGGGATTAATAGAAGCGTTTTCTATTAATCCCAGCCACTCTCGCTCTTTTTCTTTGTTGAGTTAGTGCCCTTTCTCAGGAGTATCGCCAGCACGCCGGCGGCGTGCCAGCCAGGGCTGGTGGGTGGCAGCGGCAGGTTGCGGTTGCTGACCAGGCACGCTGTTTTCTGGCGGCGCTGGCTCTCCAGGCTGCTCAGACTGATCCTCAAGCTGGGTGGCCACGCTGGCGTTGCCTTTGGCGCCATCCAGCTTGGCGTCGCGCGAGAAATTCCAGCTGCCAAGCGGTTCGTCAATGGTGGTCTCGGTGCTGACCGGCGCGTGTGGATTGGGCAGGTCCGCTGGCCCCAGATTGCCAGTCAGGATTGGTGGCTGTTTGGCGATCTGATCGCGGCGCATGGGCTGGGTCTCCTGCTTCTCCAGAGCCAGGCGGCTATCCAGCTCTTCCAACAGGCGCGTGATGTCCGGGCGCAGCGCGCGGTTACTGGCGGGAATACGCGTCCATTGCGCCAGCGCCGCGGGATAATAGCCGGCTCGATAACAGTAGAGGCCAAGCATGGCACGCGCGTCGTAGATGTTCATGCGCTGCCAGAGCGCAAGCTCTTCGGCGGGAGTTTCGATCACGTCTTCACTGGCCTCAATGATCTCTACCAGGTGATAGAGATGCACGCCCATAATCTGGAAAGGGAAACCATAGAAGAGCGCCAGGCGGCGGCGGCGCGTGCGCTCAGCCGGGTGTTTGCCGACAAAATAGCGGCGCGTCCAGCCACCACTGGACCAGACCAGCCAGGCCAGGACGATGACCAGGATACGCGCGAGGTAGCGCTGCCAGGTTTCCGGCCAGATCACCACCAGCACGCCCAGCGTCGCGAAACAGGCGCCCAGCGCCCAGGCACCATAGACCAGGCGGCGGCGGTCCCAGCCCAGCAGATCGAAATGATGATGGAGAGGTGTCGCCAGGAATGGCAGCGGGAACTCGGTATGCGGCACGCGATCTCTGGTGCTGGCAAAGCGCAGGAGTTGGAGATTTTTGCGAAAAAAACGCGTGATAGCCCGCGAGGAGAAGGCCGAAAGCCCTTCAAGCACAAACGCGCCGCCAATCATCAGCAACAAGAATTCCTGGCGGGCGAAGATGGCGATCATGGCCAGGATGCCTCCCAGAGCCAGCGCACCGCTATCACCCATGTAGATGCGCGCCCGGCGTTTGGCGCTACCCCGACGCGCGGCCCAGGATGACGGCCAGTTCCAGCGCAGAAAACCCAGGACACCCGCCGCGGCCAGCAAAGACAGCACCTCCAATACAATGCGCTCTGGCCGCTGAGGGTGCTGCTTATCCGGCGCGATCAGCGAAGCGATAATGCCAAAGGCCAGCGCCGCGCTAAAAACCAGGCCGCCCGCCAGACCGTCGAGACCGTCGCTAAAATCCACCGAAAGCGAAGTAACACTGCCTATAATGCCCGTCACAAGCATCAACACCACCAGCCAGAGATAGGGCAGATCTTTGAACAGCGGACCCAGGATGTCCGAATAGGGAGAATATGGCTGACTTCCGCTGGGGTACAGAAAATAATAGCAGGCCGCCGCGGCAGTCGAGACCAGGAAGACACCGGCTAACTTGGCGCGCTCCGAAAGGCCTTCCTTGCTATGTACCTTGTTCCAGTCATCAACCAGGCCCACCAGCATATATCCGACGGTCGCGCCCAGGCCAATCAGAAGCAGGTGCCACTGATCGGAATTAAAGTTGAAAAGATAACCCGCCAGGATGCCAATGCCGACAATCGCCAGCGTCAGAGCTGGACCGCCCACCAGTGGCAACTCAATGGTTTTGATCTCACGCCCACTTCCCGGCAACATGTCGGAGCGATGTGGTCCCGGTTTAAACTCGCCGCTGCGAAACTTGGGGAAAAGCAACTTTGCTATCCAGCAAAAAGATAAACTGAGAAACGCGCAAGCGATAAATAGGCATAATAACCAGATAGGTTCCATATCAACTCCCAATAGCCGAAAACATGTTGCGCAAGTATCCTGTATCGGCAAAAATACCTGCACCCCTTAAGACGTTAAACATCCCATTTTAATGACAATCGTTAAAGCAGGGCTAGCTGTTCACGCGCGACCCGGCGATCATCCCAGGGCATTTTTGTGGTGCCAATAATGATACTCTGCTCGTGGCCCTTCCCGGCTAGCAAAACTGTATCGCCCTCGCCAGCACGAGCGAAAGCAGCGGCAATCGCCTCGCGACGATCAGAAATGCACAGAAAGTCGCTTCCTTCGTTTTTCCCAAGTGATCGAGCACCCGCCGCGATTTCCTGTAAAATATGCTCGCGATCTTCTTCACGAGGATCTTCATCTGTAATAACGAAGAAATCTGTCAACTGTGCGGCAATCTTCCCCATGATAGGACGTTTTTGTCTGTCGCGTTCCCCGGCTGAGCCGAAAACGGCCATCAGCTTGCCATTCGTCAACGGGCGCAGGATGCTGAGCACCTTTTCCAGGCTGTCGGGTGTGTGGGCATAATCGACTATTACCGTGAAAGGCTGCCCCTCGTCGATGCGCTCCATGCGCCCGGTGACGCCCTGAACTGTGGCCAGCGTCTCGGCGATCAACGCCGGGCTGATGCCCAGGCTGTACGCGGTGGTAATCGCGGCCAGACAATTGCTGACGTTGAAACGGCCTACCAGGCGCGTGACGATCTCTACTTCGCCATCCGGCAAAAGCACGCGGAAACGGCTTGCGCTGGCTCCCAGGCGCAGATCAACCGCGCGCACGCTGGCTGGTGTGTCAATCCCATAGCTGAGAATCGGCACACGACAGTAGGGTTTTAAGACCTCGTAGGAGACATCATCCTGGTTGAGAATAGCCACCGGCGCAACGCCCAGACCCTTATCACGCGTGGGATCCAGCATTTCAAAGAGCCGGGCTTTGGCGCGGCGATAGTTCTCCAGGGTTTTGTGAAAATCCAGGTGTTCGTGAGTGATATTGGTCACCACGCCAATATCGAAGGCACAGCCACGCACCCGCTGGAGTTCCAGGCCATGCGAGGTGGACTCGATAACCGCGTGGGTCGCGCCCGCATCGAGCAAGCGGCGCAGGAACTGCTGAATATCCAGCGCCTCCAGCGTGCTCTGGCGCGTGGAGTTCTGCCATTCCTGGCCACTGATTTTGAAATTCGCGGTGGTCATCAGACCATTACGCTTGCCCGCGGCGTCCAGGATGGTGCTGATCAGATTGCTGGTCGTGGTCTTGCCGTCTGTCCCGGTCACACCAATTGTGCAGAGATCCTGGGCAGGCTGGCCATAGAAAACACAGGCCAGGTCAGCCAGGGCCGCGCGGATATTGGCGACCTCGATATAGGGCAGAGGCGTCTCGCCCGCGTCATCTGGTCCCAGCGCCGCCTGCGCGCCGCGTTGGGCCGCGTCCATAAGAAAACGCCGGCCATCGGTATGCTCACCGGGCACAGCGAGAAAGAGCCCGCCAGGCTGCACCTGGCGCGAATCATAGGCCAGCGAGGTAATTTCCATCTGTGCCATGTCCAACTCTGCGCGCGGGCCATTGTGAAACGCGCGTGGCGGCTGTTCTAAGCCTGTCAGTAACATATCCAGACGCATACATATCCTATCTTTTCAGTCCAGCCCAGCGTCCATAGACCTGTTTGGCCTGTCCTTCTCTACTCTTCCCCTACAATGGTTATAAGTGGCTTTAACACGATTGCCAACCATCGGAAGGATACCGCTTTTAATAATAGATAGTGCGCACCCTATGATACGGCTGCATATGGTCCGCATCCTGGCCAAGGTGCCAGAGCCATTGATCAATCTCCGCGGCAGTCAGCGCCTCAGCACTCAATTTTGCAGCCGCGCGCCTGAGCAACTCGCAGGCCCAGATCGTCGCCGCGCGAATCTCCACTTCCTCGGCACTGCCGGGCACAAACTCTTCCTGTTGGTCCACGCGCGCGGCCAGTTCTGGCATATAGACCAGTGCGCCATAGTGACGCAACACCTGGGGCAGCTTATAATCCGCGAAAATCGTCAGTTGATCCAGGTCCGTAAACGCCCCCCAGGACTGGCCAGCGAACGCGCCGTGCAGGTCGGCCACGCAAATTTGAGCGCGCTTCAAAAAACGCACCTCTTGCGAGTTGTAGGTCGCTACATCGCGAAAAGATGAAAAATGGTCAGCCAGCGCCAGTGCTAACTCTACCCCACTTTGCTGTACCTGTTCAACCAGATGGGAGAATTGTCCGTTAAAACGCTCTAATAAGACCTGACCGACCTCGCGGGCAATGCGCAGGCGTTCCCCAAAGAGAGGAATCTCAGGTGTATCGGCGGAGAGGCCACGAAAGATCGCAGCCAGTTCCCCGGCGTCTATACTACTAAGATACCTGGCATCCCATACAGGCCTGCCCTCCTCCACAGCCCGGCGCAAAGCCGCAGCCTCCGCCCAGTAGCCGTTGAGCACCTCTCCCTGGTACTCAATCCGCCAGCGCTCCTGCCCCTTCGCGCCCCAAAAACAAAAGTTCAGCGCATCCAACAGGAGCATCCAGTTAACCGTGCGCCGGGTGCCATCAAAAAAATGATAGCGCGCAGGCCAGGAAGGCAGAGCAGCAGTCGCCTCCGTGCCCTCCCGCTCCACCAACAGCCGAGCAAGCTGCCCAATTTGCGGAGGCACCAGCCCGACAGACCTTGCTCGCGCCACCACTGCCCTCGTGCTGGTCAACACACCAGAGGGATCAGGTCGCTCTACCGTTAAGAGATCCTCAGGGAAAGAAAAAGGTGGGTGCTTCAGATCAGACATACAACAATACTCCTGGACAATGCGAACACGCAGCGTTCTTGCGCTCCACCGATTCTAAGGGAAGTACTGATCATTGTCAACGCTCCCTCCTCTTTAAGCTTTTTGTGCAATTGATTCATGGCGGAGGCTCCGCGCCGCTCCATTCACAGTTTCGAGCGTAATGGCTCCCTTTTTGGCTTTATTAAAAGGTACTGGCACGGAGCCTCCGTCGTATGGATTTGATTGCAATAACAGAGCCACACGATGGTTACTAGTAGACGAGAAAACCATATTTTCAGGAAGAGATATGGAGAGACTGTAGAAACGCTTGACGAATAGCCTGTGCGTCGGGCAAAATTGTGCATATAGCAGAGGAAATGGCAACACACAGGTCTTTAAGCCCATTGTTCTCTCGAATGCGCGTTACAGCAAAGCGCTGTCGCGGAAAGGAGTCGAGCGCGTTTCTCAAGATACATCTATTGACATCGCTTTTCGGTCTTCTGGAGGTGTCTCGTGAGTTCAACTAATCGTTCCGCACGCGAGGAATTAATCGCGGCTGACATCAAACGTTTGCACGGTTTAGGCTATGCCCAGGAACTTTTTCGCGTCATGGGCGGCTTCTCCAACTTCGCCATCTCGTTTACGATTATCTCCGTACTCAGCGGATGTCTTACCCTTTTCTATTTGATTCCTATCAACGCGGGCTTTACCGCGGCCACGCTCGGCTGGCCGCTGGTAACGATCTTCGTGGTGATTGTCGCGCTTGGCATGGCAGAGCTTGCCTCGGCCTATCCCACTGCCGGCGGCCTCTACTACTGGGCCTCGAAGCTGGGAGGACCGGGCTGGGGCTGGTTCACCGGCTGGTTTAACCTGATCGGTCAATTCGCGGTTACCGCGGGCATTGACTACGGGCTGGCCGTCTCAATCGATGTCCTGCTCAACTCCTGGTTCCCCAGTTTCCCGGCTACCCTGGCCGGTGTGACGACGACGCTTGATCCAGCCACACAATGGACAACACTGGGAATCTACGCAGTGGTGCTGGCGGCGCACGCGCTGCTGAACATCTTCGGCGTGCGCATCGTCGCTTTCTTGAATGATGTAAGCGTCTGGTGGCATATCGGCGGTGTGATCTTGATCGGCGGTGGAGTTGTCCTGGCAGCTGTGCTGGGCTTCCAGTACACCGCGGCTTCCCACTTTGCAACTGCCGCTGCGCACGCGGCACCGTTAAATTCCGCTGGCACGCTCTTTACGCCTAGCCAGACATTTAATACCACTGGCTTCCCCATCTGGTACGCGTTCCTGCTGGGCCTCTTGCTGGCGCAGTATACCTACACGGGCTACGATGCCTCCGCGCACATGACCGAGGAGACCGTGGGAGCCGCTACGCGCGCGCCCTGGGGCGTGGTGATGTCGGTGGTTGTCTCATTTTTCGCGGGCTACGCGGTGCTGATGGGCCTGGTGGCCGCGGTGCCAGACCTGGCTGCTTCGGGCGGCTATATCAACCCTGTGCTCTTTATTCTGGAAAGCCGCCTGGGCTTTGTGCTGGGCACCCTTTTCTTCCTGGTAGCGGTGGTAGCCCAATTCTTCTGCGGTATGTCCTCGATTACGACTAACTCGCGCATGATCTACGCCTTCTCGCGCGATGGAGCTGTACCGGGTTCGCGTCTGTGGCATAGTCTGGACAGCGGGCGCACACCGCGCAACGCTATTATCCTGTCCGCGATTGCCGCGTTTATCCTGGCTGTGCCTTCGGTGGTGAGCTATGTGACTTATGTCGCGGTCACTTCAATCGCCGTGATCGGCCTGTACATCGCCTATGCGCTGCCAATTCTGCTGCGCATCTTCGCGAAAGACTTCAAGCGCGGCCCCTGGCACCTGGGAGCCTGGAGCAGGCCAATCGGGATTATCGCGGTTATCTGGGTGGCTTGTATTTCCGTACTCTTTATGCTACCCACCGGCAATCCGATTACACCTCAAAACTTTAACTACACGCCCGTCGTCGTGCTGGGCGCGCTGATCATCCTGGTCGTCTGGTGGCTCGTCAGCGCTCGCTACTGGTTCAAAGGCCCGCATATTCAAGGCTCGGCTGAAGAACTGGCCAGGATCGAACGCAGCGTCGGCGAAACAGTGCTGGTAGAAGGAATCGAAGGCGCGAGCGCTGACTAACTCGAACTATCCTCCGTAGTGAACCCTCAGCGCCTGCGGCGCTGAGGGTTCAGAAAAGTCGTAAGAGCAAAACGCGAATGGTTTCGTTTGTTGTCGTCCGTATAATGTATGATAGAGCATCGGGGACATATTGGTAGGATGGATGGCACACGAACGATAGAAATATTGAACTATCAAACTTAAAGAAGAAGTGCTCTATAGAAACAAAACCCTTCCATATTTCCCGGTTGTTGCTCCCGCTTGGAATTGTTTATCTCTTCATTCGAGCGAGCATGATGGCGCTTTTGATGCAGGACAGAGCGCTATCAGATAAAGACAAGAGGAAAAGATGTATGGAAGAGCAGCAGATTCAGGAATTTGTCCATCGGGCCATGATGGATCAAGATTTCAGGCGCGAACTGGCGCTTGACTCGCGCGGAGTAATTGGGCGTGGAGGATACTCTTCTCAGGTGACGACTATTTTACTGCGCCTGGCTCCGTCCCTGGCAGCTGGCCGTCCACTGGGACCAGCCGACGACTGGTGGCGCGTTTAAATACTCCCCTCGACTCTGGCCAGGATATGATTTCCACGGGAAAAATGTGAGAGATTGAAGGAGCAGACAAAGGTTTGATGGTTGAAGTTGGAGATCTGGCACAGGCCCGGCGCTTGCTCTGTACTCGCCTGTTGAACTATTTACATGGCCTGGAACCGGCCTTGCGGGAGGATGTAAGCGCGGCCCTGGCCCTGGAGGGAAAGCTGCTGCATCAACCCACGTCGGATCTGGATGGGCGCTGGGCGTTACTGCCTTTTTGCCTGATTCAGGAGCTGGGCGCGAGTTCCAGGGACGACCCTGTTGGAACAGAGGCGGCCTGCGATGTGGCTCTGGCTATGGAATGCGTGGTCAGTGCGACCGATCTGCTCGACGATGTGATGGACGAGGACGCAACTGCGCTGATCGCACGCATCGGGGTGGCACGGGCGCTTAACGCGGCCCTGGCCCTGGTTTCACTCTCGCAGAGGATGCTGCTCGCGCTGCTAAAACTGGATCTACCAGTCCTGTTGCCGGTACGCCTGATGGATATGGTACAGCAGGCTATTCTACTGGCCTCAACGGGTCAGCAATGGGATTTGCTGGCGGAAAAGCGCCTGGCCTGTGACCTGACGCGCGAAGAATGCCTGGAAATTGCCGCCGCCAAAGCCGGTGCATTACTCCGCCTGGCCTGCCAGATGGGAGCACTGTGCGCCGGGATAGAGGAGGCGCGTATCGAGCTCTGCGCGGAAACGGGTCGCCTCCTGGGTATTGCAGCCCAGCTCGACAATGACGCGCACGATCTCTCTGGCCTGCTGCAACCCGCCGGCCAGCCGCGCTGCCAAAAATCAGATCTGGCGCGCGGGAAAAAGACACTGCCAGTCGTGCTGGCCGCGCACTCGCTGCGCGCTACTTACGACCTGGCAGACCGCGACATTGATTTCCAATGCCTGGATCAACTGGCGCTCAAAGAGCAGGAAATCTATCTCATAGCCCTGCGCGAGGGCGCGCTGACAACCTGGGGAGTAGCTCTACTCTACCGCGAACGAGCCAGGGAAATGCTGGCCACACTGCTGGGCGAGCACTCCATTTCGCCAGCACTACTCCAGGTACTGGGCCTCGATTACACGCTGGCTGAATGCCTGGGATAGATGCAGGATCACATACCCTGATGAGTGAGAGCAACAAGGCCAGCCTCCATAAGCGCGAACTAAAGGCGATCAGGAAACTCGCGCGGCTCCGCCGCGTACGGTTTTAAGATGTGTTGTAAACAATATGCGCTTCGCGCATATTGTTTACAACACATCTTAAAAATGGAGTTCTCCTCCGCAGTAGCTTTTGCAGAAATACAAACGTATAATGACGTGTCGGTTGCTGGTAAGTCATGAAAGATGTATCGATGGGAAAGATGGAAAGGGAAATGCGGTTTGCGCGCGGAAGATTTCGGCGCGCCGGGCGCTGGTTGCTGATCCTGGTGACTTCAGCGCTGTGCGTACTTTTGCTGGTGATCAACGCGCTTGGCCTCTTTCCGCAGGAAGATAATCTGTCCACGGTCAGCCTGGTGCGTTTCGGTTTCTCCGCACTGACTGCCCTGGTCTATCTGGCGGTCGGCAGCCTGGTCTGGCTCTTCGCGCGCCAACGCGGGGTGGCTAGCCTGCTGTTCTGCTTTTCGCTGGCCATGATGGTCACGTTTGCCAATGAGACCGATAGGAACTCGTATGGCGTGCTCTTCGCGACTATAACCGGCATGAGCAGCGTGATTGCCCTGGCCTCGTTCGCGATTCTGCTGCTGACGTTTCCCTATAACTATCTGGGCGCGTTACAAGCAGGCAGACAGGGCAAACATCGCCTGGCTGCTTCCTGGGGACGTTTCTTACTCGGCATGTATATCGTTATCAACCTTCTCCTGGCCGCTCTGATCTGCGCGTATGGGCTGGTCAGTCGCGTGCTGGCCTATCAGCTTCCCGAGTGGCTGAATACTGCCGTGAGTTTCTATTATGCTTTTGTGCTGGCCTGCATCTTGCTGACGATCATTGGCGCGTATATCCTCTCACATGAATTGCGCACGCGCCAGCAACTCCTGCTCTTTGTGGTAGGAGGCGTGGTGGCCTGCGCGCCGCTTTTTTTCCTGACCATGCTGCCCCAGGCTCTGGACCTGCACACTCGCTACCTGGTCAATGGACAGTGGAGTTCGCTGCCTCTGCTCCTGCTGCCGCTGGCGCTAGGCTACTCGGTGTTGCGCTACCAGATTCTCGTTTTTGACCTGTACATTCGGCGCGCCGTGGCCTGGACAGTGGGCGCGATTGGGCTGGCGGTGCTTTGCTACCTGGTGGTTGCCCTGAGCGGCCAGATCTTTGACGGCGCACACCTCAAATTAGAGCACATTATCACGGTCACAACAGCCATGGCCCTGCTGGGTCCGCTGACCTGGTGGCTGGCTCGTCTGATGACAGAACGCCTGTTTTTCCCGGAATTTCGCTACTATCACCTGCATATGCAGCGACCTGAACTCCTGTCGCGGGAAACTTTTGATCTAAACAAGGCCTCTGAACTGCTGCTGCTGGCAACGATGCAGGCCTTTGAGACGCAAGAGGTCTGCCTGTATGTTCTGGATGAGCGCACTGGTTATTTTCACCTGGCGCCCGCGCTTGAGGCTGGCCAGGCGCAGGGTATGATGCGCGGTCAATTGCTCTGGCAGCTAGCGAGTTTTTCGCAGATGTTTGGCAATGGCAGCGTCGATGTAATTGAAGCCCATCACCCGATTGCTCAACGCGTGGGCGCGGCCCAGCGCCCGCTCTTTCTGCACGAGGCGCTGGACGAGAGGCGCGGCGGACCCGTCGGGCTGGCGCGCTACCTGGTGACTTCTCCCCTGACCGAGATTGATCCGCTCCTGGTGCCTGTGCGCGCTCAGGGCAAGATGATCGGCGTACTCTGCCTGGGCGAGCGCGGAGATGGCCAGATGTACGCAGGCCCCGATTTTGAATTTATTCACCTGCTCTTAGCCCGTTTCTCTTCAATGCTGGAGACTGCGCGCCTGTATGTCCAGGCCAGCCGGCACGTCAGCGTCCTCAATGCGCTGTATAGCGCCAGCGCACGCCTGGAACGTACCTACCTCCAGCTTGACGAGGTCGCGGCTGCCTACGCGCAAGTCGCGGCGGAAGCCATGCAAGCCGCGGCTGAGATCTGGCTCTACGTGCCGGAGCGCGTGGCCCTGCGCCGCGCGATCCACGCGGGCCAGGGACCGGCACTCCTCCAACAGGAATGGATCAGCCAGCTACAAGAGCAGGACTGGTCAGCATGTTTCCACGAGGGCAACAGGCTCAATAACGAAGCCTTTCGTCCGGGCCAGGTTCCGGCCTGCCTTGCTCACCTTTCCGGCACGCCTTTCGCCTGGCTACCGCTCTGCAAAGGCCAGCGACGCCTGGGTGTGCTGGTGCTCTCGTTCGCGCGCCCGCACATTTTTTCGCTGGAAGAAAAACGCATCCTCAGTATGTTCGCGCGCCAGTGCGCGGCTGCCATGGAAAACGCGCACATCACAATCGCACTGCGGGCCGCCTATGAGCGCCAGAAAGATCTGGATCAACTCAAAGATCAGTTTATCATGACCGCCTCGCATGAACTGCGTACCCCGCTGACAGCCGTCCAGGGCTATATCGAGCTTTTAAATCAATACAACGATGAGCTTTCCGCTGAAACCCGCAATGAGTTTATCCAGAAAGCCCATCGAGGCTGCGATGAACTGGCGCTGATGGTGGGCAATATCATGGACGCCAGTCGCCTGCAAATTGAAGGCGAACGCATCCGCCTGACCTCGGTTGAGCTGGCCTCTTCCGTGCGCCACGTCATGGAGATTTTAGAGTCGGTCACCACTCGCGAAGAGCGCACGGTTAACCTGGCGATTTCGCCTGGCCTCTTTGTGCTGGCTGATGAGCTGCGTTTACGCCAGATTCTGCTCAACCTGGTGAGCAACGCGCTGAAATATTCGCCAGCGGGCACAACCATTCAGGTGCTCGCCCTGCAAGGACAGGGCCTGATCAAGATTTCCGTGCGTGACTACGGCCTGGGGGTTCCGCCGGAAGAGCAGCAAAGGCTCTTCGACCGCTTTATGCGCCTGGAACGAGACATGAACAGTCCAGTACGCGGCGCTGGCCTGGGTCTGTATATCACACGCCGCCTGGTTGAAGCTATGAATGGCCGCCTGTGGGTGGAAAGCAGCGGCGTGCCCGGCGAAGGCAGCACCTTCTCCTTTACTCTCCAGCGGGCCGCGGCCTCCCCGCGCCCGGCCACCGCGACCGTGCCACTGGTGACCAATAAAAGCCGAGCATAGGAGTATCCCTGCAGGCATATATGCTCCGTGGCGCGAATGGGCCACGGAGCATATATGCCTGCAGGGATACTCCTATGCTTGGCCTACGCCGATTCAACATCGACACCCGGTGTCGAAGCACTGCCAGTGTGCTCCTCGCTGCCGAGGTAGCCGCGATTCCTGGCATAGCTCCAGAGCGAGCGCTGGAGATGCCGGCGCGCGCGCGAAATACGGCTCATCACCGTGCCAATAGGGATATTCAGAGCTTGCGCGATCTCTTTATAGGAAAGCCCTTCAATATCAGCCAGGATGATCGGCATGCGAAAGTTCAGCGGCAGATCGCTGAGCGCCTGGTACACATCCTCGTCCAGGTACTGACTCAACACCTCGTCTTCGGCTGCCGTACTCAATTCCTGGCCATTAATATCGCGAATACGGTTATACAGGTAGAACTCTTCTCCCTCCGGCAGTGGAGTGGTAGAAGGATGCGTGGCCTGTTTACGATAGCGGTTGATCGCTGAAGTATTTAAAATTCGGAAAAGCCAGGCGCGCAGGTTCGTTCCGCGTTGGTATGTATTGGCGAAACGGAAAGCTTTGAGCATCGTTTCCTGCACAAGATCCTCTGCCTCCTGCTGATTTCGCGTTAAACGCAAAGCGGTACGATACAGGCTGTCCAACTGGGCCAGAACCCCTGCCTCAAAATCTTCTGTTGCTGCTTCTCTGATGGCGACTTGTTCACCACTGGATGCTGTCGGCAGCATCGGCTCTTCCAACATGCTTTGGCTCCTCTGGTAGTATCAAACGACGAAGGTTACCTGGCAAAAGACCCCCGTCGCTCTATTATACAGCACCTATGCTAGCCCCCTTTATGAAAGAACAAAAAGCACAGCAGAAAATCGGCAAAGCCTGTTTCCTGCTATGCTTTTAC
>DASVMX010000415.1:0-17940 GCA_036384215.1 Ktedonobacteraceae bacterium | reverse complement strand
AACCCATGCGCCAAGCTCTCAATCTCGCCCTGCCGCGCCGCCATGCCATCAGTATGACCCTGGAAAAGACAGTGAAGGACGTGGCCGAAAAAGAGCGCAAGCTGCGCGAGGTCAACGAAGCCCTGGAAGTGCTCAAACTCGGCGCGGATCTGCTCGTCGCCCAGGCTCTCTACAAAAAAGATCCACCCGCCTACAAAGCTATCTGGAACCACCTCTACGCCCCCTACATGCTCCTGCTCCAGAGCACCCAGCACGCGCGCGAAAACAACTTTACCGTCGAAGGCCGCCAGTACAGCCGCGCTGCCTTCCAGAACCTGCGCGCCAAAGTTAATACCTTGCTCGTGGCTGAGGCCGACAAACTCAGCGCCGCCGAACTCGGCCAGTACCTCAGCGACAACGCCAGCCCCGAACTGCTGGCGAAGATCGCCGGGCTGACACAGGCGCGCACGCCCTTTCACTGGCCGCTGGAATTCCCAGAAGTGTTTGCCAAAGGTGGCGATGGTAAAGTTGGGTTTGCGGCTGTGCTAGGGAATCCTCCATTTCAGGGAGGAAGCAAAATTACTGGTATTTTGGGATTGGGTTATCGAGAATACTTAGTTGAGTATCTTGCACGTGGTAAGCGAGGAAACGGAGATCTTTGTGCTTATTTCTTTCTAAGTGCAGCTAATTTGGTGCAACATAATGGTATGTGCGCATTGCTAGCAACAAATACCATCGCTCAAGGTGATACACGTGAGGTAGGCTTAGATCAAATTCTCGCTTCGGAATGGACCGTGCCACGTGCTATATCCAGCCGTCCTTGGCCAGGTGAGGCAAGTTTGGAAATCGCTCATGTATGGCTAAGGCGTGGTAGCTGGCAAGGCTTGCGTATATTAGATGATACGGAAGCTAAAAGTATAACCTCTTTTTTGACTTCACCGGGTAAAACAAGTGGTAAACCATATTCCCTGAGAACAAATGCAGAGGGAGCTTTTTCTGGCTCTTATATATTGGGTATGGGATTTGCATTAACCCCGAAAGAAGCACAAGCTCTCATTACCAAAGATATCCGAAACAAAGAGGTTATTTTTCCTTTTCTCAACGGAGAAGATCTAAATACTCATTTTTCTCAACAGCACAATCGCTGGGTAATTAATTTTCGTGATTGGCCGTTAGAGAAGGCAGAAGCTTATTCAGATTGTATTGATATTGTGCGCACGAAAGTGAAACCTGAACGTGATCTATACACAGATAAAAATATCCGCGAAAAATGGTGGATCTATAAAAGGCCCACAATAGCTCTATATGCGGCTATCCAGGGGCAAGAAAAAGTATTGGTCTGCTCTGAGGTAACAAAGTATTTGAGTTTTTGTTTTGTCGAAAATGGTTTGGTATACTCTTCTAATTTAGATGTTTTTGCATCTTACTCATATTCTCTTTTTGCTGTTTTACAATCTTCTCTTCATGAAGCTTGGGCTCGTTTATATTGCTCTCAATTGGAAACGCGGCTAAAATATGCTCCTGGAAATGGATTTGAAACCTTCCCTTTTCCCAAAAGTAGAGATTTTCTATTGAATATGGGTGAGCGCTACCATATCCATCGCCAATCCATCATGCTCACCCGTCAGGAGGGTTTAACGGACACCTATAACCGCTTCCACAATCCCAACGAGCAGGCGCCCGATATCCTGCGCCTGCGGGCGTTGCACCGGGAGATGGACGAGGCGGTAGCGCGTGCGTATGGCTGGGATGACCTGGAACTGGGGCATGGCTTCCACGAGACGAAGCAGGGGCTGCGCTGGACGATCAGCGAAGAAGCGCGGCGCGAGGTGCTTGATCGGCTGCTGCTGCTCAATCACCAGCGGCACGCGGAGGAAGTGGCGGCGGGGCTGGTGGACGCGAGCGGAAAACCGCTCAAAGCGAAGAAAACGGGCAAGACGAAAGGCGGCAAGGCTAGCGCCACGGTTGTGGAGAGCATTGACGAGGCTGAGCCCGCGCCTGTGCAAGCGCTGGAGCCTGGAATGCAGCAGGGGGAGTTATTCTAGCCGGTGAGGGCATAGCAGCGAGAAGCAAGGAGGCAGGTCATGGCAAAACAGCAGATCTTCGACAGATATATGCGCGACCTGGAACCGGAGATCCAGGCTCTGGCACGGCAGGCGGAACTGGGAGAATTGCGGCAGGTGTATCACGCCAGGAAAAGCGACAGGCCGATCTGGATTTTTGGGCTAATTAGCCTGGTTTATGGAGGTGCCGGGCTCGCATTGAGTATCCTGGCTTATTTTGCTTCCTCTTTCTCTATTTCACTGCTCTGGACAGGGCCGGGAGTGCTCCTGTTCGCGCTTGGTCTGTGGCTGCTCCGACCGGAGAAAATCTACCGGAGATGGCACATCTACCTCTGGGAAGAGGGTCTCATCTATGAAAAAGGCTCGGAACGGCAAGCTATGCGTTGGAACCAGATAGAGCGCATTCAGAGCACACCAGGAAACCCTTTCCGCCCGACAAACTCGACTTTTAACTATCAGATACATTGCAAGGATGGCTCTGAGGTCACAGTGAAAAGTTTCTTTCGAAATGGCCAGGAACTGGCCGATGCGCTTCTGAAGAACTTCCTGTCCCAGGCCAGCGCGGGCGAACTCAGGATTGTTACGCCTCACAACAGAAGCTTTGGCGCCTGTACCATAGATCGCGATGGCATTCGCAGCGGGCAGGAGGGAATGTTAGGATGGAAAGAGATCGAGGAGGTAGTGATTGAGAAAGGGAATATTTCCGCGCTGACACGGATACAGGGTGAAGGGAAATGAAAGCAGCCAGGAAAACGAGAAGATTGGAGATCTGCCCTGCTTCTTCTTTATCTTGCCTTTCAGCGCCACTTACAATTGCAAAGTTCCAAAAATTCCCCCAAAATCCCTTGACGCCCTTTCCTGAATCCTGTATATTAGCCTGCTGCCTTCCAGAAGGGTTTACTGGCATGTAAGGAAATGCCCGGCGACGTGATGGGTAGGTGGGGCAGCAGCAATCATGAAAGAAGGCACTCGATGACCAAACCTCAGTGGCAGACGGTAATAAAACCGGCTTTCTTGCAGAGCTTGCAGAAGCTGCCGGGCAAAGATGTGCTCCAGATTATGGAGAAGGTTAGCCTGCTCGCGGAGAATCCTCTGCCGGATGGCGATCTGAAGAAGCAATTGACGCATTGTGCTGGCAAGCCACATCGCATTCGTTTTGGCGATTACCGCATCTTTTATACCTTTAATCAGGAGACAGTCTGTGTCTATAAGGTGGACCGGCGTCATGAGGGGACGTATAAGCATTGCCCCGAGGCAGAATTCGCGGCTGAAGGAGAGGCTCTGGCGGGCCTGGAGGCCGCGGAAGAGGGAGCAGCTGCTGGCGTGACCCTGCTGCGCGAGGAGTGGTTGCGTCCAGTGGAGGATAAGCGGCCTTTCCCAGAGCCGCTGACATCCCAGATTTTACGCGAGTTGAAGGTACCGGAGCGCTATCACGCGCGGCTTCTGCGCATCACGAATGAGGCGGATCTGCTGACCTGCCCGGGCGTGGAGGATGAGTGGTTGCTGGCTATCGACACCTATATGTTCGAGAAACCGCTGGAACAGGTTATGCTCCAGCCAGATTTTATCCTGAATGATATCGATGATCTGTTGCGCTACCGCGAGGGTGAGCTGATTTCGTTCTTGCTCAAGCTCTCGCCGGAGCAGGAGAAATATACCCGCTGGCCGCTGGACGCTCAGGGCCCGGCGCTAGTGAAGGGGGGACCGGGCACGGGTAAGAGCACGGTAGCGCTCTACCGTGTGCGCTCGCTGCTAGAGCAGTTGCCAAAGAGCAGCAAGGGAACCCAGCGGATACTCTTCACGACCTATACCAATGCGCTGGTGCGGGCGTCGGAACAGCAATTGCAACAGTTGCTGGGAGCGCAGGCCGGGCAGGTACAGGTAAACACGGCGGATAAGCTGGCCGATACCATTCTGCGGGAAAAGCGTGCCGCGTTGGAACTTATCGAGGGCGATGAGCTGCGCCAGCTGACAAAGCGGGCTGTGGGGGAGACGCGTTTTTCCGGCAACGCGCTCCAGCAGACAGCGCAGCGCCAGACCATCGAACGCATGGGCCTGGAGTATCTCTTGCAGGAGTTAACAGGGGTCATCGTAGCTCGCCAGTTGCGTGAACTGACGGACTACCAGGGCACATCGCGGGCGGGCCGCCTGTTGCGGCTGAATGCTTTGCAGCGCCAGGCGGTCTGGCTCGTTTACGAGAACTGGTGTCGCCTGCTGGAAACAGCAGGGCGCGAGACCTGGCAGCAGCGGCGGGCGCGGGCCTGCGAAATGGCGGAACAGAGCTCCCTGGCTCACTCGTTCGACGCAGTGGTGATCGATGAAGCCCAGGATCTCGATCCAGCTGCCCTGCGCATGCTGGTGAAGCTGAGCAAGGCCAGCAACCGCATCTTTATCACCGCCGACGCCAACCAGTCGATCTACGGCAGCGGCTTTCGCTGGCAGGATGTCCATGCGGACCTCAAGTTCCACGGGCGAACCGCCGTCCTGTGGGCCAATTATCGCTCCACAGAGGAGATCGGCGAGGCAGCCCAGGCCTATCTGGCCAATGGGGCGCTGGAGGAAGAGAAGGAAACCCGCGAGTACGTTAACGAGGGGCCGCTGCCAGATGCGCGCAGTGTCGGCAGTTTCCAGCACGAGATCGCCCTGCTGGCCAGCTATTTCAGGAAGGCCAGCCAGATCCTGCGCCTGACCCTGGGCTCCTGCGCGGTGCTCTGTCCCAATCGCGCGGTAGCGCAGGCTATCGCGAACGAGCTAAGCCAGGCGGGCCTGGAAGCCACCTTTATGGAGGGGCGCGAACTCAACCTGACCCGACCGGGCATCAAGGTGCTGACCCTCAGCTCAGCCAAAGGGCTGGAATTTCCCATTGTCGCTCTGGCAGGCTTTGTCACCAGTACCTATCCAGTGCTGCCCAGAGGGGCGACCGAGGATGAGATCGCGGAGATCATCCGGCGCGAACGGCGGGTGATGTATGTGGGCATGACTCGCGCCATGCGGGCGCTGCTGGTGGTGGTGCCGCAGGGCTCCGAGAATGAACTGCTGGAAGGCTTTGATCCCACGCGCTGGAATTTCAATCGGGCAATTTAATCGCATACGAGTGAGCAAAGGAGAGAGCAGTGGAGACGTTGCGTTTGCCCGCCCAATTGCCGGGCGGCCTGGATCTGGAGGTGCTCAACGAGCGCCTGCGCACTGGCGAGTTGCGGCTGGACTGGAGCGAGGTGGCTCCGGGAGCTGCGCCCGCGCTGGTAAATACGCTGTTGGCAGGCCTGAATCTGACCGATCACCTCGATATCATCGGGGCTGAGACGGTGCCAGAGGAACTGGTAGGGACGGTCATGAAAGCTCTGGAAATCTTTGCTTCCCAGGAGACAGAGCCCACAGGCCCGGCTCTGTTTGTGGGCGCGCCCGGTCTGTGGAGTCCGCCAGAGTCTGTGGAGGAACCAGCAGTAGAGGGAACATCTTCCGAGTTGGTCGGGGCGGCGGAGGAACTGACTGAAGAAGAGACACGCAGGCCGATGCTGGAGGCACCCTCGCCAGCGGAGATGCGTGATGAGCTGGAAGAACTGGTGATCCGCGACCTGCTAGGCCCGGCTGGCGGTCCCGAGGAAGAGGTAGCCGAGGCGCGTCTACAGGATCGCTATCTACTCGGCCAGTTGGTACCAAATAACATGCAGGTGCCCCCGGAGGAGCAGGAGGGCGCGGGTACAGCGGAAGAGGGCAGTGAGGAGCAAGGACTCTTTGACAGTGATTCCTCGCAGACCAATAGCCTCAGCCGATCTACGCTGGGTATGAGCTTTTGCGTCAGCCTGGAAGCGCGCGCCCTGCTAGTCACGGCTAGCTGGGGGCACTATCGCCGTACCGACAGCGAAAACGCGACGGAGACTGCCAGGACCTCGCGGGTCTGGAAGCGCATCCCACGAGGAGGCCAGGAGCATCCATTGCCGCTGCGCGAGGGAGAGATCGAGCTGTGGCGGCCCGAACCGGAGGAGCAGCCAGATGTTTACGTGAAAGGGCTGATGCGGCGCAACGACGAATGCTGGGTGGTTACGCTCTTTCTGGTCAACGGCCAGGCTCTGCCCAGACGCACCCGCGAACAGGCCTATCTCTTCCAACCCGTCTTGAGCGTCGCTGCAGCAGATGGTGGACCAATCTTCCAGAGCCGCTCCCTGGCCAATTCCCTGATCCGCAAGTTGGAGGATCGCGCTCTGGCCATGCTTTATCGCCACCAGGTCAGCTTTGCTATCGGCCATGGAGTAAGTGTGCACGCCGAGACCCTCGAAAACGACCCAACCAGCGCGGTACGCCTGGCCACAACCTTTGTGCCGCGCTATGAGGTGCCGCGCTCCGAGGCTCCCAGCGGCGCGGAGATCCCGGCCCTGGCTGATCTCTGCCTGGACATGCAGCAATTGGCCGAGACCCCACAGGCCGGGCTGAGGGATCGGCTGGGGCCACTGGTTACAGCCTATGCTGCCTGGATCGCGGAACAGCGCACCCGCCTGGATGATCCAGCCACCCGCCTGAGCGGCTACGACGAAGTGGCCCGCGAGGCGCTGGAGCAGTGCCAGCGCACCATGGAGCGCATCCAGGCTGGCCTCGACCTGCTGGCCAGCAATGAGCAGGCAGCGCGGGCTTTCGCCTTCGCCAATCGTGCCATGTGGTTGCAGCGTATCCATACCCTCTGGGCTGAAGAGCGGCGGCGCGGTGGTCAGGACACCTTGCAGAACATGGATTGTCCCGCTAACCGCAGTTGGCGGCCTTTTCAGTTGGCCTTTCTTCTGCTCAACCTGCCCGCCCTGACCGACCTGGAGCATCCCGAGCGTAGCGTCAAGCCGGAGGCCATCGCCGATCTGCTCTGGTTCCCCACTGGAGGCGGTAAAACGGAGGCCTACCTGGGCCTGACCGCCTATACTCTGGGCATTCGCCGCCTGCAAGGTGTGGTTGAGGGCCGCTCGGGCCTGGAGGGTGTGGCTGTGCTCATGCGCTACACACTGCGCCTGCTGACCTTGCAACAGTTCCAGCGCGCCGCCTCGCTCATCTGCGCCTGCGAGACCATCCGCCGCTCCGACGCCTCCACCTGGGGGAACACACCCTTCCGTCTGGGTCTGTGGGTTGGCCAGTCCAGCACGCCCAATACCTTCGAGCAGAGCAAAGAGGCTATTGATGAGAGCCGCGATGTCAGGGGCTACTCAGGCCGCAGTAGCAGCCCGCGCCAGCTCACCAGTTGCCCCTGGTGCGGCTCCCCCATCGAGGCTGGCAAGCATCTGAAGGCCGATCCCGAACGCCGCCGTACCCTGACGTTCTGTGGGGATAAACTGGGCCAATGCCCATTCACTGAGGCCAGATCTCCTGGCGAGGGTCTGCCCATGCTGGTGGTGGATGAGGAGATCTATCGCCTCCTGCCAGCCCTGCTGATTGCCACGGTCGATAAATTCGCTCAGCTTCCCTGGAAAGGCGAGACGCAGATGCTCTTCGGCCAGGTCAACCAGCATTGTCCACGTCACGGCTTCCGTTCGCCGGAGATTGACGACAAAGACAGCCATCCAGCCAGAAACGGCTTGCCTGCCGTCAAATCGAGCCCCATTGCCCCGCTGCGTCCGCCTGATCTCATCATCCAGGATGAGTTGCATCTCATCTCCGGCCCTCTGGGCACGCTGGTCGGGCTCTACGAGACTGCAGTTGACGCCCTGGCCACCTGGACGGTCAACGGGCACCAGGTGCGCCCCAAGGTTATTGCCGCCACAGCTACCATTCGTCAGGCAGGCCAACAGATGAAACGGCTTTTCCTGCGCACAGTGGCCGTCTTCCCTCCCCAGGGCATCGATGTCGCTGACAACTTCTTTTCGCGCCAGCGCCAGCCTTCGCCCACTCAGCCTGGCCGGCGCTACCTGGGCATCTGCGCTCATGGCAAGCGCCTCAAGGCCGCGCAGATCCGGGTCTACGTGGCCTATCTTTCCGCCGCGCAGGTGCTCTGGGAAAAATATGGGCCTGCCGCCGATCCCTGGATGACCCTGGTTGGCTATTTTAATTCCATGAGCCAGCTCGGCGGCATGCGCCGCCTGGTTGACGATGAGGTCAAATCCCGCGCCTTTCGCATGGAGAGACGCGGTCTGACAAAACGCCCGATCCGCGTTGTCGAAGAACTCACCTCGCGCGCCAGTTCTTCTGACATTCCCGACCTGCTGGGTAAGTTGGAGATCGGCTTTACTCCCGCCAATACTGTCAACAAATTGAATAAAGACCAGGAGAAACAGATTCGGCGCCCTATCGATGTGCTCCTGGCCACGAATATGATCTCAGTTGGTGTAGATGTCAAACGGCTGGGCCTGATGGTCGTGACCAGCCAGCCCAAGACGACTGCCGAATATATTCAGGCCACCAGCCGCGTGGGACGCAGTTTCCCCGGCCTGGTCTGCGTCATCTACAACTGGGCTCGCCCTCGCGACCTTTCGCATTTCGAGCAATTCGAACACTACCATGCCACCTTCTACAAGCATGTCGAGGCTCTCTCGGTCACACCCTTTGCCGCTCGCGCCCTTGATCGCGGCCTGGCGGGCCTGCTCACCAGCCTGGTGCGCCTGTCGAGTCCTGCCTGGAACAAAAACGACCGTGCGGGCTACATACATACCGAAGTCCCCGAGTTCGCCACAACCCTGGCCACTATCATCCGCCGGGCCAGCCTGGTCAGCGATGCCCCTCTGATTACCACTCAGGTGGGCAATGAACTGGCGAGCCTCAAGGACCACTGGGTGAAGGAGGCCAACGCGAGGACCAGCCTGGGGTATAAAGAACAGAGAAACGGTGTGACCGTGGCTCTGCTCAAAGAGCCACAGCGCGGACGCTGGGAACCCTTCACCTGCCTGAACTCCTTGCGCGATGTCGAGCCAACGGTCCATCTCATCCTCGACGAGGATGTCTGGGCGCAACCTTCTGTAGATGACGAGGAAAGCAATGGATAAGAATAAGACCAGACATCTCGTGGGTGACTTGCGCCCCAGCCAGCTCCTCCTGACCTATGGTGTGGGCGCGCTCGTCGATCTGCCACATCTCTCCGCCCTGGTCATGGGCCTGGAAAACTGGCAGACCAGCCATGCCACAGAGATTATCGAAGAACGCCTGCTGGCCGCAGTGCGCAGCATCCTGGGCCCGCAGGTCAGTCATCTCTATGCCCCGCCCCTTGACGAGAGTTCCTCTGGCCAGGCGCTAATCGGCGTGCCTGTTGCTGCCTTCCCGCGCTGGCTGGTCTGCCCCGCCTGCCGCCTGCTGGCCCCCATCGAATCAGGCCTCTTCGCTCTGCGTACCCAGACCTATCGCCCGGATCGCACCTGGTACTATCACAAAAACTGCAATAAAAACTCGTATGCTGCGGCCCTGCCCTCGCGCTTTATCATTGCCTGTGAACATGGCCATATGGATGATTTCCCCTGGCACGAATTTGTCCATCGCGGCAAAGAGTGCCGACGCCCCGTGCTGCGTATGGAAGAGCAGGGTCCCTCCGGTGAACCTTCCACCGTGGTTATCAGGTGCGACGCCTGTCAGGAGAAGCATTCCATGGCAGAAGCTTTCAGCAGCGAAGAAGAGAACAACTTCCGTCCCACCTGCACTGGTCGCAGCCCCCACCTGCGAGGCGCCCCTCGCCAGCAATGTCCTACAGGTCAGGCTCGCACTACCCTGCTCTCGGCGTCTAACACCTGGTTCCCTCTGGCTTATAGCCTGCTCTCCCTGCCTGTGGCCGAAGATTTGCTGGGTCAGTTGGTTGAAAAGCATTGGGAGACCTTGCGCGAAGCTGAGAGCAAGGACGAAGTCGTTATCTATCGCAAAATGGCAAAGCTCAAGCAGGACTTCGCAGAATACAGCAACGAAGAGATCTGGCAGAAGATCGAAGCGCAGCGGAATGGAGCCGCAGCCGCTGTGGTCAAACCGGGCGAGCTCAAGCTGCCCGAATGGCAGGTTCTCATCCGCCCTCAGAGCGCGCCAGTCAGCCCCGACTTCCAAATCAGCGGCACTGATCTACCGGACGGATATGCTCACGCTATCGAGCAGGTTGTGCTCGTCGAGCGCCTGCGAGAAGTACAGGCCCTGACTGGCTTTACCCGCATTGAGTCGCTCAGCGACTACACCGAAGAGGAGAAGCTGCCTCAGGAGCACATCATGCCCCTGACCCGCAAACGGCCTGAGTGGATTCCCGCTTCCGAAGTACGAGGAGAGGGCCTCTTTATCCAGTTCCGCGAGCAGTCCATCCAGGACTGGCTGGCCCGGTCCGAGTTGCAAGCTCATAACCAGCGCTTCTTTGAGGCGCACAAAGACTGGCGCGCAGCCCGCCATCTGGACGATCCCGAGGCCAACTATCCTGAGCTGCGCTATGTGCTCCTGCACACCTTTGCCCACGCTCTTATGCGCCAGCTCTCGCTTGAATGCGGCTACGCCGCCGCCAGCTTGCGCGAGCGCATCTACGCCCAGGGTCCCAATAAACCGGGAGGCCCTATGGCCGGCATCCTGCTCTACACCGCCGCCTCCGACAGCGAAGGCACTCTCGGTGGCCTCGTCAGTCTCGGCAACGAACTCGGCTATCACATCGCCGGGGCTCTCGAAGCCATGCAATATTGCGCCTCCGATCCCCTCTGCGCCGAGCACCTTTCCTTCAACGACCACACCCTCCACGGTGCCAGCTGCCACGCCTGCCTCTTTGCACCTGAAACATCTTGTGAACGTGGCAACAAGTACCTGGACCGCTCGGTGCTCATCGGAACAATGGAACGAGGAGACCTGGCGTTTTTTGAGGAAGTGATTGGATAGAAAATACAGCAACAAAGTAAGGAATCAGCAACGTGGATATTCAGACCCTTTTACAGACGTACTTTGCCGATGCTGCTGCACAACAAGCAGCGCAAAACCGCATTCAACGGCGTGCAACGAACATTGAAGTGCTAGATGATATTACACAGAGATTTATCTCAAGCCGAATGAATCTTGTTGAATTTCGCGATGAAATAGAGATAACCTTGCGTAGGAGGGGCGATGATTGGGGAGCAACCGGTCCTGGCTTCTTGATGGGTTTTAATCAGCTTGTGAAGAACCACCATGATTCCGCTCACAATATGGAGAGCTATTTACGCAAGCTTCTCACCGGGTTGATTCCCGCTAATCTTGGCACACGTATAGAGGAGCTATATGCATTTCTGCTGAGCGAACGCGCTCGTTTGCGCCAGGCTGGTAAAGGGAACGTAGCCATGGCAGCAGGCAATAGCGCATTTTTCCTCTCATTATTTACTGCCTGGCTCAATCTCAATCAACAGCCCGATATCTATTACCTGAGCATGCGCGAAGGATTATATCACCTTGTCAAGGAGAACATGCTTCCGGCCCCAGAGGGCTTAAATCTTGGCTGGCGTGCGGTCGAAGTAAATACCGCTCTTGAACATGCGGCCTGTTTCCAGCTCATTGCTGCCGTCAAAGGCTTCGCTCCAGACGAGAGCACCGCTCCTTTCTGGATGGAAGCTTTTGGCCTCTGGGTACGTGAGTATTTCAACTCACAAAAGAAAGTGATTGTAGACCAGGGGTCTGAAAATATGCTCCAGGGGACTTCTCCATCAGGGCGGCCAGATGAAAAAAATCAGGAGAACTTTGCCGAGCAATTTCTCCCGAATGACCCGCTTTTGCCCGCCACTGAGCGTGTCTTCAACCGCCTGATCCGCGAAGTCCAGCGCCATATCCTGGTCGATGAGGCTGTTATCCGGCGCGTTTATCATGCTCTGCTAGCCGGGCACGTTATTCTCTCCGGCCCTCCCGGCACTGGCAAGACCGAGCTGGCGCGCCTGATTCCTGAAATTCTCTGGCAGCGTCCAGAGCAGGAAGAGGACGAGGCAGACCCTGAAGATGTTGTTCTCACGCGCACAACAGCCTATACGACCAGCCTGGTTACAGCTACCGATGAATGGAGCGTGCGCACGTTGATCAGCGGTATTGCTCCAGTCAGTAAGAACGGCTCGGTGGCGTATAGCATAAAATATGGATATCTGACCACGGCCATCCTCCAGAACTGGTCCGCGCAGGGACAGGTGCCAGAAAAATGGGATACGCTGGTCCTGCGCCGCTCACCTGTAACCACTAGCAGCGGAATTGAGCGCAGCATTCAGCAGACTTTTCGTGGGCAATGGCTGGTTATAGACGAATTTAACCGCGCTCCTATCGACCTGGCGCTGGGAGACGCGCTGACCGCTCTGGGCGGCAACGATGTTCTGCGTGTGGCTATCGAAGGCGGCAGCGCGGAACTACCTATTCCCCGCGACTTCCGCATCATCGGCACGCTCAACAGCTTTGATCGCAACTATCTCAATCAGATCAGCGAGGCACTCAAGCGGCGTTTTTCCTTTGTCGAAATTCTGCCGCCAGGGCGCTCGCTGCGCCAGGCTGAACAAGGTATTGTGCTCTACAAGGCTCTGGAGAAGGTGAGCCATTTGAGCAAGAGTATTGTGGTGGAGAACGAGGCGATCATGTGGGATGGAATAAGTGTCCAGGCCGAGCAGGAGGGGCAGTATAACATCACCTGGCCACTTCCAAGCAACCTCTTCGAGAATACTTTCAGTATTGCCTGGCATCTCTTCGAGGCTATTCGCATCTATCGCCAGCTCGGTACTGCACAGGCCATCAGCCTGGTCCAGCATATGCTCATTGCAGGCATTCTCCAGGGCTACACTACAGAAGAGCAATGGATTGAGGCCCTGGATGCAGCGCTCTGCGACACCATCGCCGACCAGCTCCAGGTACTTCTACCTGACGAAATTGAGGTCCTGCTGCTCGTACTTACACAAACCGGTCACGGTCATGACTTCCCCGCGGCCTATAACAACCTTCTGACCAGCCTGGCCGACCGCCCGCAGCGCCTCTATGGCCAGCTCATGGCCCTGGCCCGCGTCGCTGATGAGCACGGCAAGCCCTATCTTAGCGATGAACAGGTTGAGGCCATTGCCCAGAGCAACCGGCCAGCCGTCGAGCCAGCTGTCCTGAACAAACTCTTTTATCAACTGGTCGCGATCAACACCTCCGTAACGGACTTGTCCCAGCTCATCCGTCGCCTGCGGGCTTTTAAAGCGGAAAGAGGACTATAAATGATCGAACAGGATTTCTCCCTGACGACGCCAGAAGAAGTCATTTCTGCTGATGAGCTGCGTGACCAGCATCTCCAACGACGGGTGCTGCGCCTGCTCTTGCAACATCACGAGATGCTCTTCCGTCAGCAGTTCCGGCTCTTCTTCGCAGAGAGCGCCCTACCACCTCTGCCGCTGCTTCAGCAGTATGACCGCTTTATGAAGCTGCGCGTGCTGGGCAGCGAACTGCTCGGCGATATCATGCCGCGCATTCGCCGCGAGCTGAGCCTGCGCACTGATCACAGTCGCTTGCGCGAAGAAGCTCCCACGCGGGGCGATATCGATTGGCCGCGCACGTTGGAGCACAATCTGAGCCAGCAGCCAGGTTTGCCACCACAACAGTTTGAGACCCGCCTGCGCCAGCGTACGCTGGAAACGCCCGAAAATGTGCTGGTCGTTTCACTAATCCTGGTTTTCCACCGCGAGGTCCAGGCCGTTCTGCGTGAGCAGTTCCGTGATGAAGAGTTGAGCCCCGCCGAGCGCCAGACCCTGGTCAGCCTCGACGAGCAAGCCGAGCGCGAACTAGCCGCGGCCTATGCCCGTGCGCTGCTGGAGCAGGCGGAGAAGGTTGATCTGGGTGATCTTGCAGAGCGGGTCGCCGCGCACCTGAGACCCGGTTCCGGTCCTTATCGCGACCTGCTGAACTGGTGGCAGCGCTTCCAGGGCTTCCGCGTCGGACGAGCCGCTGGCACGCGTTCCAGTTCCCTGGCCAGTAAACGCACAGGTGAAAAGACCAGCGCCTGGCTCTATGAACTGTGGATTGCCCTCGAACTCTTCCACCTGCTCAGCCAGGAAGGGGCCGTGCAGGCGCAGGATGTGCAGATTGTCACCGACGCTCTGCAATGCACCTTCACCTGGCAAGGACAGCGCTTTCGCCTGATCTACAACCGTCAGCTCAACACCTCGACCACCTACGAGCCGGACTGGCTGCATGGTCCCACCACGCGGCCCGACTACACCATCGAGCGCGTGAAGCCGCTGGCGATTCGTCACAACAGCCAGTTGATCTGGCGTGAACCACCCTTCGTGCTCGACGCAAAATATTACCTCGAAGGGAGCGATCCCGCCCACACCCACGGTCCCATTAAAAAACTGCTTGGCGACATGACCCTTCTGGGGGCTCGTCATGGAGTGCTCTTCTTCCCGCGCCTGCCTGAGCCGGAAGAGGGCCAGACCGTGACCCGCACCCTGCGCCGCAGCGGCAAGCAGTACACTAGCGCGCAAGAATGCCAGATCCAACTCTACCATTTAGAGCCACAGATGGAGTTAGCAACCCTGCAGACCCGCTTGCGCGCCCTTCTCGACAGCGCTATAGAATACCTGCCTGAGCGGCCAGCGCCCGCCTGCCGAGGCATCGTGCTGGACAGCGACACGATCAACGTGAGCAACTGGAAGGAAATCACGCATCACGTCCTGTGTCCCAAACCGCACATCGGCGCAGGCGTCTTTGATATTGTCAACCCTGAAACCGACTGCCTCAAAAATTCGCTTCTTTGCCATGTTATGGATCAGGCAATCGTCCCTCCCTTTGTCTTGCGCGTCCTGACCCAGGAAGAACTGGAGCGCCAATGCCAGCTCCTGCGCACCAGGGGCAACGAACTTTTGAAAGCTGCTGAACAGGCCGGTGACGATGCTCGCGCTGAACAACTGCGCCAGCATATTTTCCATGGTATCGGGCGCGCCGTCGAACAGTACGTGCGCCTCTTCGGTAATACTACCCAGATCGAGAGCAAGTTCAGGGAATGGGTGTTTGGCCCCTATTGGCAGGGAGATAGGCGTAGCCTTGCTGAAAACACCCGTCGTTCCCTTATTAGCGGTGAGCACATTTGGGAAAATTACAATAGCGCTAACGTCCTGCAAGACTGGGCCGCGCCTGCTGTCCAATACTGCCGCACTCTGGAAGCTGAACTCAAACGCAGGCTCTACTATCCCATCGCATCAACTTATAAAAGCATCTATGGCTTCAGAGGCTTCACCCTTGGCACCGTCACCAGCGCGTATGACTATCGCACCAGCAGGACCGAAGGAGAGATCTGGAAAACTATGCTCTCCCGCGTCGCCGCTGACAAGAGGGGCGAATTCGAGCGAATTGTCCAGCGTATGAGCAAGGCAAAAATTCATGACGAGCGCAACAAACTTGCCCATGGCGATCCCGTTAGCAAAGAACTGGCCACACGCCTGCGCGAAATGGTTATCGGCACCATAGATAATCCTGGCATTTTGCGTACACTCGCTGAACTTGTTAATCCTGTGTAATTACCGGCATCATCTGGTATTTGGGATACACAGTAAGAACGACAAATGCGGATGAGCTCTCATTGAGGGGAACTCCATCACTTTTAGTGATCATTCTTAGCCTCTCCGAGAGAAAGAAGAGAGGCGTCTTTGAGACTTGCGTCGGTACAGCTACTCATCTATACTTATGCTAGAAACAGAGGAAGGAAAGAGAAGATGCAACAGCCGTCTCTTCCAGAGATGCAAAAAGATGTTTCAGTCGCGACTCTTCTCACCGCAAGTGCCACAACTGGCTGGTTCGACTGGATTCATGGCGAATTGTGGTTGTTCCCTCACGGCTTGCTCCGTATTCCCCTCAATCTTGTGATCACCTTTCTACATGGGACAGGGCCAACCGTCAATGTCGTCGCCATTTTCTGAGAGTAATCGCCACCAGAGTACAGATAATGAAGTGGCCTTTTCTCCGTCCTCATCCGCCTGGCTGCCTCCTCTTAAGCAAGCGGCTTGCTGACTTGTGTTTTTAGGGGGTCTATGGTACACTTTTAATGGAAGAATAGAACTTATTTTTAAGACAAATACAATTTCAACAACGGCTTTTACTTCTGTAGACGCAGACAGAAGTGGAGATAAATACAACAACAAAGAGCTACATTTAGAGCACTACAGCCTTTTTAGTGTAGTGGGGAGGTTTTTATTACCTTGACAACAGAAAAAATTCGACTCATCCCCCTGGGAGGCCTGGGGGAGGTCGGAAAGAACATGATGGTTATGGAGTATGGTAGCGACATTATCATCATTGACGCCGGGTCGATGTTCCCCGATGAAGAGATGTTTGGTGTGGACCTGGTAATCCCCGATACATCCTACTTGAATGACAAGAAGCAGAACGTTGGTGGTATCTTTATCAGCCATGGTCATGAAGATCATATCGGCAGTCTGCCCTATCTCCTGCCAGCACTCGATTTCCCGCCTATCTACTCAACGCGTTTGACGCAGGGGTTGATCAGCGTGAAACTCAAGGAGCACCGCCAGTTGGATAAAGTCTCGCTGAACGTGGTGGCTCCTGGAGATCGAGTGAAGATGGGGGAGTGCGAGGTTGAGATTGTACGCATCAACCACAGCATTCCCGATGCCGCGGCCCTGGCTATTCACACGCCGCTGGGCACGGTGGTCCACACAGGCGATTACAAATTTGATCACACTCCGGTCAATGGTGCGCCCGCTGATTTCGGCACGCTGGCCCGCCTGGGCAACGAGGGCGTGCTGGTAGCGATGGGCGATAGCACGCGTATTGAGTCGCCGGGTTATACTCCTTCCGAGCGCGTGATTAACGATTCGTTTGATAAGCTCTTTGCCAACGCGCCGGGCCGGATTATTCTGGCCACCTTTGCCTCGCTGCTCTCGCGGGTTCAGCAGGTGATTGACACCGCCGAGCGCTACGAGCGACGGGTGGCGCTCGTTGGGCGCAGCATGATCAATAACGTGCAGATGGCGATGGAACTGGGCTATCTGAACGTGCCTCCAGGCATTTTGATCCGGGCCGAGGATATCAAGCAGTTCCAACCCGAGCAGGTAGCGATCATCTGCACGGGCAGCCAGGGCGAGCCAACCTCGGCGCTGACGCGCATTGCCAACCAGGATCACCGCCTGATCCGCATTCAGCCGGGCGACACGGTGATTCTTTCCGCCACGCCTGTGCCGGGCAATGAACGCATGGTGAACCGCACAATCAACAATCTTTTCCGCCAGGGCGCGGAGGTCTTCTACCAGGCCATCGCCAATGTTCATGTCTCCGGGCATGCAGCGCAGGAAGAACAGAAGCTCATGCTGAGCCTGTTGCGTCCAAAATTCTTCCTGCCCGTGCACGGCGAATATCGCCAGCTCGTGCTGCACGCCAAACTGGCCTACTCGCTGGGCATTCCCGCCGATCACATCCTGGTGGCCGAGGACGGCGATGTGATCGAGCTGACGCCAGATGAATTCCGCGTGGTCGAACACACCGCCTGCGGCAACGTCTTTGTCGATGGTCTGGGCGTGGGCGATATCGGACAGATTGTGCTGCGTGACCGCCAGGTCCTGGCCCAGGATGGCATTTTGATGGTCGTGCTGACCGTCGATAAGGAGACAGGCCAGCCACTGGCGGGACCAGACATCGTTTCGCGCGGCTTCGTCTATATGCGCGACTCCGAAGAACTGCTGGCCAGCGCCAGAGATCGCGTGCTGGACTCCTTTAGCAGCCTCAATGGGCACGCCTCCGACTGGTCCTTCGTTAAAGACAAAATTCGCCACACCCTGAGCGAATTCCTCTACGAACAGACCCACCGCCGGCCCATGATTCTACCAGTGGTGATGGAAGTCTAATAGCAGAACAGGAGGCAAGGTCCAATACCTTTCGGATAAGGATTAGAGGAGACGGACCACATCGAGAAAGGCCATGCCTTTGAGATGTGGTCCATGGAGATGGTTGTCGCGTTTGCGGGGAAATTTGGAAAAGCGTTGCCGGACAACCCGAGGATTGAGGC
>DASVMX010000414.1:0-5966 GCA_036384215.1 Ktedonobacteraceae bacterium | reverse complement strand
TTTAGCGGAGGCAAGCTTAGATTTTTACGAAATCATAGGCGATAAGCAGGACGAGAAAATTTTCAATTTTTCTCGTCCTGCTTATCGCCTATGATTTCGTAAAAATCTAAGCTGCCTCCGCTAAAACCAGTCTGTGCGCGGTATCCAGGTATGGCTGGTTGGAAAGAGAATGTCCAGCGCGGCGCGCGCGCTGTCGGAGAGGTGCGCGGTACTGGTGAGATGCGCGAGAGGGCGATAGCCAGAGACCAGTTGCACCAGCGCCTGCGGGCTGAGTTCCAGTTGATTAAGGGTGGAGCCGGCCTGGGGAGCGATCTGGACAGAGGTATCGTGAAGTCGAAGGGTGCTTGTCTGATCGCCTACCGTGAGCGCGATAGTGCCAGTCCAATGAGCGAGCGAGCGCTGCCAGCGAGCTTGTAGTTCGGGCAGCAGCGAATCCATCAAAACCGGGAAGTTTGTCAGACAGGCCATCCAGCCGGTAAATCGGTGATGCATGGTCAGCCTGCGCACACCCCATTCTTCTGCCGGAGAGCCCCATTGCGAGGTGTCAGGTACTTCAAGATTATCGATGAGCCAGTGGGTCGTAGGAGCATCTGGTGGCAAAAAGTAGAGCAGCGTGGCAGGGGGTATTTCGCTATCAAGCAGGCGTGCGTGGTACTGTAACAGGGCCAGAAGCGCGTCCCAGCTATCCACCGCGAGTTCATAGCCCTGAGCCGCCTCGGCATCCGTTCCATGCAGCAGGTAGCCTGCGATTTCGCCCTGTGGCGTGAGGGCTACAACGCGCGAGGAGCGCCTCTGTTGTAAACGGTGCAATTGAAGATCGAGCGAGCGCTCGAAGCTGCCAGTATAGCTGCCCAGGTGGCGCAGATACAGAGCCAGGAGAGTCGGTGCGTCATCTACTGTCGCCTCGCGAACCTGGTAATGTGCAGGAGGAAGAGCGAGAATGGCAGAGCGATTCATCTCTATCTGTGTGACATCGAACATGTCCGTGTAGCCAAAGCGATAGTAGAATTTAGGTATGCCATCCAGGAGTAGTAACGCGTGCTTGTGGGCATGGGCGAAGTCGATGGCGTCATGCATCAACGCGCTGGCCACGCCCTGTTTGCGCGCCTCTGGCGAGGTCACTACTCCGCCAATGCAGCCAGTAGATATGCGCGCGGCCCCCATGCGCAGTACGCGGTTATACAGTCCATATCCGCCCAGCAAATGTTCCTCGTGAAAAGCGCCGCGCAGACGTTCAGCATCAAAGTCAGGAGCCTGCTTCGTTGTAGCCAGCCAGCGTAGAGCATCTTCTTCCGAAGGTTCCGAAGAAAAGGCGGCATTCGAGAGGCGAAAATAACCCTCGTATTCCGCAGTAGAAGCTAATGGACGAATATCGATAGAATGGGCGCTCACAAATTTTCTCCTTCTCTTTTTCACTACTTTTTGAGCTTAGTTTACCACAACAGGAATAGAGATCGATACTGGTAAATTGTTTTTTTCCGCGCAAAACTTGCTCCAGAGAAACAATTCGCCAGAATCAATTTCTATTCCTACTGTGCGTTCAGTTCGCGGATTTCCGCGAGCTCTTCATCCAGGGCGGTGGGCTGGCGATGGACGAGGGGGCGCTCGGCAGTGGAGATGAGGGGGTCCAGCACCTCGTGTTCGATCAGCTCCGGTTCAAGGATCTGTGCTTCTGGTTCAAGTTCGTGTTCCCATTTGACACGCAGGGCCTGGTCGATTTCGCCCAGCTTGCCTGTGTTGGCACGCGTCATGGACCAATCGACGATGGCCTCATCGAGCGGGATCTCGTAGCCGGCTTTTTTGCTCATATTCCACTTGTGGAGCATGACCTCGAAATAGGCCTTGAGCGGGTCTTGATCGCTGGTCAGAACCTGGCGCAGGAGTAGAATAGCCGGCAGGTGGTAGCGTGTATACCATTGATGCGCGGCCTCTTCAATGGAGAGTTCGCGTCCCTCTTTTTCGCTGGCCAGTGCCTGGTGACCGAGGATCATATTGTAGAAGCGCCGGGCGTAGACGCGCGGAATGGAGATCTTCAGCAGTTCGCGAATGCGCCGCTGATACCAGCCGGGACGCACGGTAGTCAGTTCTTGCAGGGTGCGCCCGGTCATACTCAGGAGTGAGAAGCCCCAGCGGTTGATGGTCTGCAAGAATTGCTGTGCCTGCTCCAGGGTATTAAATGGAGCCGGAGGCGCGTCGAGTTTCGCGTGTTCGCGCCTGAGCCAGCGATAGCGTTGCATAAAGTAGCGAAAGTCCGCGTCATCCAGCGGCTGGCGGTCTTCGGGGAGCCCGCGCGCCTGGCGCAGATCTTCGGCCTGCCAGGCCAGTGATTCCTCAAACGAAGCCTGGTCCTGCTCCCGCAGGCGATCGTTGACCGGACCGGAGAAGTAGTCCGCTGTTTCCGCGTCCGCCATAATGGCCAGGATGCACCTGCCATCGATGCGCAGCAGGATATTGGCCAGGGAGGGATCACCCCAGTAGATGCCATGTTCGTGCAGTTCGATCATCAGCACCGCGATAGCCGACAGCAGACGCTGCTTGGTGCGCCGGTTGAGGGGCAGGCGATAGAGAAACGCGTGAGGCACCACGCGCAGGGCCAGGCGCGTCACCAGATAGCCCCGGTCTCCACTGAGATAAGAGCTGAGTCCGCCAGGCATCGAAGCGTGGAGCGCCACCGGGGGCTGTGAAACCACAACCGTGCCCGCGGCGACAAGCGTGGGAATACCGCGATGCGCGATCTCGCGTAGATTGCGCACCTCGCGCTCGGCCATGTGTGGCGAAGTCTCTTTAATCGCGTAACGCACGCCTTCGCGTTCAACAAACACCACCGGATGGCGCGATTCGCCCCTGCGAATATTTAAAAGCGGCACCCCCAGCGCCGCCCACTGCTCCAGCGGCGCGTGCCAGGGCAGACCTTCAAGATTCTGTTTTTCTTCGGGGCGCATGTGAAATTGGATGGCATCCTTGTCTGTCGTAATAATGGGGCTCCTTTTTCTGTTATTCTGTATGCTCTCATTCTTTCCGCTTCAAGACAGTATACCATCTTCGCCTGCTTTTTTGTGGATGGGCTTCTCTGCGCCTGGTGGAAAGCGGCCCATAGGGAAGGGATGGGAGGGATAGAGACTTGTGCGGGTATGTTATTCTATATGCGGGCTGGTTTGAGTAAGACAGGCAGGCGCGGACCCGCGAGGGTCCGAGGAAAGTCCGAACTCCACAGAGCAGAATGCTGGCTAACGGCCAGTGGGGGCAACCCTAAGGAAAGTGCCACAGAAACATACCGCCTGGCTTCTGGCCGGGTAAGGGTGAAATGGTAAGGTAAGAGCTTACCAGCAGCCGGGCGACCGTCTGGCTGGGTAAACCCCATTCGGAGCAAGACCGAGCAGAGGGATGAGCAGGCCGCTTGCGGGCTGCTCGCGGGCTGCTCGCCCGTCAACTCTCGGGTTGGTTGCTTGAGACAGCAAGCAATTGTTGTTCTAGATAGATGCCCGCCGCCTCTTTTGACGAGAGTCAAAGGGGTACAGAATTCGGCTTACGGCTTGCTCACACCAGATCCAAAACAAAATGAGAGGCATTGCTTCCACGCGAAGTGATGCCTCTTTCAGTTCAGAATGGTTAAGATTAAGCCACAAAAGGTAAGCTCCTTCGATATCTCGTGCGAGTTTGTCTGCATTTTTGAAGAGGCGAGGATCGTCCTGGGCACCCAGGATGATCAGCGTCAGCACCTCAATTTCGGCAAGTCTTTCATAAGATCCTCCATAAAGCTCTCAAAAATGCAGTACGCAGGTCAATGGATCAGTCAAGTTGATGGTGGGTGCCCGCGGAGCCAATGTCCTGGCATGTTACATAGAAGAGATATTCTTCGTTCCATCAGATGATGAGCTATCATGCAGGCCTCCCATGCCTCAAAGCTCAGACTTCATTTCCCGGTCAGACGTGATGACGCATTCTTTCTTCTATCATGCAAAGGAGAACATAGGTGGAACAGGCACAGAGTGATCTTGTTGATCCGACAGATATTTCGCTACAACCAACGCACGTTTTCCCGATTTTCCGCGAGCCTCCTTCTCGCCCCAGAGTCCTGGATGTCCTTCGACGCTATCAGGGCATGCTTATTGGCGGCCTGCTCTTCTTTGCCGCCCTGGGCTTTGATCTTTATCACCTGGGAACCCCCAGTATCTGGTTCGACGAAGCGTTTTCCGTCGAACTCGCCCGCCAACCCTTGCCCTTGCTCTGGCACGTTATTTTTGGCCCGGAACCCAATATGGAGTTTTATTACCTCATCCTCCATTTCTGGCTCCAGGTGACTGGTGCTATGGGAATGATCCCCACTGAGTTTCTGGTGCGACTTCCCTCGGCGATCTTCGCCGCGCTCAGCACGTTGGTGCTCTTTTTTCTGGGGCGGCGTTTTCTGGGTCCGTGGGCCGGGACGGTCGCCGCTGGTCTGTATTTGCTGAATGATGTGCAATTAGTGTATGCTCAGCAAACACGCGCGTATAGTTTACAACTCCTCCTGCTCTGCCTGGCCTGGTACGCGCTCTTTGCCGCGTGTACTGTGGAGACGCGGGATAAGCGCTGGTGGCTCTGGTATGTTCTTTTCACTACGCTGGCTCTCTATACTCAATTATTCAGTGCTCTGGTGATCGTTGCTCAGGTAGTGGCTTTGATTGGTTTGATGTTGGTGCCCAATGCCTGGAGGGCGCAACTGCGCAAGCGTTTCTTCGCTTTCGTCGTGAGCTTGCTGATCAGCGGAATTCTGAGCATTCCCATGGCTGTAGTTAGCAGGCATGGCTCAAAAACTGGCTGGATGCATGTGCCCCATCTCTCTACGATCCTGAGCGTCTTTTTAGACTTCAGCGCGCGCAGCACCATTTACCTCCTGCTTCTGCTTCTCCTGTGTAGTCTTGGTCTGCTGGTTGCTCTCCTGGCTTCTGCTTCTCCCATTTCAGGGATTAATCGTGTATTTCTGGTCAATGCTTCAAAATCGGAGGGGAAACGGGCGCGCCAGCAGTTGCCAGTCATCCTGGCTTGCCTGTGCTGGTTGATCCTTCCAGTGATTCTGAGCTTTATCATTTCACAGGGCCCTACCCGCATGTTTTCGAGTCGCTACCTGGTTGTGGTTGTTCCCCCGCTCTGCCTGCTGGTGGGATCAGGGGTAGCCACCATTCGCCTGCGCGCAGGGAAACTCGTTCTGGGGCTGGCGATCATCGCCCTGGCTTTGCACTATACCCCGCTGTATTACCAGAGCGCGCAGGTAGAGAACTGGAGCACACCGACCTTCTGGCTGGTGCAACGGTACCAACCGGGCGATGGCCTGGTCTGCTATACCAATGTCCAGGGGTGCCAGACGTCGGTGCAGTACTATCTTACACGCTACCAGTCCCCTGCGACCTTTGACGCGGATTCCCCTGGCGCTTTCTCCTGGGAAAATGATGGGCCAATCAATCCTGTCGCGGGAAATGATGCCGCTGTCAATCCTGCTGCTCTGGCCGTCTATGGAGCGCATCATCCGCGCCTGTTTTTTATCGCGGCTCGTCTCTCCGGCCAGGCAGATGCTCTGAAGGCGCAAACCGCGGAGAAGTGGCTTGATAGCCATTACCATCTGGTAGCACAGATTGTTACGCCTGCAATTACCATTCGCCTGTATGCCACAGGAGCACCATCGTCATAGCGGTTGGATGCCCACAGAGAGGGAGACGCAAGCGGGTGAACGTTGCGGTTTACGAATGCTACAGACTGACTTGTCCTTCTAGCGCGTCATAGTGCTTGCTCTCCCTTCACTTTTCCAGCCAGGCGTATCAATGTGTTGCCACAACCTACCTCCCGGATGGGACATCAGCCACTGTCACTGACCAGTTCCAGCATGACCTGCGTGGGCGCCCAGTGACCGGGCAAATGGCGTTTGTAAGGGGGAAAACATTCATTGTAGAGAGTAGCTATAATGAAATATAGGCTACCTTATATGTAGGTAA
>DASVMX010000413.1:0-3391 GCA_036384215.1 Ktedonobacteraceae bacterium | reverse complement strand
ACCGGAGGCCAGCTCCGTTGTGGACCTTCACCAGATCGTGTGGCGTGCGCGCCGCTGCGCGGCTCGCGGGCTCTAAAAGAGCTTGCCTCTTTTTAGAGCCCGCGATGCAGCAACGAAGCTGGCCTCCGTTGGAATCGTTTCACCAGATCGTGTGGCTCCACCAAACAGGGAAACATTTACACGCGGAAATCATAGGGAGGAAGCGTATTAAAGTTGAAATAATTCCCCTGGCTCCAGGTAGTGCTTCGCGCGCATACAGTCCAGGGCGTTGCGCACAGCATCGGTTACGGTCAATTCAACAGGCTGGTGGCTGCGCGGGCGCGGGGATGTGCCCAGCGCCCCCGTCTCGCTGGCCCAACCTGATTCCAACCACTGCTGATAGGGCACAAAGGTTCGAGCTCCGCGCTGAGCTGGCTGGCGGCGCGCGTTGCCGGTGTTGATGGGCGCAAGGGAGACGCGCTCACTGTGATGGGAAAGCAGCAAGGCGGTGTCGATGGTCATGACGATCTGCGCCTGCTTTTTAGAGGCCATGCGCATCCGATTCAGCCGCTCAATATCGAGCCAGAAGAAGACCTGCGAGTTCAGCAATTCGTACCATTGCGCGGGCGTCATACCGTGCAAACAGCGTTCAAGGGCAGCCGGTGGCATCGGCTTCTGATCGCGAATGACCATCCCACCTGGCAAGAGCAGCGGCCCCGTGCGCTGCTCACATCCCATCTGCCCGCGCTCTTCCTCTGGCACGCCCGCCAGTTCAAGCAACGCGCGCGTGCTCAACAAGCCCGCGCGCTCAATCGAAGGCCAGTTCACCGCCTCCGCCATGTGATATATCACTGGTGGCAGCGCCTCCCTTGCCCGCGCTGGCCGCTGCCTATTTTGCTCAATATCTGCTTCTTTCATGCTTTCTCTAACTCGTTTCTTGACTATTGTTGCCCTTTTCTTTCTCTATTTTCATCTGGCCCTACGAAAAAATCAAGAGACTTCCCTTCTCTAAGGCATTTGTAAAAACTCTCCTGTTTGTGTGCAGCAAAAAAGAATAGTGCATTAGAATTGACGTTCTTTGCCGGGGGTGATAGAGTGGAACGACAAAATACACGCGTGGCAGATGTTTATGAGAAACGAACTTCTGGACTGGTTTGCGCGCGAGGGGCTGCTGTTGCAGAGCGTCTCGGCGTCGGAGGACCTGGCGGACCCGGAGGTGAAGGTGGTGGTGCGAGCGCCGATTATTGCTTTGAGCCGGCACCGCGATGATTTTCGCGAGTGCCTGGACCCGGTACTCTTCGGGTATCCCAGGGATTGTCTGGAGATGATGAATCTCGACGATTTTAACCAATTTGTCTACCAATGGTTTGAGCGGGCCGTGGGGGCTGGCCTGGGACGCTGCTTTGTCTGCAATAAGCCGCTGGACAACAGCGGCGCTCAGCCCTGGGACGCGGTGTTCGTCAGCAAGGAGTGGTTTTGCTGGCTGCTGGTGCATTTCGACTGTAAACGCTACCTTCAGCGCGATCTGAAGGGCCGCAATCCGTTTGAGGTGCCGCTCCAGCAGCCGGAATTTTTTGATCTGCGTTTAGCATAGAGGACCAGGACGCTAGTATGGATAAAAATCAAGTCGCGAATCTGCTGGAGCAGGTGAGTACCCTGCTGGAACTCAAGGAGGGCAGCAATGCCTTTGAAGTGCGGGCCTATGAGAACGCGGCCCGCTCAGTCAGTTCGCTGGAAGGCGATATCGAGGAGTTGACGCGCTCTGGTAAGCTGAAAGGCACGCCGGGCCTGGGCGCGACGATGATTAAGCGCATCGAGGAACTGATTACGACTGGCAAACTGGAATTCTACGAGGAGCTGGTGCGCGATACCCCGCCGATTAAGCTGGAGATGACGCGCATTCCAGGCGTGGGACCCAAGAAGATCAACGCGATCTACAGCCAGTTGCATGTGAACTCGCTGGCAGAGCTGATCAAGGCCTGCGAGGAGCACAAGGTAGGGGCTCTGCCGGGCTTTGGCAAGAAGACCGAGGATAAGATCTTGCAGGGCATCGCCTTCCTGGCCCAGCACGCCGACCGCCACCTCTATTCGGAGGTCGAGGAGCAGGCGCGAACCATTCAGCAGGCGCTGGCGGAGGTGCCCGGCATTGTGCGTATGCAGGTAGCGGGCAGCCTGCGCAGGAAGCGTGAGACGGTCAAGGATATCGACATGGTAATCAGCGTGGCCGACGACGCGCCGGAGGCCGTGCGCTCGCATATCATGGATGTCTTTACCACGCAGCCAGGCGTGCTGTCCATCACAGGCAAGGGACCAACCAAGTCCAGCGTGGTGCTGGGCAATGGCGTGAATATGGACCTGCGCGTGGTCGGCGACAGTCATTTTCCCTATACCCTGCACCATTTCACCGGCTCTAAAGAACACCACATTCCCCTGCGCCGCCGCGCGTTGAGCATGAACATGACTATCAACGACTACGGCCTCTTCCGCGGCAAAGAGCCCGCGCCCGAAAACCTGGTCCCCTGTAAAGACGAGCGCGACATCTACGCCGCGCTGGGCATGGACTATGTCGAGCCAGAACTGCGCGAGGATACTGGCGAAATCGAGTCAGCCGCGCGCCACCAGTTGCCCACACTGGTACAGGAGAGCGATCTAAAAGGCGTCCTGCACGCCCACTCTACCTGGAGCGACGGCCACAACTCGATCCGCGAAATGGTCGAGGCCGCCCTGCAGCGCGGCTATACCTATATAGGCATCACCGATCACAGTAAGGCCGCGGCCTACGCTGGCGGGCTGAACGAGGACGCGTTGAAACGCCAGGGCGAGGAGATCGATCAACTCAGGGAAGAATACAAGGGACGCATCACGATCTTCAAGGGCACCGAATGCGACATCCTGCGCGATGGCGCGCTCGACTTTCCCGACGAGGCGCTGGCCACGCTGGACTTTGTGGTGGCCTCGATCCACAGTCAGTTCAACCTTTCGCGCGAGGAGCAGACCGCGCGCATGCTGCGCGCCATCGCCAATCCCTACGTCACCATCATTGGACATCCCACCGGACGCCTCTTGCTCAACCGCGAGGGTTATCCGCTGGACCAGGAGACTATGATCGACGCCGCCGCCGAGCACGGCGTCTGCATCGAGATCAACGCTCATCCTTCGCGCCTCGACCTCGACTGGCGCTACCTCAAACGCGCCCGCGACAAAGGTATCATCATCCCCATTAACCCTGACGCCCACTCTACCAGCGGCATAGATGTCATGCACTACGGCATCGGTATCGCCCGCAAAGGCTGGCTCAGCCCCGCGAATGTGCTCAACGCCTGGACCACCGACGAGGTAGCAGCGTTCTTTTCAAAAAAAAGGAAATAACAACAAAAAGCGGACAGGACGAGACGAGCGGCTGGCAAAATTG
>DASVMX010000412.1:0-7055 GCA_036384215.1 Ktedonobacteraceae bacterium | reverse complement strand
TGTTGTGGGCCATTGATACCCGCGCTGCGATGGACGCGTGGTCTGCTTGCGCGGGCCTTGAGTATTTTTCCTGGCCACTTTCGCGGTGCGAGATTTGGATTCTTCGGCGTGCGTTGTTTTCACTGTTTTTACCTTGCGAATCCTGCTCTCGCCGGGTTTTTTGGGGCGGGCAGGCTTGCGTGCTGGCGCTGCTGGTGTGCTTGCCGGGTCGTGTGGCAGCGGTTCTGCGCTGCCTTCCTGCGGCTCGTCGGCTATCTGGGAGAGCAGTTCGCTGGTCTGTCCCTCGACATCATTCCAGAAGCGGGCCTGTTTGCGCTGCGCAGGGCGCGAGCCTTTCAGCACGCGTCCATCGGGCAGGCGGGTTACTGGCCTTTCATAGGCAGGTGCAGGTTGCTCGGTGGGCTGAGGGACGTTGGGACGCTCGTAATCGTTGAAGCGTTCGTAGTCGCCCTCGAATTGTGCCCGGCCAGGTCGCTGAGGTGTGTAGTCGCTGCCGGAAGCCGGGTAGTCGCGCTGGTTGGCGTAATCGCGCTGCTGATTAGCGTAATCGCGTTGCGGGCCGGGACGGCTCTGCCAGCGCGGATTATAGTTATCGCGCTGCGGCGCGGGCGAGCCGCCGCGCGGGCCGCGGGTGAACTGCTCACGGTCGTTGCGTTCAAACGGGCGTGGCCGCTGAGGGCCGCGGTAATTCGGGTTATCCTGTTGGAAGCGCTGAGGGCCGCGGTAATTCGGGTTATCCTGTTGGAAGCGCTGAGGGCCGCGGTAGTTCGGGCTATCCTGTTGGAAGCGCTGGGGCCGTTGGGGACCGCGATAGTTGTCATTGTTCTGCTGGAAACGCGCGGGCTGCTGTGGGCCGCGATAATTTGCGTTGTCCTGCTGGAAGCGCGGAGGGCGACTGTCCTCGAAGCGCTCTGGTGAGCCTCCTGGTTGTTGTGGCGTGTTATTGCGCGCCCAATGCTCGCTATTAAAGCCGGGCTGGCTAGCTGGGCGATAACCGGGCCGATCAAAGCGGCGCTGGCGGTCATCCTGTTGCGGGCGCTGCTGGTACCTGTCGTATCTTTCGGAGGTACGAGGGGTACCATAGCTCTCCTGGGACGCTTCATAGGGCCGGCGGTTCTGTGGCTGCCGGGATTTCTCATACGCTGGTGCGGGCCGCCCCTGGCGCTGAGCGGGAGAAGTTGGGGGATTCTGGCGCGGGCGATAGTCCGCGTACGTGCGAGTAGCTCCATTTTCCCACGCGCGATCGACCGCGTCACGGCTCAACCGTGGGCGCGCGGGCCTGGATGATTGCTCTTCTCTATACTTGCCGGAGGCGGCGGAGTTGCGAGAAGATGGGTGCATGCCATCTCGCCGCTGGTTACTAAAATTTCTGGTCATGGGTTCCTTTCAAAAAGAATGGAGGCTGTGGTTTACGGGGTGAATGACCTGGCAGGGCTTCTTCGCGCTCTCCCCTCGTTCCACCTGTGTTGATTGTGGCATAATTCTTCGCCCGTATTTCTTGCACGGAGAAGACGCTCTTGTGCCAGTATGTTGTTTGTCGCGGCATAATTCTTCGCTCATGGATCTTGCGCGGAGAAGATGCTCTTTTGCCAGTTTTGTCGGCTCTTTTCCCCAAACACTGGGAGTCCTGGCTTTTATTCCCGGTTGGTAGCAATCCCTCTCCATACCCACTTTTTCAGTTTAAGGAGGAGGTCTGAGCGGCTAATTCCAGTATAGCATATTTCAACATTCCTGACTACGCTTTGGAAATATTGAATATTGAAATGCTATTGGCAGGAAAGCTCGCCACAGGCGCGAGCTTTCCTGCAATTACGCAGTTGGGGTTGGGGTAGGAATCTCTCCCTCTTTCAAGGGCACTGGTGCGTAGTCCTGGATGTTGCTGCCATACATTGCCAGTTGCTTTTGCGCGATTTCGTCAGGGAGAAGTGGGCGCAGAATGACGATGTAGTGGCTGTTGTATTCGAGAAACATGCCCTGTTGTTTGCCGAGTAAAGCGGCCTTGATCTGCTGTAAATCGCCTTTGCTCGGCAGATACGCGAATTTGGGGACGGTATAGGTCAGGCAGCCATTATCCGCGTTTGGCCCGGTCTGGTCCTGTGGAATGGCGCCGCACTCGTAGATCGCGGCATTGGCCAGGTCAATATCGTTCAGCGGCCAGATAGGAACCGTCTGATTCTGCGCGCCCGTGTAGTCGGCGCGGAAAGTCTGGTAGACCAGCAGGGCCATACTTTGCGAGGTATATGCCGTCTCGGGTCCGCTGAGCGCGTTTCTGACGGCACCAATCGCGTTGCCCAGTTGCTGGTACTCGTGCAGGTCTTGCGTGCTTTCCTGTAGATTGCCGAAGGGACCGTAGAGAAACTGGTAGTTCTGGCTATTCAGCGCGACCTGGAACAGCATGGCGTTCTGACCGGGAATATCGTTGAAGACCTGGCGGTGTAATTGCAGCAAATTATCAGTGCTGGTCAACGTATGTAGCAGGCTCTGGAGCGCGTCGTTTGAGATCGAGCCCTGGCGGAGCTGGAGTCCGGGTCCGGTGATAAAAGTGCCATCGCCATAAATACTGATTTCCGGTGTCACTTCCAGTGTGCTGACCTTGCCGCCGCCATAAAAAAGACGGAGCACGACATCCTGCGCCTGCGTGCTGTAGGTCACAGGGCTGCCGTTATCCATAGAGACCGTTTTTTTATGGGTCGTCGTATTGCTGGAGGAGCCCGAGTCGCAGGCGCCCAGGAGCAGTGCCAGCAGACAGAGCACCAGCGCACCAGCCAGGAGTCCAGGAGTGTGTCTGCTGTCGAGTGTCTGTATGAATTGAGTCTGGCGAACTCTGTGTAATGATTTCATGAGTCGGTCAATACCTCGCTCCGCTACAATCTTTTTCTTCAGTCTATTCGTTGACTGATCTTTTTGGCTGCTCTACTGGTTCTATCCGGGAAAGCAAGCAGGACAATGAGAGAAGGAAGCGTGAAAGCCTTGCTCTACCATTGTCCTGACGTGGTTTTCTGGTCTGCTGATCTGTTGCTCTGTTTGCTCGAACTAGCGTTTCTGCTGGTGAAATTCCTCGTGGAAACGATAGCCGATCATCTTATAGACCAGTTTCGCGGCCAGGAAATTGGCGCGCGTCTGATTCTCCATCGGGCACAGTTCTACCACATCCATACCAACAATCGTGGTGCGCTGGCAGATTTCGCGGAACAGATCAAGCAACTGATACCAGTGCAGTCCGCCCGGCTCCGGCGTGCCGACCGCGGGCATCTCGCTTGGATCGAGTGCGTCCAGATCGATGGTTACATAGGTATGCTTGCTCAGGCGTTCCCAGGGAATAGTGGCGCTGCCTCTGGCCAGTTGATGGCCCCAGACAATGGCCACATCCGGTTTACTGCGCAGGAACTCGGCCTCTTCCGGGCTAAAGCTGCGGATGCCGATCTCGGTTAAGGGAATACCCATATCGACCACGCGCCGCTCAATCGAAGCGTGCGAGAGCGGTGTGCCTTCGTATTCATCGCGCAGATCACCGTGAGCGTCGATATGTACAACGGTCAGATCGGGGAAATAGTTGCGGACCTCGGAGATTGGGGGAGCGGAGAGCGAGTGTTCGCCGCCCAGGACCAGGGGGAGCTGGCCGCGGGCCAGAACCTCGCGCACGGCCTGACCGGTGGCAACGAGGGCAGCGGCGTGGTCCAGGCCGCTATAATCGAGAGCGGGGCGCGTATAGACACCCACCTCGATTGGACACCAGTCCAGTTCCTCATCATAGAGTTCCATCTGGCTGGAAGCCTCCAGAATCGCCTGTGGTCCCAGATGGGTGCCTTGCATATAGCAGACGCTATACTCAAGCGGGGCCGGGACAATCGTCACGCGAGCGGTGGCAGGGTCGCAATAGGGCGCGTCCGGCGCGCCAAACTGGGTCACAGGCGATTCGGTCATAAAATCACAATCTTCTTTCTTCTTAGCGCACCGCCAGCTTCGCCATGCGAGCGGCCATGGCAGCCTCGTAGCGAACCGGGTCGGGATTTTCAGGTCTCAGTGAACGGGTCGCGCGAACGATAAAGTGCGCTTCGACGTCATCAGTCTGGAACATTTCTTTCGCGAAAGCGATGGCGTCTTCCTGGCTGAACTCTTTACACGAACAGATGTCGATGTCAACCTCGCCGTACTCTGGCCAGGCATGCATGCTAATGTGGCTCTGAGCGATCACAACAAAGCCCGACATACCCGCGTCCAGCGGATTAGATGTTTCGATGTCGTACAGATGGACCGGGCTCACCTTTTCCATGTCAACCCGACCAGGGTACTCATCCAGCACACGACGCAACAGCGGCTCGTTTTCCAGAATTTCGCGGTTGCACCCGTAAAGCTCCAACATCAAATGCACCAGCATCTTTTTTGTTTTCTCCTCTTAATTTTACCAAACTATCGCCGCCGCCGCTGCCCCTGGCAGCGCCCATTACATAGTACCGAAAAATTGGCACCGAGAGATATTTTACATTAGGTTGTCAAGCTAATGTCAAGCTCATGCAACCTAATGGGAAAAGACCGATGATGTTGCTCTCCAAGTCGAATGAGGCCATTTCGCGGTTTCTGTCTTTTTCCGTGTTGAGGCGTCATTCTTCGGGTCATAAGGTGTCAATTTAGACGGCAGATTTTCAGGCGACTCTTCATAAAATTCGCATTAGAGCAATACATACAAGGAGAGAAAATGCCTGCTTTGGTTAGCTCTGGTGCTCTTGTCCGCTTATCAACAGTAGTCAAGGCTTCAACTTATGTTTATGGCGTTGTTAGATAATCTCTGGATGAATCAGGAGCATTCCTTCGAAGAGAGTATCAGGATATTGATCGGCTTGGCTCTTGATACTGCCTCGCAACAATGTATACTTCCAGATCAGAGAATATTTCTCTTTGCTTATTAATTAACTGTAAATGTGAATTAGCATAATAAATGCTGATAATCCGATTGTGGGTGATTACTATACTTTTTTTGTGAGCGACTGATGGATGGCTAGTCGCGAAAGGTGACGCAAGGAACTTTTGAGCGAAATCACCAGCACAAATACGTTCCACACAGAAAGGAAACCGTTTATGAATCTTCTTAAAGAGAAAGCGTTCTCCGAGCAAATTGCCGAGTTGATCGATCTGACCGATGCCAATCTGGAAGAGATCTCCACTCCTGAGGCTGGTCGCATTCAGGGTGGCTTCGGCGGCTTCGGCGGCTTCGGCGGCTTCGGCGGCTTCGGCAGCTGCAGCTGCAGCTTTCTTCATGTAAGCTCCAGATCTTTCAGCTCCGCCGGTAGCTGCGGCTTCGGCAGTTGCTCGTGCGGCGACTTCGGCGGCGGCTTCGGCGGCGGCTTCGGCAGCTGCTCGTGCGGCAGCTGCTCATGCGGCAGCTGCGAAGGATTTTAGGATTAATTCAGTAGCATATTTATGCCACTGATTAATTTTGTATTTTTTACCACGTACAGCGGCGAGGAACTGCTGTACGTGGTATTCAGGGGTACTCACACTCAGTCAGCTTTGATTTGGTAGGAAAAGAAAAAGTTAGAAGTTTCATGATCTGGCCCAATCCTGGTGAAGAACAAGCTTATCTGACGATTGTTCTTTTTTGCGCATGTTAAAGGACAAAACGGCTGTTCCTGATAGGTTCTCATCAAGATTGGGCCGTTTTCCCTGGTCATGGCCTGCTGTGAAGCATTGTTCCAGCCTCTTTAGACGTCACGTTAGCGCTCTCGATGAGGAATAGCATTGAGGACATTGCGCTGTTTATGCACCACACACCGTTGCCGGGGAGTGGCGGAAAAGAGGGCAGAGACGGCAGCAAGTAGCCCTTCATGTCCATCGGTCACGATCAGATCCATCTGGGTCGCTCCACGGCTACGAAGATCGTGCACAAGGCAGCTCCAGCCGTCTTTGTCTTCCTCTGCACACGCCCGTAGTGCTAACACGTCCTTGTTCCCCTCAAAATCCACGCCGAGCGCAGTTAAGATGATGGTTGAGTCGGTTTGCGTTCCATGCCGCACAGGAAAATGGATGCCATCCAGGTACAGAATACGGTAATGGGCCAGCAAAGGACGCTCTCGCCACACTTCATATTGCTCGGTCAAAGTTTGGTTCAGCCGGCTCACGCTGCTTGCACTTGGTGCCACTCCCATCAAGGTGGCCGCCACCTCTCCGACTTTATGGGTGCTGGTGCCACTCACAAACATCTGAGTCAGTGCTTCGGCCACCTCTGGTTCTAGCGACTGTACCGCTCAAACACCTGGCTGTGAAACTCCCCATCTCGATCTCTGGGCACTTTGAGATCTTCAATGCGTCCTGTTGAAGTCACCAGGTCACGGGTGTAGGAGCCATTGCGATACCCGCGGCGATTGGGCGTCATTTCTCCCCACGATGCTCCAATACACTGCTCCAATTCTTCGCGCATGACTTGTTCGATCAACACTTGGACAGCACTAACATGAGCAAGTCGAGGTGCTTGCCCTCACAGGTGACATTACCTTTTCCACCACACCAACGGCTTTCGCGCTCAGCGTTTCCAATGCCCTCTGCTCTTTCCCGAAACGAGCGGCCAGACCTGTGAGCATCAACAGTTTGCCAAAGGCAAGGGGTGTGTCAAGGATGTGAATTGGGAACTGGGCGGTCTCCAACGAGTGACACTGGATCGCCAAAGCCCGCTTTTCCAGACGCTCTACATCCAGCGGACCGCTTGCGAGCGCATCAATAGTCAGGCCAAAGAACCGGGCATCGAGCGACCTGGAGTCCACAACGGGCGATCTGTCACCAATTTAAATACCCTCATTTATTTGGTTATCAATGTGCGCGCCCTTCAACGGGCCAAATCCATCAACAGAGAACTGCTTTCTATTCCGAAGGGAATTCGATAAATGAATTACTTGCGCCCCTCATATTCATGGCATCTGCGAGTTCATTGAAGACCTTATCACCTAAAGTGGACCAGACCCGAAATTTTGAGTCAAATCACAGTAACCCCCTGGCGTACTAATCAACAGTTGAGCAACAAAGCGCCGGCGCTATAAAAACCTCACAAATGATGCATATCGATC
>DASVMX010000411.1:0-3033 GCA_036384215.1 Ktedonobacteraceae bacterium | reverse complement strand
TGGCAGGCCGCGTCGCGGCGTCTTTTCACACAAAGGGACGCGAAAAAAGTGGGAAATAACGCGCAAATAGAAATTCAGTTAGACTGGCAGGCCCTGGCTGACTTCGCAGAGGCGGCGGCGCAGAAAGGCCTGCTCGGTGGCATTCTGGCAGAGGTCGAGCGCCTGACGATAGGCGGCCTGGGCGTCGAGCAGACTGCCGGAGCGGCGCAGAAAGTCGGCGCGCGTGGCGTGAAAGAGGTAATAGGTATCGAGCGCATCATCCAGGCGATGCTCGCTCAGCAGAGCCAGGCCGCGCTCCGGTCCTTCGATCATTGAGATGGCCACGACCCAGTTGAGTTCGATGACCGGCGAAGGATTAATGCGCATGAGCAACTGGTAGAGCGCGGCGATTTGTGGCCAGTCGGTGTCCTCAGTATGTCGAGCCTGGGCGTGAACGGCGACAATCGCGGCTTGCAACTGGTAGGGACCGATGCGCTTCATCCGCAGAGCAGTCTCCAGCAGTTCTACGCCTTCGCGAATCTCGTCGTGAATCCAGAGCGTGCGATCCTGGTCAGCCAGCAACACCATATTGCCGAACTCATCCACCCGCGCTTTGCGACGCGAATTGTGGAGAATCAGGAGTGCCAGCAAACCCGGCACCTCTGGATTGCGCGCCAGCGAGGCTTCGCGGCCCATGAGTTGCACCAGCGTGCGGCAGAGGCGAATGGCCTCGTGGCAGAGATCCAGGCGCTGTAAAATCTCGCCGCAGGTCGCGGTATAGCCTTCATTAAAGATAAGGTACAGGACCGAGAGTACTGATTCTACGCGCTCGGCCAGCAGTTCAGGTGGCGGTACACGATACGGAATACCGGCCTCGCGGATCTTGCGCTTGGCCCGCACCAGGCGCTGCGCCATCGTCGGCAGCGGCACGAGAAAAGCGCTGGCAATCTCCGCGGTCGAGAGACCGCCCAGCGTGTGCAGGGTCAGCGCCACGCGGGCCTCCAGCGCCAGAGCCGGATGGCAGCAGGTGAAGATCAGCTTGAGACGTTCATCTGGAAAAACCTCTTCCAGCAGTTCATCTTCATCCAGCCAGCGCGGCTCGGACAGCGCGGCCAGCAGCTCCTGTTTACGCGCCAGACTCGCGTTGCGCCTCAACAGGTCAATCGCCTTGTGCCAGGCAGTAGTCAGCAGCCAGGCACCGGGATTCTGCGGCACCCCCTCGTCCGGCCAGCGCACCAGCGCCACCAGCAAGGCATCCTGCAAAACATCCTCGGCCAGCGTAAAATCGCCCAGCTTGCTAATCAACGTCGCCAGCACGCGGCCAGATTCCTGGCGAAAAACGCGCTCAACAATCTCTTGTATCTCTTCCATATGCATGAACGAGCCAGATACGCCAGCACGCGCCAGGCACAAGGCCGACGCGGGCTGGCGCGGATAAGATAGACAGCTATACTCCAAATTCCATGATCGGACGAATCTCAATCGACCCATAGCGCACACCCGGAATCTTCGCGGCCATCTCAATAGCCTCGTCCAGGTCTTTACAATTTAGCATATAATAGCCCCCCAACTGCTCTTTAGTCTCAGCGAAAGGCCCATCCGTCGCCAGGATCTTCCCCTCGCGCACCCGCACAGTCGTGGCGGTCGAGATCGATTGCAACGCCTCCCCCTGCGGCGCAAAGCCACGCTTCTCCGCTTCCCCGCTAAAAGCATTGTACTCCTGGTAGTCGCGCGCCTGTTCTTCCGGGTCTTGATTCTCGTAAACCGACTCATTGACATAGATCAACAGCAAATACCGCATGGAACATTTCCTCCTGTTCAATTCGATTGTACATCATCAGCGCATTGACTGACATCATTAGAATGACGAACGGACTATTCTCAAATCGACAGTTTTCTCAGCAAGTTTTCAGGGAACTACAAGCTTCTGTTTAGGAAGTCCGAGTATAATCTAAATGTAGACACATATCTCGATTCAGTGACCCCCGCGATCCATCAGGAGCAAAAATATGACCGATGAGTATATCTACGTCACCGGAGAAAATGGCGAGATCTACGAAGTTCTCCCAACCGAAGCGCTCTTGAGTTTCTTACAACGTTTGGCGGAGGATGAAACAGCAGAGCAAAAGAAGAACCTGGAAGAACTGGAACTCATGCGTCTCAAAGCGATATAGTGCTACAGGACACATGAGCGGAAGCCGATCCGCACGAGGGAAAGCCGCCAATATTCCCCCGTGCGGATCGGCTTCCGCTTTTTGTACTGGATAGTATGGCAAGATGAGAATCCACACCTATCCTGCCGGCAGCTTGTTCGCCTTTGCTATAATCAAGAGGGAGAATAGAATAAAGTATTTAAAGGTTTAAGCATGGTTTTCGCAAAGATTCTGCAAACCCGGCCACTCGGGTTGGCTTTTGATATCGATGGTACCCTCAGTCCGATTGTTTTAACGCCGGGCGCTGCACGTCTCTATCCTGGCGTGGCTGAATTGCTGGAGGAGGCGCGCCAATACGCGCATATTGCGATTATAACCGGACGCGGAATTGAGAGTGGAGCAGCTCTGGTCAACGTCGAGGGCATCACCTATATTGGCACACATGGCGTGGAATGGAGCGAGGGGCTGCCAGATAGGCACGAAGTTCAGATCAATCCCCTGGCCCAGCCCTATATCGCCCCTGGAGCGGAGCTGCTGGACCTGGCCGAGTACCAGTTGGGAAACAGACCAGGCATCCTCATCGAGCGCAAACGCCTGGGCGGCAGCGTGCACTACCGCCTCTCACCCCAACCTGAAGAGACCTGCGAGCTGATTTTGACTACCTTGCGCGAAGCGGCACAGGCGCGCAATTTTTATCTGAGCGAAGGCAAAAGCGTCGTTGACATCAAACCTATCCTCTCCCTAAACAAAGGCACAGAACTGCGCAACTTCGCCCAACGCCACAACCTCGCGGGTCTCCTCTTCGCAGGCGACGACCGCACCGACCTGGACGCGGTGCTGGAAATCGAGCACCTGCGCCAGGATGGCCTGCAAACCGCCTCCATCGCCGTCCAGGCCCCTG
>DASVMX010000410.1:0-11407 GCA_036384215.1 Ktedonobacteraceae bacterium | reverse complement strand
GTGTTATGCTGGCAGCGATTACTCTCGATCTGTTCGCCGTGCTGTTGGGAGGCGCGACCACGCTTCTGCCAATTTTCGCGCAGGATATTTTGCACGCTGGACCACTCGGCCTGGGCTGGCTACAGGCGGCTTCTTCGCTGGGGGCCGTGTGTATGGCTCTGACTCTGGCTCAGCGGCCTCCCTTCAAGCATGCCGGGCGTACCCTGCTCCTGGCGGTCAGCGGCTTCGGCCTGGCCACAATTGTCTTTGGCCTTTCGCACTGGTTCTGGCTGTCTTTCCTGATGCTCTTTGTGCTGGGCGCGCTGGACAATATCAGCGTCGTTGTGCGTTCTACGCTTCTGCTGGTGCGCACGCCCGACGCCATGCGCGGGCGCGTGAGCGCGGTCAGTTCACTCTTCATTGGTACCTCCAATCAAATGGGAGGTTTCGAGTCCGGGCTGACCGCGCAATTGTTTGGTCCCGTGCTCTCGGTTGTGCTGGGCGGCATCGGCACCATTCTGGTCGTCTTGCTGGTCGCCTGGTGCTGGCCTGAAATGCGCCGTCTGGGCTCGCTGCGCGAAAACGCGGCGCAGCGGTGAGGTTTCGTCACTGCTGCACATATGTGCGATAGAGCGCCAGGGCTTCCGCTTTCGTGCTGGTCAGGCGTGTGGCCTGTTTCCAGAGGGCATAGCGTTCCGGCAGACAGTTCGCGCAGGGGCGATAGCCAGACGCGATAGCGGTCAACTCGTCGGCGAAAAAGACGCGGTGTTTGACATAATAGCCTTTCGCGATCCACTGCAGGGCGCTGGGACAATCCAGCCGCCCGTAGCCCCGGTTCTTTCTATGCCCGCCAAATGTGCCCGGCGTAGTGCTGGTATACGGTTTGCCATCCGCTCCAATGAGTTTATAGATTTTCATTTCTGCTCCATTGTGACTGGCTTGCGCACGTGAAAACCTTCGTGTTGTAAAAGCCACTGTTTGCGTTCAAGTCCGCCCGCATAGCCAGTGAGCGAGGCATTGGAACCAATCACGCGGTGGCAAGGCAAAACAATAGCGACGGGATTCAGCGCATTGGTCCCACCCACGGCGCGATACGCAGTAGGCCTGCCCAGTTGCGCGGCCAGTTCGCCATAAGACATAGTTGTGCCAGGAGGAATCGTGCGCAGGGCCAGCCAGACCTGTTGCTGAAAGGCTGTCCCACCTGTGTTGACTGGAATACTGTCCAGGCAGTTATAATCTCCTGCGAAGTACGCGCTGAGCCGTTCACTGATTCCATGCGGGTTGTGCGTTGGTACGAGAGTGAACTCACCATAGCGCCGCTGAAGCGACGCCATGATATGTTGTTCATTGTCTTCAAAGTCAAGCGAGCACAACTGTTCGCCATCCACGGCAATAAGAATGGCCCCGATAGGTGTGTCGATGCGATCAAAGAAAAGGGTTTTCACTGGTTAATCCTTTCCAGAAATGGATTGCTATTTGCTTCCCACATCATATTCCCCTCCAGGCGCAATGTCTGGCGGATTTCGGACATGAACACCTGTTTGGTTGCCTGCGGTTGCCCGGCGATCATGTCCGAAATCCGCTAGCAAAAGTCTGGGTTTTCGGGTAGGATAGCTGTATGGAAACGTCACGCATTCACGAGGATTTTGAGCTTTGCTACCGGGCTATTTGTAGTCGCGATGCTCGTTTTGACGGGCAATTTTTTATAGCAGTGACCTCGACAGGAATTTATTGCCGGCCTATCTGCCCGGCCCCGACGCCGCAGGCGCGGCACGTGCGCTTTTATGCTTGCGCAGCGGCTGCGGAGGCCGCGGGTTTTCGCGCGTGCCGCCGCTGTCATCCCGAGGCGAGCCCAGGTTCGCCGCAGTGGAATGTTCGGGCTGACCTGGTGGCTCGCGCGCTGCGTCTGATTGCTGAAGGGGTAATTGACTCAGAGGGCGTGGCTGGCCTGGCGTGCCGGCTGGCGGTGAGCCCGCGCCATCTGCACCGCGAACTGGTGGCTGAGGTTGGGGCAGGTCCGCTGGCCCTGGCGCGCAGCAGGCGCACCCAGACCGCGCGCCTGCTGATCGACCAGACCAGCCTTTCACTAGCCACGATTGCCTTTACCTCCGGCTTTGCCAGCGTGCGCCAGTTTAATGACTCCATGCAGGAAGCTTTTGGCTGTCCGCCCTCGGACTTCCGGCGCAAGTTCCGGCCAGAGGGCAATGGTGATGGCAAGCTGACCCTGCGCCTGCGCTACCGCCCGCCGTTTGATAGTGCCTCCTTGCTTGACTATCTGGGACGCCGCGCGCTGCCGGGTGTGGAAGAGGTCGTGGGCGGTCGCTATCGTCGCACAGTGGCCCTGTCGAAATCGCGCGGCATTATCGAACTGGAGCCGGTGGCCGAGAGCAATGCTGTGCTGGTTCATCTTCAATTGAGCGAACTGAGCGATCTCAACCTGCTTGTCCAGCGCTGCCGCCAGCTCTTTGACCTGGATGCCGATCCGCAGGCCATTGCCAATGTATTGAGCGCTGATCCCGTGCTGGCTCCCCTGCTTGCCGCCAGGCCTGGACTGCGCATTCCAGGGGCTGTCAACGGCTTTGAGCTCGCCGTGCGCGCCATCCTGGGCCAGCAGGTCTCCGTGGCTGGAGCCAGAACGCTGGCCGGACGCGTCGTCAGGGCCGCGGGCGAGCCACTGACCAGCCCGGATGGCAGCTTAACGCACACCTTTCCCTCACCTGCCCAACTGGCCGAAGCTGATTTAAACGGACTGGGCATCACGCAGGGCCGGATCAGCGCGCTGCACGCTCTGGGGCAAAGTGTCGCGCGGGGCGAGATTGTGCTCAATCAGAGCGCAGATCGTCCGCGGACAGCCGAAGCTTTGCAGAAGCTGCCAGGGATAGGGCCGTGGACGGCCTCTTACATCGCCATGCGCGCTTTGGGAGACCCCGACGCTTTTCCCGCTGCCGATCTCGGCCTGCGCCAGGCGCTTGAACGCTCTGGCCTCTCTACCGCTTCCCGCGCCGTCCTCGCCCGCGCCGAAGCCTGGCGCCCCTGGCGTGCCTACGCCGTTCACTACCTCTGGGCCAGCCTCGCGGACACCGCGCCAGTGGGCCAGCAGCAAAGAAAGACCGGCGAGAATAAGGTGGAACGTTGCACGCAGGTGGCGCAGGTTGCTCTGGCGAATCCGTGAAGGTGAAAAAAGCATGTGCCACAGATGGAAGGGACGATGTGTGTTCTGTGGCACATTGGGCGTCTAGAGGTTGTGTCCTCTAAAATACTCACGGTGCAATCATGCCTGACGGTTTCTCTGCAATTTTGCCATTCTGCGGGATCAGAATCGCGTGCAGGCGCGTCTTGCCTGTTCCCAGCGGGCGAGAAAAGGCTTCTTTGGCGTCGTAAAACGCATTGCACGGCCATGACGCGATCAGATCCACATTTCTTCGTTTGAAAATGTGGATCTGATCGCGTCATGGCGCGAAGTAGCTCAGACGATGACCGCTGCTGTGACCGAGTAGATCGAGGGGAGGAAGTCGGCGATCAACTCCCAGTTGTCCCCCTGGTCGCGGCTGGCGAAGATCTGGCCAGTGTTGGTGCCAACATAGACGCCGCAGGTATCGTGCGTGTCGGTACACATGGCATGTCTGAGCACGCCAAGGCGCACTCCTGGCCCCTTCGGCAGCCCAAGGGTACATGCCTCCCAGGACTCACCGGCGTCGCGGGTACGATAGACGGTGAACTGGTTGTCTACGTTGTGCCGACCCTGGGGATCTTCGACGATGACGAAGAGCGTGTCGGGATGATGAGTATCCAGGGCGATGGGGAAGCCAAACTCGGAGGGAAGATCCCGTTGAATATCGATCCAATCATCTCCTGCGTTCAACGTCTTGTAAATCCCGCAGTGGTTTTGTTGATAGAGCACGTCGGGTTGTGTGGGATGCTGGACGAAGCGATGGATGCATTGGCCGAATTCGGGATAGAGATCGGGCTGGAAACCTGCGCGGGTGTTTTTATTGGCAAAGTTCCAGTGCTGTCCACTGTCATCGGTGCGCAGGCAGCCGACCGCGGAGATACCCAGCCACATTCTGGCGCTATTCGAGGGATCGGGTACAATCGTGTGCAGGCAGAGCCCGCCAGCGCCCGGCTCCCAGCGATCTCGCGTCGGGTGCGTGAGCAGTGCCGCGTCTGGTTCCCAGGTCTTCCCATTGTCGGAACTTATCCAGAGGCTGGCCGGATCGACCCCGGCATAAATCGTGCCGGGCTCATTGAGACGGCCAGGTTCAATCACCCAGATATTGTTCAGTTTCAGTGAACTATCAGAGGGAAACTGAATGCCATGTTCAGGTTCCTGCCAGTTCTGGCCAAAGTCGTCGCTATAGCGGATAAATGACCCGAAAAAATCGCCATTTTCGGCGGCAAACAGGCGTGGGCCGCTGCGCTGGTCGAGAATAGCATGAAAAACGCGGCGTCCTTGCAAGGTGACTGGTTCAACATCCCATTTTACGCGATCCTGTGAACTCAGCAGGAACAAGCCTCGTTTTGTGCCTACTGCCAGGACTGTCCTCCCTTGAGGAAAAGTGTTGTGATGGGGCATACGCATTCTGCCTTTCTAAAAAAGAGGTCTTTTTTGGCAATGGATTGAGCAGCGCTGCCAATAATTTCAGCGCCCCCCTGTTAGCCGCCAGCGACTGCCTGGAAAATGTGTACGCTGGCTCCGGCGGAGACGGGTGTATCCAGCCCTTGCAAATAGCGGATATTTGCGCGGTTGAGAAAAATGTTCACAAATGGGCGCAACTCACCGGTTTCATGGCAGAGATTGAAACGCAGGCCGGGAAAATCCCGTTCCAGGGCGTCAATAATCTCGCGCACAGTCTCTCCCGCGACCATTACCGAGGCGCGATTCCCAACTTTCGCGCGCAGCGCGCCGGGCAGGGAGACAAGAATAGACGGCATAGACGACCTCTCTGATTTTTCAACGCTGAAATCGGACTAGAACAAGTTTACCAGGCGCCGGCCTGTTTTGCAAGAACAGCCGTTTGTACTCGATCTAAAAGACCGTGTCGCCCGAAAATCCCCTATCTGGTCAGCTAAATACTCAAGCAAGTGCTGAACATCTCTGCTCCAGGCTGCGAATTTGTCAGCGTCCACGATAGCTGTGATCCAATGCCAGTAGTATGTAGCTCATGGCATTGCCTTCTCCAGATAAAAGATGATAGAGGACTATTCTCCCTGTGGTTTCTTTTTCCGGTAACAGGCACCAATATTGCCTCAGGGGAATGGAAAAGTAACTGATCGTTCTGGCTATCTGTTTGCCTCTGCCAGGACCGCAGTGCTATACTTGGCTGTGCTCTTCTCCTGATCATCGCAGTTGCTGTAGAGTTTGTTGCTCCTGATTCAAGTAATAGGAGAAAAAGACGGGCAAACCACTCCTTCCAGAAGGTTCGCTGATATGCAACAGGTTGTTTTCCGGCTGCTTGGGCCGCCGGAGATCCGTTATAAAGATCAATTGATTAAAATACCACGCAGGCGTTCGCGCGCGCTGCTCTATTATCTCGCGTGTACCCAGACGCCCCAGCCGCGGGAGAGGCTGCTCGCGCTTTTGTGTGGCGAGGTGGATGAGGAAAGTGCTCGCCATACGTTCAAGACCCTCCTGGCTGAGGTACGCGCGCTTTTGCGCGGCTTTGATGCGGCGGTCGAGTGGATTATCAGCGATGATGATCAGCTCAGGCTCAATCCCGTGGCGCCGCTCTGGTTGGACACGGAGATTTTTGAGCGCGGTACGGCGGTGACTTCGCGTCATTTGAACCGCACGATTGCGCTCTATCGCGGGAGCTTCCTGGATGGTTTTTTTCTGAAGGATGCCCCCGGTTTTGAGACCTGGATGCGCAGCACGCGTGACCATTTTCAGCATCTCTACCTTTCGACGCTGCGCCGGCTCGCGGAACTGTACGAGGCAGACAATCAGTTAGAGCAGGCGATTACGTGTACGCAGATGTTGCTGGCCACTGATCCCTTGATGGAGGAGGCCTATGCCAGTCTGATGCGGCTTTACGCGCTGGCGGGCAAGCGGATTGAGGCCCTGCGCGAGTATGAGCGGCTCTGCCAGGTACTGGCGCAGGAACTTGCCGTCAAGCCATCCGCTTCCACGCGCTCCCTCTACGAGCAGATCGCGCGCAGTAACCGCTGGTCACCCGCGCTCGTCTCCGCGCGTGCCCAGGAGTCGCTCGCACCTGTGCCGGCGCAGCCAGTTGTTTCCGCGAGCACGCCGGCGTTGGAGGCGCAAAGCCATTCTGTCTCCCACGCAAGTGTATTGGAGCAGGCTCCCTTTGTGGGGCGCGTGGCTGAGCTGGCCTGGCTCAACGAGCATCTCCAGGCGGCGACTCACGCGTGCCCGCTGATCTTGCTGGATGGTGAAGCTGGTGCCGGGAAGACGCGCCTGCTCCAGGAAGCCCTGGCCGGATCAAGTGTCCCGCGGCGGCTGTTGCGGGGGAGCTGTCAGGAGGTGGAGCAAGGGCATGCCTACCACACGGTTGTCGAGGCGCTGCGCCAGGGTTTGACACAGGCGGACGTGGCGCAACTGAACCTGCCAGGGGTCTGGTGTACTCAACTGGCGTTGTTGCTCCCGAATCTTTTTCCAGCGGACGTGGCTACGCTGGAGGGCGCTTTCATTCAGCCTCTGGTCCTCGCGGAAGCCTTCCACGCAATTTTTCAGCAACTCGCGCGTCCTCAACGCCCGCTGGTCTTCTGGTTGGATGATCTTCACTGGGCGGACGAGGCCACGCTGGCGCTGCTGGGGCACCTGGCGCGCTCGATTCAGCCTGGCTCCATCTTTTTGCTGGGCACGTACTGCTCGCTGTTTGAACAGGGACGCCTGGTTCCCCTGCGGCGCAGCGTGACCCGCCAGAACAGACTGCTTGAGTTGTCTCTGTCCCCGTTGTCTGCCGGGGAAGTGGCGCGCCTGGTGGAGCTTTCTCTGAGCAGCGGCAGGTCAGGGGTAGTGGATACGAGCTACCGTGAGCTGGCGGACTGGTGCTATCAGCGCGGCGAAGGCAATCCGTTTTTTATCCTTGCCTGGCTGGAGCATGCGCTCGCCAGGACGCAAAATGTCGTTCTTACTTCCGCAATCCCTGAGTTGATCTCGACCTCGGTCAGCGCACAACTCGCTTTTCTAAGCCGCGAGGCCCGCTCGTTATTGAGGGCCGCGGCCTTCGCGGAAACGCCCTTTGATCCACTCGCGCTTGCTGAATTGATAAATATCGATAAATTGACCTGCCTGGATGCGTGCGCCGAGCTGGCGCGAAAAGGCCTGATACGCGAGGATACTACCAGTGAGCGTGGATGCTACTCTTTTATACACAGCAGCGTCAGGGAAGTCTTGCTGGCCGCTGCCGTGCCGCTAGAGCGCCGTCTTTTTCAGCGGGGCGCGGCGAGGTAAACGCGGGGCACGCCCCGTTATAATTGCAACCGCCATGTAACCAGGATGTAACATTTTTGTGACTCACAACAGGTACACTACCTGACAGATGAGAGGAGTCTTGCATGATCGGCAACCAGCCAACAGCCTATTTTGAGGATCTAAGATTGCAGCGTGCGCCCTGGTCTATTGAGCGCTCAGAAAATCTAGAGCATCCTTACGTTACTGCTGGCAACCGCGTGTACAGCGTGGCGACCCAGCATGGAGAGTTTACCGAGATTGGCTGGCGCCAGCCTAGCGAGATGTCTGGTGTCTGGGATCATCCCATGAAGTTACTGGACGGTTTCTGGTTGGGGGTGAGCTTCGGCCATGCTGAACTGGGACGCGAGGACGGTAAAACGCACTGGTTGACCCAGGCTAGCCACTGGCGCATGACTCCTGGTCAGGTCGAGATTATGTATCGTTTGCCCAATCTGGATATCTGCCGGCGCGAGTATGGGGTGGATGATCACGAGGGGCTGGTGGTGTGCCTGGAACTCAACAATCGCAGCAAGAAGCGTCAGCCTGTGACTCTGCATTTTCTGGCGCGGACCGATCTACGCTCAGCCTGGCTGGGCGAGGATCGCCTGATCTGGCGCGATGGACGAGACGAGGCGGTCTATCTGGATGAACTGGCCTGCATTGCCGCTTATAACACGACGAGCCTGGCCTACGTGCTCTTTGGAGCGCGCCAGCGGCCTAGATCGGTCGCGATCGGCAGTGACATCTGGGCGACGCAACAGACCAAGGGACAGGGCATCTCCGGGCGTTTGAGTTATCAACTGGACCTGCCCGCCCGCTCTACTGAGGAGGTGGTGTTTCTTATCGCTGGATCGACGCGCTCCAGTGAGGCCGCGCTTGCGACGTATCGTTCTCTCCAGGCGGATTATGCTGTGCTCGGCGAGCGCCAGCGCCAGCGCTATGAGCAGATCTTTACGCGCAGTGCTCTGCGCAGTAATGACGAGTTGGTGGACACGGCCTTTGGCTGGGCCAAAGCGTCCTTGCAGATGTTGGAGCGTAACGTGCCAGGCATTGGCCAGGGGCTGGCAGCGGGGTTGCCGGATTATCCCTGGTGGTTTGGCAACGATACCGCGTATGCCGCACTCTCCCTGGTTGCGACGGGGCAGTTTGAGCTCGCGTTAAACTCCCTGCGTAACCTGGTGCGTTTTAGCCAGGCGGTCAACGACGATGGTGCGATGGTTCACGAGATTCTGACTCAGGGCCACGTCCATCACAATGGGCACCTGGTTGAGACCCCCCTGTTTGTACGCGCGTGCTATCACGCGTATCGCTGGACAGGTGATCGCGCGTTCTTGCAGGAGATGTACGCTTTCTGCAAACGTGGCCTGCTCAATGTTGTGCTGGGCGCGCACGACCCGGAAGGGCAGCTCTGTCCAACCGGCACTGGCCTGGTGGAGGCGCGCGAGTTGCAGCATGGGGAGGGCATGAAAACGCTGGATATCGCGGCCTACACCTACGAGGCGCTACTCTGCCTGGCGGAACTGGCCGAGGAGGTGGGAGACGCGGATCTGGTGCCCCAATTGCGCGAGAAGGCACTGCGCTTGCGCGAGCGAGTGAATGCTGCCTGGTGGATGGACGAAGAGCACCTGTATGGCGATATCTTTATCTCGGCCAGAGCTTTTGCCGCGTCTCACCAGGCGCTGCGGGCCGCAGAACCCCTGTGGTCCACCGATCTGGCGGATGTGGAGCGCAGCTCCAGGTTGCTGGCGAGTTTTGCTGAGCAGCACCAGGCTCAGCCAGCGGCATTGGAGCAGGAGCGGCCCTGGCTGCTCAAGAACATGATTGCGGCTACGCCTATGGAGACTGGCCTGGCGACGCTCGAATACGCCGAGCGAGCCTTCGCGCGACTTGAATCGAGCGAGTTCAGCGGTCGCTGGGGTATTTATATGAATGCCGAGCTACAGCGCTTGAGTCTGGGCTTGCCGAACTCGCTGATGGTCAATGCCGAGGCACGTTATCTGCGTATGGACCAGGCGCTGGCCTACATGCATAAGATCGCTGGCACGTTCTCTCAGGGCATGCCCGGAGCGTTCAACGAGATTTTGCCTGATGGCGGCTGTTTTATCCATGCGGAGACGAGCTATGGGCTTATCTGGCCTGTCGTCTCCTCCTTCCTGGGCTTTCGCCCGGACGCGGCCCGGCGGCGTGTTCGCTTTGTGCCGCTGCTGCCGGAGGCCTGGCAAAACGCCAGTTTACAGGAGGTGCGCGTCGGTTCTACAAGCATGAATCTGAGCGTCAGCCAGACTGGCCAGGATCTCCAGATCGTGCTGGAGACCAGCGATCCCACGTATGAAGTTGTCCTTGGCTGTCTGTGTCCTGTAGATCGTATCCCATCCCATGTGGAACTGAACGGGACAGTAATTCCTTTTCAACAGGAGAGCGTGACCGGACCATCCCTGGAGCAGACGCTGCCCGGGTGGCAGGTGGCGCGCATTGCTCCTGTGACAGGACAACAACGTTATGAGTTATTTGTGACCCGATAAAGGTTGTTGGGGCTATCCCATCTCAGGAAGAGATGAGATATGCTGTTCCCTGGCAACAAAGAATAGCTATAGCTCATTGATGAGCTATAATCAGGAGGTTTGTGATGAGAAAGCGGATTGTTTCACTGACACCGCTCGTGTTTATTTTTGCCATGCTTCTGGCCGCTTGCGGCGGAGGCTCTACTCCCACGACCAGCACTAATGGCGGCATTAACCAGTCCGGGTTGAGCAGCGGGAACAGCTATATCAACTGTCCTGGTAGCCCCAGTACTACCGCGGCGGCGGCTGAGAGCGGCCAGATCACCCTGACCGTCTCCGGCTGGACATCCTCGCCCGCCGAGGATGCCCTGGTGCAGAAAAACCTGCAAAACTTTGAGGCGTTGCACCCCAATATCAAGCTGATCTGGTCTCCTATCACTGGCGACTATCCTACCAAGATGCGCGCCAATGTTGCCAGCAACACGGTGCCCGATGTCTTCTACCTGCAGCCAGCGATGTCCAGTGAGTATATCAGCGCGGGCAAATTGCTCAATCTTTCCCCCTACATGGGGAAAGCTGGCGTCAAAGCCGAGGATTATTACTCTTCGCTGATCAGTCCTTTCACCTGCACCAGTGGCCAGGTCTATGGCCTGCCCAAAGACTGGAACAGCCTGGGTGTGTACTACAACAAGAGTATGTTTCAGCAGGCCGGCCTGACAGCGCCGAGCGCGAGCTGGACCTGGAACGACTTCCAGACTGACGCGACCAAGCTGACCAAAACCGCCAATGGGAAAGCCGTCTATGGCGCGGTTCTCTCCGCCGACCTCTCGCGCTGGGGCGCTATTCTCCTGCAAAATGGCGGTTCTGTGCTGAATAAAGCCGGCACACAGGCGGCCTTTAACACCGCGGCTGGAGTCCAGGCACTGGATTACTACGCCAGCTTCTTTAAGAACAAAAGCGGCGCCCTGCCGACCACGGTTGGCGCGTCGTGGAACGGCGATGCCTTCGGTCAGCAGCGCGCGGCCATGGTTCTGGAGGGCGGCTGGCTCACACCATACATGACATCGACATATCCGAGCGTCCAGTACGGCATTGCTCCTCTGCCTACCGGCCCGAACGGTACTCGCGCGGATCTGAGTTACACCAACGCCTGGTCGGCCTCGGCGGCTACCAAACATCCTGAAGCTGCCTGGGAGTTCATCCAGTACATGACTGGCTCCACGGTCCAGGAGAGCCAGTTGAACGCTGGCTTCGCCCTGCCGACCCTCAAGAGCCTGGCCAATGCTCAGTACTTCGCGGCCCATCCTGATTTCAAGGTACTCTTCGACGCTGGTATCTATAGCTACGCCGACTACTATGGCCCGCAGGACAGCGCGATCCACACTGACCTCTCGAACGCCATTCAGTCCGTCTTGCTTGGCAAGTCCGACTCGCAGACAGCCCTGAACAACGCCGCTACCCAGATCAACACTCAGCTCCAGGGAAGCTAAGCTTTTCTAGAGAGCGAGAGACG
>DASVMX010000409.1:0-20229 GCA_036384215.1 Ktedonobacteraceae bacterium | reverse complement strand
CACTTTACCTATTACACCAATTCCAGTCCGACAAATGATAGCAACCTATCGCAAGTTCAATCGCTTGTCCAGCAGCTCAACGCGCTTGATACGCTCCATCGCCTGGGCTTGACGCCAACGCAAATCAACAGTCTCTACGCTCCGCCTGATCTCTCGACCGTTGATGTACAGCCACCGAGCAGCCAGGATACGCGCTCGGAGAGCGAGATTGTTGCGGGCTATCTCCTGGCGTATGCTGGAGATATTTTGATCTTCGTCGCGGTGCTTCTCTACGGCATGGGCGTGGCTATGGGCGTTGGGGAAGAGAAAGGTAGCCGGGTCATGGAGATTCTGGTCAATGCTGCTACTCCGCTACAATTAATGGCTGGCAAGATCGTGGGCATCGGCGCGGCTGGCCTGACACAAATGGCCGCTGTGGTCGCGGTTGGTATTGGGTCTTTCCTATTGCAAATTCCTTTGCAGGCAGCAATCTTCGGCCCGCATGGAGGCAATCTGACGTTCAGCGTGACCAGCGCGGCCATCCCCGTTTTGCTCTTCTTCCTGCTCTACTTTATCCTGGGCTTCCTGCTCTACTCAACGATTATGGCTGGAGCAGGCTCACTGGTAAAACGGCAGGAAGAGGCACGCAACGCGGTCCAACTTCCCATGATGCTGATGATGGGCGGCTACATTGCGGGCGAGATCGGGATCTACTCTGCCAATTCGACATGGATGAAAGTGCTGTCGTATATCCCATTCTTCACGCCCACCACAATGATTGTACGTATTGCGGGCGGCCAGGTTGCCTTGTGGGAAATCCTCATTACCATCCCGTTGATGCTGGTGACCATCGCTCTCTGCGCCTGGATTTCCGCGCGCATTTATCGCTCGGGGATTTTGATGTATGGACAGAAGCCGAGCTTGAGACAAGTGGTGAAGCTGATGCGCCAGTAAAAAGCTATTATTTCTTCCCGGTGTTTTTCCCACTAAGCAAGAAAGGAAAGAGAGAAGATCTGCTTGACTTTTGGCGATAGTGTGTTGTTCTCTCAAAAAAGAGGGAGGCTGGTACAGGATATTCTTGTGGTTTTGCAAAAAGGAAGGAACAGATGGCGTGCACGCAGCCACAACAATCTGGCGTGTGAGAGAGGCAGGAAGCCCTTGATAGCGCCCTGGTTGGGCAAGCTCAGGCCGGCGAGTAGCGTGTTTTATGCTTGCCTTACTCTCCAGTCTCACGATCCTGGTTGTTCTCCAACTGGGTGAATATGTTCTATCCTTTAGCACGGTGAGTTTCATTCAGCCCAATCCTGAAAGGGGAAACGTGACATGTCCCATCATCTTGATACGCCTCTCGCCCGTCAGAACGGCCAACTCTATATCAACGACCTGCATGTCTTTTCCGGTAACGGCAACACGGTGTTTGTCATGGACGTCAACTCCACCATCACCGAACCCAATGTTCAACGGGGCTTCCATCCAGAGGCGCGCTACGAGTTCAAGGTGCACTTCGACGGAGCTGACTTTGAAGATCTGACGTACCGGGTGTCCTTTGGCGAAGCGGATGCAGACGGACGGCAGACCCTGCGCCTGTACGCCCTGACCGGCAACGATGCGCGCGAGGACGACGCCTCCGGCGACCTTGTGTTGGAGGGCAGGACCGGCGAGACAGCCACCGGGCCCGACACCCGGCTCTGGGCAGGACGCATCGGCGACTCGTTCTACATCGATCTGTCGCTGCTTGGCATGGTCAACTCGGCGGTAAGAAACGGGACCGCCCTCGATCTATCGGGATGGCGCCCGGAGAACGCGCAGAACAGTTTCGCCGGCACCACCGTCGAATCGATCGTGCTGGAGGTCTCCCACCAGCACCCGCGCCTGCGGCCCGGTGCCCGCATCGGCGTCTGGGGTGCCACGAAGCTCGCCACGGACGCCGGAGGCTGGCGGCAGATCAACCGCGTCGGGCACCCCATGATGTGGCCGATCTTCTGGCCCGACGATATCAAGTTCACCCATCCTGCCAACACCCGGCACCCGTCCGAGGACTTCGACGCTGACGGCAAGTACATTGGAGATCTCATCGCTACCGCCGTCGCGGCCAGCGGCACCTCTGACGACCCCCAGGGTTACGGCCAGACGGTGGCCCGAGAACTGTTCCCCGACGTCCTGTCCTACGTGGTTGGAACGCCCGCAACCTACAGCTTCGCCGCCCGCAACGGTCGTACGCCGGCCGATAATGCGCCTGAAGCGATGTTGTCCCTCGTGGTAAACACGGCTGTGCCCTCGGGGCTGAAGCCATCTGTGTCCAGGCATCTCCGTGACAGGGACTTCCCGTACGTCGTGCCTGCGCAGCCCGTCGTGAATCTCGGACGCTGAAAGCGTGAGTGAAGGAGTCCGCTTGTCGCAAGAGGGGGTTTTCTGTTCTTCGCCCGGTGAAGAGGCGAAGAACAGAAAACCGCGCACGTAGTGTGTCCTTTCCTTTGTTCGCAGCCACTGGACCGCAGCCTGAAAGACCGGATCATCGGCGGTGCCCACTGAAGTCAGCATTCTCATAGTCAGGAAATTGCCACGCAGAGCCATTCAACCAGAAGGACGTATTCGTAGCGAGAGGGAGGATCACCTCTCCATCCAAACGATCTTCCGTAGGCAGAAGTGGCATACATGCGCCAGGTTTAAATGTGATACCAACAAACTCAGCGTTAGGAGGACAGTGTGCAGTTGTCGCTTTCGTCTCTGGTCCCCGCACAGTGATGCCTGTCCTGCCATGTTGTTGCATAATCACTATCTCCCAATGGCTTACGGCACGAGAGAGAAACGTGCCAGCACTTTCACTTTGCGTATGCCAGATCGTTTCGACAAAAGGCGAGTCCGATCCTCTGTCCTCTTCAAAGATAAACATTTCATCCTCCGATGCCCGTTGATGGGCAGTGGTTTGGTACACGCGCCGTCCCGGCTCGTGTTGGCGGCAGAGAGCGCCTCCCATGAGAGCCCAAAGGCTCTGATTGCTGACTGCTTCAATTCTCGAAAATGCTTGATGCATCACTGCCGCACGCGTGCCGTATTCTCCGCCGGACACGTTGTAGTGATTTGTGACGTGGTAGAAGTGGCACTATTGGTCACAGTAGAGCTGGCCTGCCCACTCTGCGGAGAAGCCGATTATGCACCAGAGCTGACAGGAGCACCTGCGCATGCAGTCATAAGAGAAGTTAAAGAACAGAGCAGCATAGGAGAAAACATTGATGCTCTATTCTGACCTCCCTTGTCCTTTTCTCAGCACCTGGATGATATCATGAGTGTGACAAAACCGGCCAGAAAGTCACGAGCGCCGGGAAAAATAGCCACCCTGTGTTGAAAATATGGAGACAATCGGTTACACTTGACAAAAATGTTACAATCTCGAATGTACGTTCCAGATAGATCACAGGATGAGATAAAACTATCATGATGGTAGAAAAAGTTCATACTACGCCACGTTCATCACTCTTTCCCTGGCTCGCGCCACTGGTGCTTAGTTGCGAGCCGGTAGCGGGCGGGGTCGAGGTCCGGCTGAACCAGAATAATCGCCAGCTCCCCGAGTGGCAGCCATCCAGACTTCGGCACGTCCTGCCGAAGTGGCTGATTACGTGGATGGAAGAGCACTCGATGCATCAATGTCCCCAGCCGTACCCATTGATCAGAAAGCTCTGGGAGTATCTTCTGCCCTATGCATCCAAAAAGCTGATCATCGACTTCTCTTCGCTCACCGACCTGCAGGAAAGCAGACCGCCCCAGAATTTCGCGCTGGTCTGGAGACTGAATCGCAAATTGGAGTGCATTGAGGGCCATGTTGAGGGTGCGGAGCACTACCTGGGTATGGGCTGGTTCCACACAGGGACCGCGCTCTGGTCGTTGAACACACTTCCTATACTACCTGCTGTGGACGCCTGCTTGCGTACGCCGATAGTGCCTTTAGAGCAGGCTGGCATCTTGTTGAACACGACTGTTCCACAACTGGAACAACACCTCCTAACCCGTGTTGATTTCCGGCTGATCGCTGACTGCTCCTTCCGCGTTACCGCGCCTCTTGCCACAAGAGATGAACTGGCCCTTTCCCTCACCTGCAATTACCCCGAACTCCTGCGCACGCTCACTCTTCCCCGGCAGAAGGCTGACTTTTTATTGGCGCGCCGGGCAATCGTGCCGTTTCCACAGCAGGCAATGCTTCCAACACTCATCCAATTGCTGCAAAACAAATGCTCGCTCGTTCTGCGTGGCACCAATATTCCTCTGTTCATCAGAGACCAGCTCCCGCTGATGCGTCGGTATCGTCTGATGAGTGACGAACAGGCGGCAGCGATCACCCGTATGTATCCCATTGTCTCTCTTGATATGCTCCAGCCAGCGCGCACGTCCATCCATATGTATGAGCAGGGAATTGGCAAATATTACCTTGTTGATACGTATCGCTACCAGGACCAGGTGCTCGATCCCGATGCCTTGCTCACAGCCTACAAACACGGGCAGCGTTTTGTGCAGCAAGGTGATAGCTGGTTTGAATGGCCAGAGAATCCGCCAGCGGCGTTCATGCGCACACTGCAACAGTCCCGCTCAACACTCCCCTTACAGCCAGAAGAGGTCCTGGGATTGACCTCGCCGCATCTGACTGTTGTAGGGGAGCCGTTTCCTGCTCGCTCCATCCAACTCGATGGAACAACGTCTGCGAAGCGTGCTCGCTCTCTGTTCCAGCAATTGCGAGAACATGGCATCCCCGGCGGCATCCTGGGCTCACCTCCTGGGCTGGCAAAAATGTTTGTCGATGCCTGCGAGCGCCTGTTGTACGAGAATCGCCAGGCACGTATTCTCTGGCTGGTCCCAGCGCCAAAGAAAAGCACAGTGACACGAGCGGTGAACGCGTCCTCGATCAGCAGCCATGTGACGGTGGTCTCGCCCGCGAATCTGCATGATGAACCAACCCTCACGACGCACCCGTGGACGCTCGTCATCTTCCAGGAACTGGATAAGCTCTGTGACACTGGCACACAGGCCCGCAAGCTCTCTCAATTCCAATGGCAATGGGCGCTCCTGTCGCTTACATCTATACATGCAACGAAACCGGCGTTGATGCACATTGTACATTTGCCTCAAGAGCACTATGAGCAGTTTTGCGACCATTTTCTCTTTGATGTCAGCAAAAGCCAACCTGCTCCGTCTGCGAGCAGGGATCTAGCCGACTCAGATGAAGTGCAATCACTCGCGATAGAGCTGAATCAGCAACGAATTGTCAAACTGCACCAGGAATCAGATCTCTTGCAAGATCGCCTGATTGTAGAGGATGAAGAGCCGGCTATGAAGCCAGACCTTCTCCAGGTACACATGACCTTTACCCAACCAGCGCCAGACCCGGCACCTTTGCCCTCTATCAGCGCACCAGCACAACCAGATCCGCAAACGAGCGATACAGCGGAAGAAGAGGATACAGCCAGAGTTCCAGCTTATGCGGGCCGTTTTGCCAGAGAGGTTGCCCTGGTCGCCGATAAAGCATCTTCGTGGAGACAACGTCTCGCCGCGGCAACCTACCAGATCGTCGGGATTCTGAACCTGGACATGATCTCGAAACTCCGGGTGGAAGCAGCCTCTTTGCCTGTGGGTCTGGTAGGGCAGGTAGGAGTGAGTGAACCCACCTATGCCGAGACGACAGGTACTTCTTACAAGAGCACTCCAATGGAGCCCGCGCCAACGCTGGACGAAGATTGGCAGACCATTCTCCAGCACTGGAAACCGGAACACTGGGAGATCATTCTTTTGCTCTATCGAGGACAGGCCGACCAGTTGCCCGTGGTGGCACACCAGGCTGGACGTCCTCTCTCCCGGCTCATCGACGAGATTAACGCTCCTGTTGCCGAGCAATTAGAAGACTGGCTGATTGAACCCGAGACACATACATTGGCCTCTCATTTTCTCGCTACCGCGGGGGATCTGATCCAATGGCATCTTTCCGCCCACAGATAGGGAGGTACACATCGTTATGAACGAACGAAAAATTTCACCGCGCCACAGCAGCGCGATTCTCCAGGCATTTAGCAACGGCGTGACGCCTCGTATTGGCCTGGAGCACGTGGTGGTCGGGCGCAGGGCCGAGATCGAGGCGCTGCTTGACGACCTGGACTATCGTGTGGCCCAGGGCGGAGCGAGCTTCCGCATGGTCGTTGGTCCATATGGCTCAGGTAAAAGCTTCCTGCTCCAGGTCATTCGCAACTACGCGCTGCAGCGCAATTTTGTGGTTGCGGACGCCGACCTCAGCGCGGAACGCCGCTTAACCGGCACAGGTGGGCAGGGGATCAGCCTCTACCGCGAACTCCTCAAGAATATGGCTATTCGCACGCGTCCCGAGGGTGGAGCGTTCAGGCCGCTACTCGAACATTGGATGAACGCCATCCAGGAACAGGTTCAACGCGCCTCGAAACTTACACCAGACGATCCCGGATTTGCCGGGCTGATGGAGCAACAGGTCCAGGAGACCTTGCGTGGGTTCAGCTCCCTCTCCAATAGCTTTGACTTCGCCCGGGTGCTCTCCCTCTACTGGCAGGCATACCTGGCTGGTGATGAAGAAAAAATGAGCCAGGCGATCCGCTGGCTGCGCGGCGAATACCAGGTCCTCGGCGAGGTACGCGCTGCACTCCAGGTCAACTCGATGGTCTCAGATAAGAGCTGGTACAATTATCTCAAGCTGTTTGCCGCATTCTTCCAACTGATCGGCTATAAAGGTCTGATCGTCTTTTTTGACGAGGCGGTCAATCTCTACAAAATCAGCAATTCCGTCTCGCGCAACAATAACTACGAACAGCTCCTGACCCTATTCAACGACGTCAACCAGGGTGTGGCTCAGCACATTGGCCTGATCTTCAGCGGCACCTCCCAGCTGGTGGAAGACCCCAAACGCGGCCTGTACAGCTACGAGGCACTGCGCTCGCGTCTGCAGGAGAGCCGCTTTGCCCGCAATGGACGCCGCTCCTTCGCCGGGCCGATCATCCGTCTGGACCGGCTCACCAATGAGGAACTGTTTGTCCTTCTGCAAAAACTGCGCGCCATCCACGCCCTGCATTACAAGTATGAGACGACCATCACCGACAGCGACCTCCAACAGTTCATGGAGATCATCATGGCCCAGGTCGGTGCGGCACAGATGATGACACCGCGCGAAATCACCCGCGATCTGATCGCCGTGATGGAGATGATGCGCCACAACTCCAGGCTCACCTTCTCAAAAATTACACGCGCGCGCGATTTTGTGGCCTCGCGCCAGCGCGAGAATCCAGAGGAATTAACGCCTCAGACTGAGATTATCGACGACGATACATCGTTCGCGGGATTTACGCTATGAGCAGATCTGATCCTTTCACCAGGCTTGCGCCGTTTATCCAGACCTACATCTACCGCCACCGTTGGGAAGATCTGCGCGCGATCCAGAAGGCCGCGCTTCCCGCGATCATGGATACCAACGATCACGTGCTGATTATGAGCGGTACGGCCAGCGGCAAAACCGAGGCCGCGCTGCTACCCGTGCTCACGCTCCTGGAGCAATCGCCAGCGGAGTCGGTCGGGGCCCTCTACATCGGCCCGCTCAAGGCGCTGATTAACGACCAGTTTGCCCGCATTGACCTCTTGCTCCAGGACAAGCCTGAGATCCCCATTCAGGGCTGGCATGGCGATATCGCCCAGCACCGGAAAACGAACTTTCTGCAACAGCCGCGAGGCATCCTGCAAATCACCCCGGAATCCCTGGAGGCGCTGTTGATCAACCACGTGGGCAAGTTGAGTACCATCTTTGGCGATCTCCGCTTTATCATCATCGACGAGATCCACGCCTTCCTGGGCACAGAACGGGGTCAGCAGGTGCTCTGCCACCTCCAACGCCTGGAGCAGGTGCTGCAACATCCCATACGGCGCATCGGGCTCTCGGCAACCATTGGCAACACAGAGATGGCGCTGCGCTGGCTGGAGAGCAGTGCGCGCTTTCGCACTCGCGCCCGCCTGGTAAATGAGTCAACGCAGGGCAGGCGCCTCGAACTGCTTGTCAACCACTTTGTCATGGACACCAACGAGCGAGAATATGAGGCGGCAATGGCCCCCGAAACGGTTGGCAAACGCGGCCGCAACGCCTCACCAGCGGCGCGAGAGCCAGCTACAGAGCCTCAGCCAGGAGACGAAACAGCGCCAGTTCCCACTACCCGTCGCGAACTGCAACGCGAGGTCAAGGATTACTACGATCATCTTTTCGCGCTGACCATGCGCCATCAAAAAACACTCATCTTCACCAATCAACGCAATAAAACGGAGCAGATCGCTACCCAACTGCGTCACCGCCTGGCAAGAGAAAAGGCCGGCAAAGACCGGTACTTTGTGCACCACGGGAGCATTGCCGCCGACTTGCGCGAGCTCGCCGAGGCAAAGATGCGCGAAGAGGAGACCAGCACCTGCATCATTGCCACAGCCACTCTGGAATTGGGCATCGATGTCGGGCACCTCGATCTCACCATCCAGGTAGACGCTCCCCACACGGTCTCCAGTTTCGTGCAACGCCTGGGACGTTCCGGGCGCCGCGGCTCCCCGGCCCGTATGAGTTTCTACACAGCTGAATATCTGGGAGAAGAGACGCCATCAGACCTGCAGCAGATCCCGTGGAACTTTTTGCAGACGCTCGCGATCATCCAGTTGTACCTCGAAGAGCAGTGGATTGAGCCGCCAGAGCTTCCAGGCATGCCGCTGAGTCTGCTCTACCAGCAAACCCTGAGTATAATGCGCGCGCATACAGAGTTGACCCCCGCTCAGTTAGCGCAGCGCGTCCTGAAACTCTCACCCTTTCAGAGCGTCACGTTAGAGGAATATCGCCTCTTTTTACAAAATCTGGTGGAGCTCGACCATCTTGCCCGGATGGAAGAGGGCACACTCATCGTCGGCACAAAAGGCGAGCAGTTCACCAACCATCACCACTTCTATGCCATTTTTGCCGAGAGCCAGGAGTGTCGGGTCGTCACCAGCAACCAGGAGCTAGGAACGATCCAGGGGCTACCAGAACTTGAGAGCACCATCGGCCTGGCCGGGTACGCCTGGCGTGTGACCTCGGTCGATGAGCACAGGCGCATAGTGCACGTGGAGCGCGCAAAAGGCAAAATCAAGCCAACCTGGTTCAGCCAGGCCAACGAACAGTTTCACGAACATGTCATGCAGCGCATCCGCCAGGTGCTGCAGGAAGAGACCGTTTATCCCTACCTCGCGCCCCTGGCTCAGCAGCGTTTAGCGTTAGTGCGCGAGCAGGCTAAAGAGGCCGACTGGCTGCGCAGTTGTGTCGTGCGACTCGAACCGGGCCGTTTCGCACTCTTCCCATGGACCAGTTCGCGCATCTTTCAAACGCTTTCCCGCATCCTACAGTCTGCTGGTTGGGACACCCGCCACCCCAGATCCTGCCCGTACATCGAAGTTGCATACGACGGGGATGCAGGCGCCGTGATCGCCGAGCTACGCAAACTTGCCCCACAGGTTCCCGCGCTGGCAAAGACACTGGTTTCCGAACTCAAAGATGGTCAACTGTATCAGGGAAAATACGATTCCCTGGCCCCACGGCCGTTACTGGAAAAAGCGTATCTCAACGATGTGCTGGATATTCCCGGGACCATGCAGTGGTTAGAAACATGTTCGTAATGGTATGGAGCGAAAGGAATGTGGGAATTTGAGTACGTTTCCCAGGTCGAACGTACTCAGCAGTGGAGATCGGCTTCTCTGGCGCTTGAAGTGGATTGAGGCTCGCACGCGGGAAACGTTACAAGAAGCCATTGGTTCTGCGTTGCTGATGGTAAGTGTCCAGGATGCGCAAGGTTGGTTTCGACATTGTGGCTATCTCCCTGCTGAAGCGGTGTAAGCGGCCTTACAATTCTTTGGGTTTTCGGGTGACATAACCTTTGCTCAATACACACTTTCATGTTGAAAGCCTGGAAAGGAGGAGTAATTGGTGGAACGAAGAATGAGCCATGAAGACTTACACACCCAGATTGCTTACCTGGAAAGCGTTCTTGCAAAGAGCAAGACTCTGGCTGAGATTCTCGAAAAAACGCCAGATTTACACTTACCAAACTGGTATGTCGGCGCCGGAGCCATCGCACAAACCGTCTGGAATGAGTTGCATGGCTACTCGTTAGACCACGGCTTGAAAGATTGCGATCTGGTTTACTTTGATGAAGATCGCAGCTCTGAGACTCAAAACGTCTACCGACAAAGAGGGAGCGAGCTTTTCGCTTCTCTTCCGGTTGAAGTCGAAATCACCAATGAAGCTCGGGTTCACCTCTGGTACAAGGAAAAATTTGGCAAGAAGATCACCCCATATCTTTCAACAGAAGATGCTATCACGACGTGGCCAACGACGGCAACCTCTGTAGGCGTTCGGTATAGAAACGGGCTTTTTCAAGTCTATGCTCCGTACGGCCTCTATGACCTCCTCAGTATGATTGTCAGACCAAATAAGACACTGGTATCCAGAGACGTATACGAAAAGAAGACCCGGCGGTGGAAAAGTGAGTGGCCGATGCTGGAAGTCATAGCCTGGGATGAGATGCCACACTAACCATTCAGTCGCTTTCGTTCTTTAGGATTTGTTTCTTGCATGTGCATATTTTGCAAAGTACCACTCATACGCGCCAATGGATTTGGAACCTTTGCAGGCCAGGGAAATGTGCCGTAAAGCAAGGCAGGGAGCCAGTTTATACTGACTCCCTGCTGTGTTTAGATTTAGTCGGGGTGAGAGGATTTGAACCTCCGACCACTTCAACCCCATTGAAGTGCGCTACCGGGCTGCGCTACACCCCGTCTGCTGGTTCTTTGGATGATAGTGATCGTTGTGATGGGAGATCACTATTACTGTCTGAACTTTAGGCATTATAGCAGAAAAATTGGTTGGCCGTCAAGCGTTTCGGCAGGGATTTTTTGGTGAAGTAGACTGGAGATGTTAGCCTGCAACGTTGACACCCGGTCTCTGGAGACCATACAATCAGAGTATGCCAATCGATGTGGATTGGCGGGAAGGCTTTATCGGGGAATAGTTGAGCACACACAAAGGACCTCTCTTATGCAAAAATCTCCACCAGCGCAGCCTCGCCGCGCCGATGAACCGTTGCCTGAAGCACGCGAGGTTGTTTCTGGTATCTGGAAAATTACGATGCCTATCCCCTTTCCGCTGCGGACTGTGAATGTTTATGCTCTGGTTGGCCCGGATGGTTGGGTGCTGGTCGATGCCGGGATGGGAACGCCGGAGGCGCGCGAGGCTTTTGCGGCTGGCCTGAAACGAGCTGGCCTGGATGTCGCTGACCTGAAGGCCATTGTTTTAACCCATCATCACCCTGACCACATTGGCCTTTCGGGCGAGTTGCAGGCGCAGAGCGGCGCGCGCGTGTATATGCATGCTATCGATGAGAGGAGCCTGCGCATTATCTGGGATGGTACGATGCCAGAGCGCTTTCAGCGGGTTTCGAGTTTCTTTAAGCAGCACGGCCTGGAGAACACGCATCTCTGGTATACACAGACTGACCCCAGGGCGATGCGCTCGATCTTGAATGTGCCGCCGCACGAGATGTTTACGTTTGTGGAGGATGGCGATGAGCTTGAACTGGCGAGTAAGCCCTATCGCGTTTTCTGGGTGCCAGGCCATTCGGATGGCCAGGTGGTCTTCTTGCGCGAACACGATGGAGTTTTCCTGGCCGCGGACCACGTGCTGCCGCGTATCACGCCGAATGTTGGTCTGTATTCTGAGGGCGATCGCATGAATCCGCTGGGCGATTACCTGGATTCGCTGCGCAAGGTCGAGCCTGTGCCGGCCAGCCTGGTGCTGCCGGGCCATGGTGAACCTTTTGAGGGATTGGGCGCGCGCGCGCGCGAAATTATTCATCACCACGATGAACGTCTGGGGCAATTACTGGATTTTCTCAAGGAGGGGCCGCAACACGCCGCGGCTCTGACACGCCAGATGTTTCCCCATCGTCGCCTGGATAATCACGAGGTGCTGCGTATGGCTGTGGCTGAGATCCTGGCCCACCTGGAGTATTTGCGCCTCCAGGGCAAACTGCGCCAGCAGCGCACAGACGGCGGGGTTATCCTTTACGAAAGAGCCACGCTCTGAGGCGCTGGAATTGTATTAATGGATGCAAAATAAAGGTGGCCTGGTCAAAAGCCAGGCCCGCCTGTATTTTGCATCCATTAATACAATTCTTCATTGTGAATGGTGCTGTCTTCGGATGTGAGGAGGCTGAACAGGCTGGCATCCACGGGGATAACGTTGATTGCCGAGGCTGTGCCGTCGCGCAGGAAGCCCTGAACGCGATTGTCATAGAGGTTATATTGATTGCCAAAAGAGAAGACATATTGCTGGACCAGGCCCGAGAGGCGGTTGAGGACCAGGAGGTCGTCTCCGGTGGCACAGGTATGCTTTTCCTGGCAGATTGCGTGATCCAGGAACGAGCCAACCAGGACCTGTGAGGTCGGACCCCAGCTCTGGACCTGTGCCTGGTGTGCGACGTTGAACTGGGTGTCGAAGGCCACAAATGTGCTCAACGCGTGCTGGGGATCGTAGAGCATAATGCTGAGCGTGGGCAGGCCGAAATGGCCCACGTAGAGGACCATACCTGTGCCCATGCTGGAGTAGGAAATCTGGCTGGCTATGGCCAGTTTTTTATCCAGAATCAGCATCTGCGCGTCCCCACTGGTGGGATCATAGAGCAGAATCTGCGCCTGGCCTTGCCCGCTGAAGTCACCTGTGTGAACTTCCCAGTTGCCGCCCAGGCTGTGGATGAAATGGAACTGGGCCAGTTGCAATTTCGACGAGTACTCGACCAGGCGGGCCTCGCCAGAGACGCGGTCATAGAGGAAGATACCATCGCGGTCCGCGCTGACGAAGCGGCTAATATAGACTTCCCAGGAATTATGCCAGAGCGAATACGTCTGGGTCAGGCCGACGGTAAAGTCCTTTTTCAGGCTGACCAGCATGATATCGGCGGTCAGACCGGTTGTATTCCAACTGCTCGGGGCTTTGTTGTCCACCGGTTCGCTGCCATCCGTGGGGAGGGCCAGGTGAACCTGATTGCCATTGCTGCCCTGCGGCTGTACGCCGATTCCCTGGCTGGCATTGCCCGATGGCGAGGTCGTCGTACCCGTGGGAGTCGCTACCGAACCTGGAGTAGTCGCCGTGTTTGGCGTCACCGTTGTACCTGAATCCACCGTTGGAGTCGGAGTCACCGTTGTACCTGAATCCACCGTTGGAGTCGGAGTCACCGTCACCGTTGGAGTTGGAGTCACCGTCACCGTTGGGGTTGGAGTCACCGTTGGACTGGGAGACGGCGACGGTGTTTTACATGCCGTTGGCGTCTTTGTAGGTGTAGGTGACGGCGTCCTCGTGGGCGTGGGAGACGGCGTCCTTGTGGGCGTGGGAGTTTTACAAGGTGTGGACGTGGGCGTGGCCGTAGGCGTGCTGCCCGACGTATTGGGTGTGTTTGAGGAACCAGGAGTATTTGAGGAACCAGGAGTGCCATTGTCGGATGGCGGAATGGGTGTAGGAATCGCGAACCGCTTGTAAAGCAGCAGATCGGTATGTTGTCCGTCAAACTGCCCTGTGTAGAGCTCCCAGCCTGCGCCCCAACCGTTGAGTGTGACATGTTTGCCGATGGTGAGTTGGGGAGTCAGGGTCAGCAACTGGATCTGACCTGAGACGCGATCGTAGAGCAAAATTTCTGTGTGCCCGCTGCCGGTAAAGTCTCCAAGGTGAATCTCCAGGTTCGGTCCCCAGCCATTGGCGGCTGTTTTGGCGTCCTGCAAACTCACCCGGTATGGCTCCTGGAGCTCCGCCTGGGGGTCGTTGAGCAACTGGTTATGGAGCACACGCGGCGAATATTTTTGGTAGGGGTAACTAAGCGATAACACATCCAGGCGGCCTGCCTGGCGGTTATACAATAAGAGATCAGTAAAGCCATTGCCACTGAAGTCGGCGCTGAATTCCCGATCGTAAGCGCCCGGCGCCAGGCCGAGTCCAACGCGACTCGCGCCCAATGAGCCGTTGGGGCCAATGCTATCCAACTGCGAATTCGCGCTGCCGAGGCTGAGCGAACTATCGCTGGAGACGCCAGGCAGTTTCATAAACACCGTAGGATCAATGGTTTTCGGGAAATAGATGAAGCGCATCTGGCCGTTCTGGAAGCGCGCCTGATTGATGTAGGAGACGTTATAGCCATGCCCAGCGTACATTGGCGTGGGATCGCCATAATTCTGGTAGGTCACATTGAATGTCTGGCTATCCGAACTGACCCAGGTAACGAAAGCCACGTGTCCCGCGGCGCCAAAGGCCCAGACGCCATCGGCCACGGGAAAGACCGCGATTGAGCCCGCGCGTGGCAGCGTACCCATAGGCAAGCCGAAGCGTTCCGCGTCTACAACCCAGTCAGCCGCGTTGCCCCAGTTCACTGGCAGATTATAGCCCAGCAGGTGCCATTGCTCCCAGGCCCACCAGACGCAGTTGCCTCCCGTCGAGGGGAATGGGCCCGGGCAGAGCGGGAAAGGATTGCCATCAGCGCTATACGACAGGCGCTGACATCCCTCGTTCACAGTCGGCTGGGTGTGGGGAATAGCGACAGCCTGAACTGGATTAAAAGTAATCCAGACCATTGCCAGCAGGAAAAAGATCGCGCCCAGATGAAATAACCGCTGGCGATTCCAGACAGGTCGAAGGGGGCGTTTAAGCATTGGCCCTGGCAAATGGAGAGGCCATCGCACCTTTTGTCTCTTTTGCGTGTCAGGCTTCCGCCTGTTCCGGGAAAACAGAGAAGCGCGCATACATACAGATCCTTCTCAATCCATGTTCTTCTGCCAGGAGACGCCTCTGGCCCCTATGGCCACGTAGAACATGGCTTATATAGAAATACAGTCTGGCGGAAAACAAAAAAATCTTCTTAAAACCCAGAGAACTCGTATGAAAAAGTGTAGCTTCGAGCGTATCCACGTTTTCAAGTATACCATCTGCTGTTGAAAAATGGCAATATGCATATCACTAATGGACCAGTTTGAGGTCCGCGCCTGACGAAATGATTTATACTGCAAAACGTTTTAAGCGCGCCTGTAAAGGCAATTTTCTTGATACATGTTTGCAATGAAGCCGCTCCCCAGGCGGGGTGAGTGTATCGTACTAGCTCCCAGGCAGGCTGATAGACTTGTATTTCCCAGAATCGCATGCTATACTCGTTAACGGCAGTGAGTTGTGAAGCCGCTCTACAGGCCCAACAATAACCTGTTGGGGATGGGAAGCGACGTGTGTTGAGCGTTGTAAGGAGGAAATACCATGGCCACAACTAAAAGCGAAGCGACCATAGTTGGTCGGCAGGAACTAACCAAGCGCATAGCCGCGCAGGCAGATCTCACGCAGAAGAAGGCTGGCGAGGTTCTGGAGGCTCTCCTGGATGGAATCCGCGAAGAGCTCCAGAGCGGTCATGAAGTTCGCCTGGTCGGCTTTGGCTCGTTCAAAGTGAAGAGGAGCGCCGCCCGTAAAGGCGTCAACCCGCGTAACCGTCAAACGATCGAGGTACCTGCGAAGGATCGTGTGCGCTTCTCTCCCGGCAAAGAACTTTCCGAAGCCGTTGTCAAATAATCGTTCGTAGTGTGTTTGTTTGACTCGCTGCCGCTATCTGTACTTCGTTACCTCTTGTAAGAAACAAAGAGATTGTGTGACACACGTGAGCGATATTCTGGTTCACGCGTGTCACACAATCTCTTTGTGTTTACCCCATGTTCTTATGCCCACTTCAGGAGAGAAAAACAATGCTGGTGCTGCATGGGTGCGCGCTCATGCAGCACCAGCATTGTTTTTCTCTCCTGAAGTGGGCATAAGAACATGCTTAGTACTTTTGGGGAGTAGTCGGAATGGCTTCAGTAAGTGTATTCTGTACTCTAATTACGATCTCTCGGAGACCTGGTTTTACATAGATCGTAATTGGGGGGTGAGAAAGCTGCGTATTCTTTCATATAAGCGTATGCTGAGGGCCAGAAAGAGCGGTGGCTGGAGAGGTAGAGGGAGGAGATCTGTTAGCTAGCTATCAGAACTATTACAATCTGGCCAGGAGATGGGGTAAAATAGGGATATTGACACGTCACAACGCTGTGCAAAGGGAAGAGTCTCGCTGTTACAACGCTGTACATCAGGCAGATACTCAAAACACCACACAGAACACAGAACACAGAACACAGAACACAGGACAGAAGAAAGAGGGGCCTATGGCGATTAGCAATGCAACGCTAGCGGGACTTACCCGAGCCCAGTTACTTGAGATGCACTACAAGATGGCGCTGTTGCGCCGTTTTGAGGAGAAGAGTGCAGAGGAATATACGCGTGGGAAGATAGGCGGCTTTATGCACCTGTACATCGGGCAGGAGGCGGTGGGAGTGGGCTGTATTACCCCGCTGCGCCGGGATGATAAGGTGCTGGCCAGTTATCGCGAGCACGGGCATGCTTTGCTCAAGGGGATGACACCCAATGAGGTGATGGCCGAGTTATTTGGGAAGGTTGACGGGTGCAGCAAGGGCAAGGGCGGCTCGATGCATATGTGGAGCAACGAGGTGGGCATGTTTGGGGGCAACGGGATTGTTGCCGCGCAGTTGCCCATCGCGACCGGGATCGCTCTGGCGGCTCAATACGAGGGCCGCGACGAGGTGACGATGGTCTTTTTCGGCGACGGCGCGGTGGATGAAGGCGCGTTTCACGAGTCTTTAAACCTGGCTTCGCTCTGGAAGCTGCCGGTTATCTTCGTATGCGAGAACAATCAATATTCGATGGGCATGGCTGTCGAGAAGGCCTGGGCAGTGGATTCGCTGCTCCCTCGCGCAGCCGCTCACGGGGTTCCCGCTGAACAGGTCGATGGCATGGATGTGCTGAAGGTCTACGAGGCCGCGACCCGCGCGGTTGAACACACGCGCAGCGGCAAGGGGCCGGTTCTGCTGGAGATCAAGACCTATCGTTTCCGCGGACATTCAATGACTGACCCCACGTATTATCGCACGCGCGAAGAGGCTGAAGAGTGGCGCACCACGCGCGACCCCATCGGCATTTTCGAGAAGCATCTGCTGGAGGCTGGCCAGGCAGCGCAGTCAGACTTTGAAGAAAATGACGCGAAGGCGATCCAGGTAGCCGAAGAGGCCGCGGAGTTCGCGGAGAACAGCGCTTTCCCCGAGCCGGAGGAACTCTACACCGACATTATGGTCGATGATTCCACCGCTCTCTCCTATAGATATGAGAGGTAATAGAGCCACCATGCGTACTGTAACATTCCGCGACGCGTTGCGCGAGGCCATTCGCGAGGAGATGGCGCGCGACGAGCGCGTTTTTATCATGGGTGAGGATATCGCTGGCTACGGCGGCACATACGCTGTGACCAAGGGGCTGATTGAGGAGTTTGGGGAGAAACGCGTGCGCGATACCCCGCTGGCCGAGGAGATTTTCACCGGCGCGGGCATTGGCGCGGCCCTGATGGGTCTGCGCCCGATTGTTGAGATTATGACAATCAACTTTAGCCTGCTGGCGAGCGACCAGATTATCAATAGCGCGGCGAAGATGCGCTATATGTTTGGCGGCCAGCCTGCGGTGCCGATTGTCTTCCGCATGACGGTGGGCGGCGGCGCTCAGCGCGGCGCTCAGCACTCGCAGATGCTGGAGTCGTTCTACGCGCACATCCCCGGCTTGAAAGTGGCGATTCCCGCGACTCCGTATGATGCCAAGGGCATGTTGAAGTCGGCGATTCGCGACCCCAACCCGGTGCTGTTCTTTGAGCACGAGCTGTTGTACAACGTCAAGGGCGAGATTCCTGACGAGGGCGAGGAGTATACGCTGCCGCTGGATCGCGGAGATATCAAGCGCGAGGGCCAGCATGTAACGATTCTTTCTTTCTCGCGTATGGTCCACGTCTGCCTCCAGGCGGCGGAAGATCTGGCGAAAGAGGGCATCGAGGCCGAGGTAATCGACCTGCGCAGCGTGCGCCCCATCGATATCGATCTGATCCTGGATTCTGTGAAGAAGACCAATCGTGTGGTGGTGGCTGAGGAGGGTTGGAAATATTATGGCACCGGCCAGGGGTTGTCCGCGCTGATCTACGAGCACGGCTTTGACTACCTGGACGCGCCCATTCAGCATATCGCGGGCGCCGATGTGCCCATGCCTTATTCCAAGCCGCTGGAGCGCCTGGCGGTCCCACGCAAAGAAGATGTCGTCAACGCGGCGCGTCGCATCGTGCCCGCGGCGCTGGTGCGAGGATAGGAGGAGGTAGTCATGAAGACCGTAGATATGCCCAAAATGGGCGACACCATGGAAGAAGGCAAGATCCTGCATTGGATCAAACGCGAAGGCGATGAGATCAAGAAGGGCGAGTCGCTGGCCGAGGTGGAGACGGACAAGGTCAATATTGAGATCGAGGCTTTCTCCAGTGGCATCCTGCGCAAGATCCTGATTGCCGAAGGCGAGTCCGCCCCAATCGGCGCTCCCATCGCGTACATTGGAGCGGCGGACGAGCCGCTGCCGGGCGAGGCCGGGGGCGCTGGTGGGAACGGCAAGGCCGCGAAGAACGGGAAGAAAGGCCAGGAGAAGCCCGCCGCGCGCACTTCCGCCGCGACTGCGACTGCGCCCGCGCCCGCACCTGTAGCGGCTCCCGCCGCAGCGGCAGCGGCACCAGCGGTGGCTTCGCTGACTCTGCCTTCTACCGCGCCTGAGGGACGCGTCTTTATCTCGCCCCTGGCGCGCAGGCTGGCCGAAGAGCATAACCTTGACTATCGCCAGCTCCGCGGCACTGGCCCCAATGGGCGCATCATCAGGCTGGATATCGAGGCCGCGCTCAAGGCCGTGCCTGCCGCGCCCGCTGTCACGCTACCATTCGCCCTGGAGCCGCAGCCAGCCGTGATCGATGCCGGCGAGGTGGTCGAGATTCCGCTGACCGCTATGCGCCGCACGATTGCCAAACGCCTGACCCAGAGCATGCAGAGCGCGCCGCACTTCTACGTCACCAGTGTCATCGACACAGGCAAGCTGGGCGAACTGCGTGCCCAGATCAACGCGTATGCCGCCAGCGATCCCAGCCCGGTCAAGGTCAGCGTCAACGACCTGATCCTCAAGGCCGTGGCCGTAGCCCTGGTGCGCATGCCGCAAGTCAACGTCTCGTTTGCCGAGGACAGGCTGATTCAGAAGAAGCAAGTTCATCTCGGCGTCGCGGTGGCGCTGGAGCAGGGACTGATCGTGCCTGTGCTGCACAACGCTGACAAGCTCGGCATCCTGGATATCGCGCGCGAGACCAGGCGCCTGGCTGACGCGGCCCGCACCAACAAGCTCAAGCCGGAAGATTTGAGCGGCGGCACCTTCACCGTCAGCAACCTGGGAGGCTTCGGCGTTGACAGCTTCACCGCCGTGATCAACCCGCCCGAATCGGCCATCCTGGCCGTTGGCACCATCACTCCCACGCCCGCTGTGGTCGATGGACAGATTGTCGTGCGCGACCGCATGAAGGTCACGCTCTCGTCCGACCACCGGGCGCTGGACGGCGCGGTGGCCGCGCGCTTCTTGCAGGAGGTCAAGCGTCTCCTGGAGGAGCCGTTCGGACTGCTGTTGTAAATCTGGCGCGTGAGAACGCGTCGCCGGTCAGGGAGAGGAGAAGACCATGGCTACACGGACAATCAACGGTGTTGTGTTAACCCTGCAACAAGGTGATATCACCAGAGTACAGGCCGAGGCAATTGTAAACGCGGCAAATTCGGCCCTGGCCGGCGGCGGTGGCGTCGATGGAGCAATCCATGCCGCCGCCGGGCCGGGTCTGATGGCGGAATGTCGCAAACTGGGCGGCTGTCCCACCGGCAGCGCAAAAGTCACCAGCGCGGGCAACCTGCCGGCGAAGTATATCTTTCACGCCGTTGGCCCCATCTACAATGAGCGGCCCGAAGACGAGCAACTACTGCGCAGCGCCTACCAGACCTGTCTCAACCTGGCCGAAGAACACCAGGTACAGAGTATCGTCTTTCCTTCGCTCAGCACCGGGGCCTATGGCTATCCGCTGACTCTGGCCGCGCCTATCGCGCTGACCACCGTGATCGAGCATCTCAAAAAGCCGACCACTCTGCGCCAGGTCACCTTCGCCCTCTTCGGCAGCCGTGCATACAACGTCTTCGAGCAAACACTGGACAAGCTGCTGCCCGACTTTGCATAAACCTGAAAGACCTGGCACCGGG
>DASVMX010000408.1:0-15665 GCA_036384215.1 Ktedonobacteraceae bacterium | reverse complement strand
ATTTATTGCGCTCCAGCGCAATAAATCCGGCACTTTCCTGTCTCTCCCACTTTGAATTCCTCTGGTGTATAGCCCTTCTACCTTGACAATAGCCCATTCACAGACATATATTTATAATAATAAACCGAGACTCTGTTTACTAATTCAACGAGAGAACCGGCCAGCCTGGAAGGTGGGTATGCCGGTAAGATCTCAAGGAAGAAGGCAAACTATGGGCGTTGACATCAAAAAGATCATCGGGCAGGCTGTGCTGGGAATAGTGGTGGTGGCAGTGCCTTTGTTTCTGGCTGCGGGTACGCTGGCCTGGGGAGCTGGCTGGGTCTTTCTGGCGCTGTTCACTGGCTGTACCAGCGCGTACGCGGCGTGGATGTACGTCAAGAGGCCTGATCTGCTGGCTGAGCGCATGAAGGTAGCGCAGGCAGATCAGAAGACATGGGACAAGGTGTTTTTGAGCACCCTCCTGGTCTACGCGATTGCCTGGTTGATTGTGATGCCGCTGGATGCCGCGCGCTTTCACTGGTCGCAGATGCCGCTCTGGCTCCAGGTAATCGGAGGCGTGCTGTTCCTGGCCTCGTTTCTCATGTACTACCTGACAGGCCGGGAGAATCCGTACATGGCGTCGGTGGTCCGCGTGCAGAAGGAGCGCGGGCAGACGGTAATCTCGACGGGGCCATATCATTATGTACGGCACCCGATGTATTCCGGCTCGCTGCTGCTGTTCCTGGGAGCGCCGCTCCTGCTGGGCTCGTGGTACGGCGTACTGCTCGCGCTGGGAGCAGCGCTGCTGCTCGCCTGGCGCTCAACGATGGAAGAAAAGGTATTACGCGCGGATCTACATGGCTATGATAGCTATATGGCGCAGGTAAAATATCGCCTCATCCCGTATGTCTGGTAGCGGTTTTTTGCGTCCCAAAGTAGTCTCAGGGACAAAAGAGCTGAAAATAGCGTATTACCTAGTAAGGAATGCTCGCATATTTTCCCATAGGAGGAAAGCGATGTCAGAATTAATGCGCTATTGTCCCCACTGTGGCGCCGCCAACGCGGTGGAGAGCCAGACCTGTTTTTCGTGCCAGCGTCCCTTCGCTGGGCCGGAGGAGACAGCTCGGGGGATTGTGCTCCAGGGACGCTACCAACTGCTGACCCAGGTGGGGTCAGGCGGCTTTGGCGGCGTCTATCGCTCGGTGGATACCGCGGACGCCGGACGAGTTGTCGCGGTAAAGCAGATTACTCTGCGCGGTCTGTCGACTCAAGAGGTGATTGAGGCAACGGATGGCTTTAACCGCGAGGTCAGCCTGCTTTCGAAGCTGCGCCATCCCAATCTGCCAGCCATCCACGACACTTTTACTGATCCAGAGCACTGGTACGTGGTAATGGATTTTATCGAGGGCGAGACGTTGGAGACGTATCTCAAAAGCAAGCCGCGCGCCAGTCTGTCCTTGAAAGAGACGCTGGAGATCGGGCTCCAGCTCTGCTCTGTGCTCAACTACCTGCACACACGCGAACCGGCCATTATCTTCCGCGATCTCAAGCCGAGCAATGTCATGCGCACGCCCCGGGGGCGCATCTATCTGATCGACTTTGGAATCGCGCGCCTCTTCAGTCCGGGCAAGACCAGAGATACCATGCCCTTTGGTTCTCCAGGCTACGCGGCTCCCGAACAGTACGGTCGCGCCCAGACCACCCCACAGGCGGACCTCTACAGCCTGGGCGCGCTGCTGCACTGCCTGCTGACCGGCCACGATCCCGCCGATAGCCCCTTCCGCTTCGCCCCGCTGCCCATCGCCGATTCCGCCGAACTGGCCGAGCTAGATACCCTGATTCAGCGCATGGTCGCCACCGCGCAGGAAGAGCGGCCCGCCAGCGCCATTGAAGTTCAGGGGATTCTACAGCGGCTGGCCGAGGGCATCCGGCAAAGAGAATGGCAGCCTCCTCGCTTCGGAACTCCACCACCACAAATCTGGCCCATGCCGCCAGTGGCCCCTACTCCAAACCTGGCGCCTCGCCCGGCTCTGACGCGGCGCGGGATGCTGGTGCGCGGACTCAAGATCGGCTGCGGTGTAGTAGCAGGCGCGGGCGCTCTTGGCCTGTGCGGGTCGCTCATCACTGTATTAAACCGCCCCCGCTTCTCTGGTGTCGCGGCCCAGCCGCCTCCCAGCCCACCTGTTCCCAAACAGGCGTTCATCTATCGGGGCCACACTGGCCCGATCACGGCCTTGAGCTGGTCGCCGGATGGCACGATGGTCGCTTCCGGCAGCGTCGATAGGACAGTCCAGGTCTGGCGTGCATCTGACGGAGCTTTACTGTACACGCTTTCTGGCTACAACCAGACCGTGACCTGTATCTCCTGGGCCAGCGACCGTCAGGACGTGATCGCCTCGGCGGGCAATGACGACGGTACAGTCCAGGTCTGGGACGCCCTGCGCGATCACCGCGACCTGACCTGGCGCGGCGATGGCCGCGTGCTGACCCTGGACTGGAAACACAATTCGCCCTGGATCGTCTCCGGCGGCACCGACCAGGATATCTACACCTGGAACGCCACCACCGGCAAAAGAGGTGCAAGCTATCGCGGGCACAAGGGCGATATCAACGCCGTGCTCTGGCTGCCCGGCGCGGGCACAACCGCTTCTGCCGCCACAGGAAATTCCTTTACACCACTCTCCGGCCCTGGTATCAATTTCACTCCAACGCCCGGCGCCACGCCCACGCCACCACCCACGCCGCCGCCTGCCAGCACGCCCTCTTATCCCACGCCAACGCCCACTCTGTCTACCCTTCAAAAGGCCATTGCCTCTGGTGGAGCCGATGGTACAGTGCAGATCTGGGATGCAGGCACAGGAAAAAATATCTTGTCCCTCAATGCCTTTGGTCCGGTAAACGGGCTGGTTGCTTTCCCTGTTCAGTACGCTTATCCAGACATGTATCTCGCAGCCGCGATTGCTAGCGGAGCAATACACCTGTGGCTGCTTCAGTCAGAGTGGTCGCCGAGCGGGAATATTGAGTATCGCGGGCATAGAGCAGCGGCAAATGCTGTAACTGCACTTACCAAACGTACTGGTTATTATGGCCAGCTCATTGCCTCCGCGAGTGACGATAAAACCGTGCAAATCTGGCCTGTTCATTATAGCTATCAGGAAAAGCCGCTTATAACCTATACAGCTCACCAGGCCCCTGTTAAAGCGGTCGCAGCTTCACCTGTGGACAATCGCCTTGTCTCCGGCGATAGCAATGGCCTGGTTCACCTCTGGACAGTGCAAGAATAACTATAACAGCAATAGCACAGAGAGACGCCGGCGCTCACAACAAGGGCCAGAAGTTGTGAGTGCCGGCGTCTCTCAACACACAGGACACAGAAAAAAGGAGAAATTCTTAGATGTCGGCCATGACCGCGCCGGTGTTTGCCGATGTGACGAGCGAGGCGTAGCGGCGCAGCCAGCGGCTCTTAACCATCTCTCTGGGCGATTTGACGTTCTCCAGGCGCTCGGCGAGCTGCTCGGGCGTGAGATCAACGTCCAGGGTGCGCTCGATCAGGTCGATGTGGATAATGTCGCCATCTTGCAGGGCGGCAATGGGACCACCGGCGGCGGCTTCCGGCGAGACGTGGCCGATACAGGCGCCGCGCGTGCCGCCGGAGAAACGTCCATCGGTGATCAGCGCGACCTTATCGCCCAGGCCCATACCCATGATGTTGGCCGTGGGGGCGAGCATCTCCTGCATGCCAGGACCGCCGCGCGGGCCTTCGTAGCGAATGACCACGACATCCCCGGCCTGGACCTGGCGGTTGAGAATGCCCGCGCAGGCGTCTTCCATGGAATTGTAGATCTTCGCCGGGCCTGTGTGCTTGATCATGGCCCTGTCAACCGCCGCGACTTTGACCACGGCTCCATCGGGGGCCAGGTTACCAAAGAGGATGGCCAGGCCGCCGCGCTCACTGTGCGGATTCTCCAGGGGATGAATGACCTCCGGCTCTTTGATCTCCGCTTCCGCGATGTTCTCGCCCAGCGTGCGCAGGGTGACAGTGGGACGATCAAGGTTGAGCGCGCCGGGTTTCTTTGCCAGTTCGTGCAGGATGGCGCTGATGCCGCCCGCGCGGTCCACGTCCTCCATGTGCCACTTTCCGGCGGGGCTGACTTTGCACAGATGGGGCACGCGGGCCGCGACCTCGTTGATGCGCTCCAGCGAGTAGTCGATGCCGCCCTCGCGCGCCAGCGCCAGGGTGTGCAGCACGGTGTTAGTCGAGCCGCCCATGGCCATGTCCAGCGCGAAAGCGTTGTCCAGGCTCTCCCGGTTGACGATCTGGCGCGGGGTAAGGTTGGCCTCGATCAGGCGCATGATCTGCGCGCCAGCGCGGCGCGCCAGCTCCTTGCGCTCCTCGGAGGTAGCAAGGTACGAACCGTTGCCCGGCAGGGCCAGGCCCAGCGCCTCCATCAGACAGTTCATCGAATTGGCCGTGAACATGCCAGAGCAGGAGCCGCAGGTGGGGCAGGCGACCTGCTCCAGCTCGGTCAACTCGCTCTCGCTGATCTTGCCCGCCTGGTACGCACCCACGCCCTCGAAAATGCTGATCAGGTCCACGCTGCGCCCATCAGCAGTCACGCCAGCCTTCATCGGGCCACCGCTGACAAAGATTGTCGGGATATCAATGCGCATGGCGGCCAGGAGCATGCCCGGCACGATCTTATCGCAGTTGGGGATACAGACCATGCCATCGAAGCGGTGCGCCTCGACCATGGTTTCCACGCAGTCGGCGATCAGTTCGCGGCTGGGCAGCGAATATTTCATGCCGATATGGCCCATCGCAATGCCATCGTCGACGCCAATGGTGTTAAACTCAAAGGGCACGCCGCCAGCCGCGCGAATGGCCTCTTTCACAAATTTAGCAAAGGCCTGGAGGTGAACATGGCCCGGCACAACGTCAACGTAAGAGTTACACACAGCAATAAATGGCTTGTTGAAATCTTTTTCTCCAACAACGCCAGTGGCGCGCAACAACCCTCGGTGCGGCGCCCGCTCGAAGCCAAGCTTAATCTGGTCTGAACGCATTCTCTCATCCTCATACGTGTTTACTATTGGGGCCGGTTGTGAAGAAATGTTTCCAGGGTACATTCTCTCCCACCTTGCGAAGCACTCCACACCGGTCCCACCGCGGCAGAGATTAAATCGCCGCGGGCGTTTCTTTGCTGCTTTCGGCGATGTAGATCAGGTCGTCGTCGGTGGCCTGTTTTTGCTGGTCGGCCAGGACGATAAAGCGGCGATAGGCGTTTTTGAGCTCGTGCGCGCTCAGGTAATGGCCGAGCTCGCGCAAGCGCGCGTCCAGGCCGTGACGCCCGGAGTTGCGGCCCAGCACCAGCCTGCGGTCGCTCCAGCCCACCGATTGGGGCGTGATGAACTCGTAGGTCTGACGATTCTTGAGCATGCCGTCCTGGTGAATACCCGCCTGATGCACAAAGGCGTTCGCGCCTACAATCGCTTTGTTAGGCTGCACAGGAATGCCCGTCAGAGCGCTGACAAGCTGGCTGGCTCTGACAAACTCGCGCGTATCAATGTTGGTCGTGAGATCGCCAAATGTGTCGGGCCGCGAGTACAGGGCCATCACCACCTCTTCCATGGCGGTATCGCCCGCTCGCTCGCCCAGGCCGTTGATTGTGACCTCGATCTGGCGCACACCGGCTGAGATCGCGGCCAGGGTGTTGGCGGTGGCCATACCCAGGTCGTTGTGACAGTGCGCGCTCAAGGTCACGTTTTCAATTCCTCGCGCGTGCTCGCGCACATAGCAGAACATCTCGCCGTACTCGTTGGGCATCATATACCCCACGGTATCGGGCAGGTCGATGATCGTCGCGCCCGCTCTAATCGCGGTTTCACACACCCGGCAAAGATAATCCCGCTCGGTGCGGGTGGCGTCTTCCGCGGAAAATTCGACGGTTGGGCAGAGCCTGCGCGCGTACTCTACCATCGCTTTGATACGTTGTAGCGCCTCTTCCTGGCTGATGTTAAGCTTGTGTTTGAGATGGATATCAGAGGTCGCGATAAAGAGATGAAGGGTGGGATGCTCAGCCTCGCGCACAGCCTCCCAGGCCGCGTCGATATCGGGAAGAATCGCGCGGGCCAGAGCCGCAACTGCCGGGCCGCGAACGTAGCGCGCGATCTCCTTAACCGCCGCCAGGTCGCCGGGAGAGGCCGCAGGGAAACCGGCTTCGATGACATCTACATTCAGACGCACTAACTGATCTGCCGCCAGGAGCTTCTCTTCGGTGGTCATAGTCGCTCCAGGGGACTGTTCGCCGTCGCGTAGGGTTGTGTCAAAAACCCGAACTACCGCAGGATCTGCCATTGTTCGTAACTCCTTACTGGGAGAGCGGGAGCATCAAGCTGGTGTCACATTGCTCTCCGGGGGCGCCAGCGGCGCGTTTGCCGAACGAACAAACGCGCCGCTCCGCAGTGCTAGTTTTTGGGCTGAGAGGTCGCCGTTTTTTTCTCGTCAGCGCTCTCAGCGTTGCTGATAACGGGATTCAACCAGGGCATCATAGCGCGTAGTTGTTTGCCGACATGCTCGATCTCGTGTTCGGCGTTTCTGCGGCGCATGGCCTTAAAGCTTGCCTGGCCGGCCTGGTTCTCCAGAATCCAGTTCTTGGCAAAGGTGCCATCCTGGATCTCGTGCAGCACCTTGCGCATCTCATTCTTAGTCTCCTCGGTGACGATGCGCGGGCCGGTGACGTAGTCGCCATACTCGGCAGTGTTGCTGATCGAGTAGCGCATGTAGCTCATGCCGCCCTGGTAGAGCAGATCGACGATCAGCTTCATCTCGTGCATACACTCGAAGTAGGCTGATTCTGGCTCGTAGCCAGCCTCGACCAGCGTCTCGAAGCCAGCGCGAATCAGCGCGGTCACACCACCGCAGAGCACGGCCTGTTCGCCGAAGAGGTCGGTCTCGGTCTCCTCGCGAAAGGTGGTCTGAAGCACACCCGCGCGGGCGGTACCAATGCCGCGAGCGTAGGAGAGGGCCAGGGCGTGGGCGCTGCCGGTGGCGTCCTGGTGGACCGCGATCAGAGCGGGCGTGCCGACGCCTTCCTGGTAGGTGCGGCGTACCATGTGGCCGGGAGCCTTGGGCGCGATCATGGCCACGTCGATGTCAGCCGGGGGTACGATCTGACCAAAGTGAATGCTAAAGCCGTGGGCAGTCATCAGCATCTTGCCAGGCGCCAGGCCAGGGCGGATGTCCTTCTCGAAGACGGACTTGTGCAGTTCATCGGGGATCAGGATCATAATCACATCGGCCTGTTCCGCGGCCTCGGCGGGAGTGGCAACGCGCAGACCAGCGGCCTCGGCTTTGGCGCGGCTCTTGCTGCCAGCCGGCAGGCCAACCACCACGTCCACACCACTCTCTTTCAGGTTCAACGAGTGCGCGTGGCCCTGGCTGCCATAGCCAATCACCGCCACCCGTTTGCTCTGGACAAGTTCAAGATTCGAATCAGACTCGTAAAATACCTGTGCCATTATTCTCTATCTCCTGTATGTTGTAATCTTCAAGGAGGAGCTTTTACGCTCCGCGCTCTTCAGTGCCACGTGGCAGAGCTACGCTGCCGGTGCGCGCGACTTCGCGAATGCCATAAGGTTGGAGCAGCGCGAGCAGTGCCTCCAACTGGGCCGCGCTACCAGTAATCTCCAGGGTCACGCTCTCAGTCGCGACATCGGCGATCAGCGCGCCGTTCTGGCGGGCCAGTTCGATAATCTGGCAGGTCTGTTCTGGCGTGCACGCGACCTTGATCAGAGCCAGTTCGCGCGTGACCGTCTGCTCGGACGAGAGGTTATTCACCTCGCGCACATCGATGACCTTGCGCATCTGCTCGATCAGTTGTCCCACGGCCACATCTGAGTCCGTGGCTACCGCGGTAATCCGCGTCACGTCCGGCTGCTCACTGTGGCTGATGGTCAGCGACTGCATATTCGCGCGGCGTCGGCGCAGCAGACCCACCACGCGATCCACAGCGCCCGGCTTCTCGTCGATCAAAATAACCAGGGTATACGTGCGCGCAGTTTCCACAGGCACGCTTGACTGGCCTGCCCGTGGCGGCTGCGTCCGGGTCTCTTCCGCGCCTGAGGCATCCGCTACCTGCGTGCCCGGTGTCTCGCTTGTCATTATCTTCTTCTGCCTTTCAAAGTTGTTTCGTTAACACGTGTGCAGGGTCCACGCCGAAGGCGCATCGCCAGCGGAGGCGTCCTCCACACCGGAGGCGCAGCTCCGGTGCTGCATTGCGTGTGCGTCAGAGGCTCCCCTCTGCCTGCACACGCATGGGGCCGTTCGCATTACAACCGATGCGCAGCTAGTCTTCCAGGATCATTTCGGTGATAGGCTTGCCCTGGGCGACCATGGGGTAGACGTTGCTCTCGGCCTCGATTACGAAGTCGATGATCACTGTGCCTTCGGTCTCCATGGCCTCATGGACCGCCTGAGCCACATCCTCGCGCCGGGTGATGCGCATGCCCTTGAGGCCGTAGGCGTCGGCCAGTTTGACGTAATCGGGGCCAGTCATGGGCGTCTCGGAGTAGTTGTGATTGTGGAAGAATTCCTGCCACTGGCGTACCATGCCGAGGTAGCCGTTGTTCATGATCGCGATCTTGACCGCCACGCCCTGCTGTTTGAGAGTGGCCAGTTCCTGAATGTTCATCTGGATACCGCCGTCACCAGCCACCACCCAGACGGTCTCCTGCGGCAGGCCCATCTTTACACCCATGGCCGCTGGCAGCGCAAAGCCCATCGTGCCCAGACCCCCAGAGGTGATATGGCTGTTCGGGCGCGTCCAGGTGTAGAAACGCGCGGTCCACATCTGGTGCTGACCTACGTCGGTGACGACGATGGCCTCGCCGTTGGTCTCGTTGCGGATGGCGTCCAGGATGGCGGTGGGATCGGGTAGATCCTCGTTCTGTAACACCCTCCCGCGCTCATTGGCCGCCTTCTCCCAGCCGCGGATCTCCGCCAGCCAGGCCTTGTGATCGCCCTGCGGGATCGCCTCGGTCAACGCAGCCAGCGCCTCTTTGGCGTCCGCCACAATCGGCACGGTGGCCGGCTTGACCTTGTGCATCTCCGAGGGATCGATGTCGATGTGAATAATCTGCGCGTTGGTCGCGAAGCCCGAAACCTTACCGGTCACGCGGTCATCGAAGCGCATACCCACGGCTATCAGCAGATCTGAGGAACCAATCGAGTTATTAACGTGCGCCGGACCATGCATGCCTGGCATGCCGATCACCAGCGGATGCGTCTCAGGAATAGCACTCAGGCCGAGCAGGGTAGTGATAACCGGAATGTCGCTCTTCTCGGCGAAGGCCTGTAGTTCCGCGTAGGCCTGGGAGAGCACGATGCCGTGTCCGGCCATAATCAGCGGGCGTTTGGCCTGGGCGATCAGCTCAACAGCGTCTGCAATCGTCTCGGACTCGATCTCCGGCTTGCGCGTGGAACGGAAATGCTCAAAGGATTTCACCGAGGCGCTGGGACGATAGAGCGTCTTCGCGAACTGAATATCTTTCGGAACGTCCACCAGCACAGGACCGGGACGACCACCGCGCGCCAGGCGGAAAGCCTCGTGAACAATGTCCGCCAGATCCTCGACGCGCTGTACAATAAAGTTGTGCTTGGTAATCGGCTGAGTAATACCCAGAATATCGGTCTCCTGGAAACCGTCGCGCCCGACCAGCGCCCACATGACCTGCCCGGTAATTGCCACCACCGGAATAGAATCCATGAAAGCCGTCGCCAGGCCAGTCACCAGGTTGGTCGCGCCGGGGCCGCTGGTCGCGACGCACACACCAACCTTGCCAGTCGCGCGAGCATAGCCATCAGCCGCGTGTGCCGCCGCCTGTTCATGGCGCACCAGAACGTGATGGAGGCTGGGATACGAGGTCAACGAATCATAGAAAGGCATAATCGTGCCACCAGGATAGCCGTAGAGTAACTCAACACCTTCGCGCACCAGTGCCTCACAGAGGATCTGACTGCCTGCAAGTTCGCGCGCTTCCTCGTTCTCAGGAGAACGGGCTGCCTGAGTTGTCTGCTTTGTCCCCGTGGTCTGGGTCATAGGTACAGCTGCCTGCATAAGAACTCCTTACGATGTAATGTGCAACGATGTAATGAATAAGAACAATAAAAAAACGAGAGCCGCCCGCAGTAGGGAGGTCCTCGTTAGGTTACCTGCTCTGGATAGGTCGCGCCGTTGCTTCCTGTTAATCTCCCATCATTGTACCAGGGGCTAGCCCCTTAATAAGCCCTACCAGGTTCACAACCAACCCGGTAAGGCCGCTAAGGCTAAGCAACCCGGTAAGGCTCAGCAAGCCAATGAGGGTAACAAGGAGAAGATTGCCAAGGGCAATGAGCAGGACAAATAAAGAAACCGACGCTGAGACGCCGGTTTGGATGAGGAGAATACTTGTGGCAGCGCTTGCGGCAGCCCACATTCCGCACATAGTCCGAGCGGACCTACGAGCAGACTTACCAGGCATGCGCTGAGCACACGAAGTACACGAGTTACCAGCCGCCGTGGCTGGATATTTCGTTGTACTGGTGATCGTGTGCATCTATAGCTCCATCATTATCATTTTCTGCTTAACGAACGAAAAAAACAAAAACATACAGGGCTCAACAGCGACCTTGCCGGAGCACACCGTACGTCATTGATTGCTTTTCTGAGAATACACCATCAATTCGGCTTTGTCAACCCCAATTCCACGCAATACGATTATCATACCAAAGAGAAAGCAACGGGTCAGGCGAGGGGTACCTCCCCAATGAGTGTCAAGAGCACACCGGACGCGCCGGAGCCGTGCCTCCGGTGTGGACTTGACGATAGGCAAACGTGTCAGGTATACTAGTCATGCATCATACGTATGACTTCTGCAATTTGTTCCTCTATGTGAAAACTCAGAGCAGGAGCGTATATAGGTAGTCATACGTATGATGTGAGCGATTTCTGTTGTAAGCAATGCAAGAAAACAGGGAGAGAGGGCGATTTGTATGGCGGGAGAGAAGAAGGCACGTCCAGGGGCGCCGACGAGTTTTGACGTGGCGAAGCTGGCAGGCGTTTCGCAGTCGACGGTTTCGCTGGTGTTGAGCGGGAAGGCAACGGGCCGCGTGTCGCAGAGCACACAGGAGGCGGTATTGCGGGTGGCGCGCGAGCTGGGCTATCAACCGCACATGGCCGCGCGCACGCTGCGCCTGGGCCGCACGCATGTCACGGCCCTGATTATCCCGGATGTGAGCAACCCCTTTTTCGCGGCTGTGCTCCAGGGCGCGGAGCAGGCGGCGCGCGAGCGCGATTACACGGTTGTGCAGGTAAGCACGGGCAACGATGCAGACTGGCAACAGCGCGTCGTTCACTCCCTGGCGACGCGCGCGTTTGACGGTTTTATTCTCTGCGCGGTGGGTCTGCCGGATTGCGCGAACCTGGATCTGCTGCGCGGCAACGCGGTGATTGTCGATGGCAGCTCGCCCGAATTCCCTTCGCTTCTGCTGGATATAGAGACTGGCTCGACGAGGGCGCTGGGGCATCTGCTGGACCTGGGGCACCGACGTATCGCGCACCTGGGCGCGAATATCGATATAGAAACGTTCCGTGTACGCCAGCGCACCTATCAGCGCCTGCTCACAAAGGCGGGTCTGCCTGTGCGCGCGGACTACCAGGTGACCGCCGGACTCGATGTCGCGGAAGCCTGCCAGGTCGCGCTGGACCTTCTGCGCGGACCAGAGCCGCCAAGCGCGTTTTTCTGTGACGACGATCTGCTGGCCGCCGGGGTCTACAGAGCAGCCCGCCTGGCGGGTCTGCGCGTACCCTTTGACCTCTCGGTGGTCGGTTTCGCCGACAGCCTGGTCGCGCAGTTGCTTGATCCGCCGCTCACCACTGTCAGCATCCCGGCCCTGGAAATTGGCCGCAGAGCCATGGAACTACTGCTCACCTGCCTGGAGATCGATGTAGCGCCTTTCGTCGATACTATCGCTCTGGGCTTCGCTGAACGCGAATCAACCAGCGTCCCTCCAGATAAACTGATCACTAACACAAAGAAAGAAGGGTAATCCTGTGCGCAGGCGCGGATTTTTGTACATCTCAATCGCCTCTGCCATGTTCGGCCTGGGCACAGTCCTGGCCAAGCTGCTGGGCGAGGCATTTAATCCTTTTGTAGTCTCCTGGTTCTCGCTCTTCTGCGGGGGCCTATGCGTCTCAGCGGTCCAGCTCGCGCGGCGCAAACCCCTGCTGCCGCGGTTGACAAAAACGGGCTGGATTGACCTGGTCCTGCTAGCAGGTATTGGCACCGCCATGCCGCTTCTGTGCGTTATTATGGGATTGGCCCAGACTAGCGCCATCACTGGCAACTTCCTGCTGCAAGCGCAGGGACCAGCGGCGATCTTCCTGGCCATGCTCTTCCTCAAGGAGAAGATGAGCTGGAAACAGGTTGCGGGCATCGCACTCTTGATCGCAGGTAGCCTGCTGGTAATCGTGCGCGATCTGAGCGGTCCCCTCCAGATTCAAGGAGGGCAGGGAGATCTGCTCGTGCTGCTGGCGGCCTGTGGCCTGGGTTTCTCCTACATCCCCGGCAAACGCCTGGCCAGCCAGGGCGATCCCTTACAGATCATCCTGCTGCGCCTCTTCGTTGGCTCGGTGGTGATTCTGCCCTTCCTCCCCTTTCAAACATCGATCCTGCTCGTCCCGCTCACCGCCTCGCTGCTCGTCGTACTGGCCATCTATATCGTAAGCAGCTTCGGCCTGGGCTACCTGCTCCAGCAGATGGGCCTCGGCCTGCTGCAAGCCTGGGAATCAGCCGCGCTCATGCAGACCCTGCCGCTTTTCGGCACCGTCTTCGCCCTGCTCATCCTCCACGAATCGCTGACTCCCCTGCAAATCATTGGCGGATGCGTCATCCTGTTGGGCGGATTCCTGGTCATCTAAACACCATCGTTCAAAGGAGCACACCGGTGTGCTCCTTTGAGATCTGAGCTGGCCGGATTGCCAGAAAAACCCTGTTCTCTGAGAATAGATGAGTGCATATAAATTTGAACAGAGGTCTGGTCAGATATTTCGTTGAGAAGACCAGAAAAAGTGCAGAAAAGCCAGGAGGTCCATGTTATGGCTCGTCAATCTACTAAACCAACGCTTGAGGCTCTGCAGGTCGAACTGGCCGACGCGGATTATAAAGTGCGCAAAGAGGCGATTAGAAAGCTGATACGTTACCAGCGAGCTCTGGCTGTGGAGCCACTGCTGATCTTGTTGGAAGATGGGCGCAGCGCTGTGCGCGCAAAGGCTGTGGAAGCGCTGGGAAGGCTGAGGGACACGCGGGCCGTGGTGCCGCTGCTGGGGCTGCTCAAGGACAAAAGCGCCAGCGTGCGCGCCAAAGTCGCGGGGACGTTGGGCAATTTCGGCGAGCGCGGCGTGGTACGACCGCTTCAGGATCTGCTCAATGATCCCAATCCACGTATTCGCCAGGCCGCGGCCCGCTCGCTGGGCCAGTTGCGCGATCCCGGCTCTCTGCCTCTCCTGCTCACTTACCTGAAACAGGCCGAGGAAGAGGAATTTTATTATCTCGCCCGTGCCGTAGGCAATTTCGATGTGTCCGGCGTGATCGAGCCGCTGCTGGCAATGTGCGAGCGCACCGGATGGGCTCAGGAAGCAATTGTTGAGGCGCTGAGCAGATTAGGGGAGAGCTTAACCCCTGCTCTGATTGAGATTTTGCTGGATCAAACGCGCCCGCCGGCTGAGCGTGTCTGTGTCGCCAGGGTGCTTGGCAAGAAGCCGCGCCGGGGGATAGTCCAGCCGCTCATCAGTGTACTTGGGGACCGCTCTGCCGATGTACGCCAGTTCGCGGCCTGGTCGCTGGGCCAGCTAAAAGATCCTGCCGCCATAGATCCACTCTTTCACCTGCTATCTGATGACAACGAGCAAGCGCGCCAGAACGCGATTTTCGCGCTTATCCAGCTTCAGTCTGATTTTTCTCCGGCGCAAACGGAACAAATTATCGATTGTTTGATTGCTAGCCTTTCCTCCGATGGTGAATATGTCGTGATTTCCGCGGCGAACATGCTGAACAAGCTCCACGCCACGCGGGCGGTTCCCGCGCTGCTCGATGCCGTGTGCAGCGAGAAAATCAGCTTTCTCTGGCCGCTCACGAGCGCGCTGACCGCGTTGGGTAGTCCCACGCTGGTAGACGCCGTTTTGCAACGCCTGCCCGACATCCCTCTCAACAATCTCTATCATGTGTTGAATATATTCTGGCACTTTCCCGCGCAGCAAGCTGTAGAGCCCCTGCTGGCCCTGCTCGCTGACCTGACCGCCAGTGGGAAGGAATCTAATCTCCAGATCCAGATCGTCCGCCTGTTGGGCAAGCTGGGTGATCCACGCGCGCTGGAACCACTGCGCGCCATGAACTACCAGGTTGCGTCAGGGACGCTGCAGAGCGCCATTCGCAGCACCCTGAACAGTCTTGAAGCCGCGCACAGGCAACTGGCCTGATCTTGAATCATCAATGTTCATAGGGTCCCCACCGCAGGCGCGCCTGCGGTGCGCTCAGCAGCTACGAGAATCTGGCAATTGACAGCAAACAGCCGACCTAATACAATGGTAGCGTTTGCTATGGAAGGCGTACCGCTTCGTTCGTTGCGCGGTCCCCGGAACACAACCGCGCCATTCAGCCAGTCAGCCAAACACCTCGCGTTTCAATGGTAGCGCGTCCAGAGCGGCAATTTCGAGAATATATGTTGAAGTATTTGTCATGGAGGCGCTATTATGTTTAAGCCACATCGTTTCAATCCCCTACTCAAAGCGGTTCCCAACAAGAACCACGCGGACAAGGTTGCTAGCAAGCTGATTCACGGCCACACGCACGAGGAGCTTTTGCAGCAAACCACGCATACCACAGTTGCTACGCAGGGGCAGGTGCGGAAGACGACTGAGACGGTGACCGCGGATGTGAAAACGACTGAGATGTCCGATGGTCATGGAAAAGTTCATCAGAAAACCGAAGTCGACGCCAGCGTCGAGGTGAGCACGACGACCACGCACGATCTCAAAAAGAATGGTGGCAATGACGATGACAATGGCGGCGTCAGCGAGATTCTCTCGCGTGTCCACGCCACAACCGAGGGCATAGCCTCCGTTGAGATGACGCCTCCTCATCCCCCGCGCGAAGAGACGCCAGAGTATACCAAAGCCCATCATCACCTGATCTATGACCTGGATGAGCCGTGCGCGATGTGCGGAGTCCGGCACTCAACCCTCAAAGACCCCGCGCAGAATCCCTTTGGCGCGACCGCTCTGGAAACGCACCACTATCCCATCGAGCGCAGCCTGGTCGCCGCCTGCGATCCCGCCAAGGTCGGCCTGGTCTTCCCCCAGGTCAAAGACCTTGAGAGTTTGAACGGCTTTGTCGATTCCGAGAATAACTTGATGGTGCTCTGCGATATCCACCATCGCCATCCACTGTACGGCATCCACCACCTGACTCCCCAGGACTTCTTTGTCCAGCCCTTCCTGCTGGCCGGCTACCAGGTCGTAACCACGCAGGACAACGCTGACGCTGTCATGGCCGCCGACGAAGCCCTGATTGAAAAAAAAGGAAAGAAAAACAGCAAATAGGTGACTGTTGTGAGCGAGGCCAAGGGAACGAGGCAAGATGGCCGCGACGGT
>DASVMX010000407.1:0-12058 GCA_036384215.1 Ktedonobacteraceae bacterium | reverse complement strand
ACCTTGCGAGTGCCGCAGGCGCGAGGGTTCTGATTTAGAACGGCGCGTAGATTTTGAAAATGGCTTTGTGCAGGGTATTGTCGAGGGTGCGGACCTGGATCATGATCTGCCAGTCGCCCCCCATTGCGAGGTCGCCGATGCCGCTGAAGCCGCCTGTGTTGTCGGGCCGGAGGGAGAAGTTATCGGTGCCCATGGCCATATCGAGCATAGTGGTGTAGACGGTGACGCCAGCCTGGTTGGCGCCGAGCTTCTGGCCAGTCTGGCGGTCGGTGATCTGCACGGTAAAGGTGTTAGTGCCGAAGCGGTCGGGTGTGACATTTAGCGCGATGGTGTATTTGCCATCGCTGGTCTGCTGTGTACCATTAAACGGTTTGGAGGCAGTATTTTGCTGCTGTGAAGTGGGTGGAATGTAGGTGGTGAGTGTGCCGCCGAAGACGTTCAACAGGCCCACGCAGACGATCACGGCCACGCCCAGCAAGGGTTCCCAGCTCAACACGCGCGCCATCAGACCCGTCTTACGTGCCAGTCGTGTCTCGCGCCGTTTGACCTGCTGCTGGAGCGGCTTTAGCTCGGCGGTCAGCGCTTCGCTGGCGTGCGTGCGCTGCTCGCTGGCCCTTTCACCGTTCTCGCTCGCGGTGCTGGTCACCAGTTCCAGATCTTCTTCCGCCACGGCGCCATTGGTGCTGGCCTGAGCCTGCTCCAGGCGCTTCTGGGCGTGGGTGTATTTCTGATATTCCCTTTTTAAGCGCGGGCGCAACAAGCCAACGTGGTAGGCGCTGGTGGCGAGCAGTCCACAGACGAGCACAATTTTGATGACCAGGGTGCGCCCGTAGGCCGTGTTGATAAACTGGTCGAGCGAGGTCATGTGGAAGGTGGCGTTGAGGGGGCCGGTGATGGCCATGATGACCACGCCCGCAATCGCCAGGGGCGAGAACTGCGGGAGAATGGTGAGCAGGGCGCGCGCGCGTTCGTGGGTCGGATAGTTCTTCAGGACAGGTAGATAGACCAGGAGCAGATAGAGCATCCCACCTATCCAGAGGGCCGAGGCCAGCAGGTGCAGCCAGTCGAGGATCACTGAATAGGGCATGAAGACCGCGTTGACCGCCGCCGCGTGGCCCGACATCGTCAGCGCGATAAAGAGAATCGAGCCCAGGAAGAGATTGAGCAGGGGCAGCGCCTGCTCGATAGCACGGGGCCGCCGTTTGCTCAGCAGCATATACAAGCTGACAAGCATAGCCAGCAGGATAATGCCTACGCGCAGCAGCCAGTAGGTGCCAAAGCGCCCGCTGGAGGCCTGTTCAACCAGGATTTGAGGCGAGAGAGCCGCGGCCCAGTCAGAGCCAGACAGGGTCAGCCCCTGGCCGTAGAGCACGCCAAGATTGGCCAGCAGGAGCAGTGCCAGCGTAGGTAGGGAGAAATATTTCTCAAAGCGCCGCTCGACCTGCTGATTGCGTTCGCGCTCCTGCGGGTGTTTCTCAGCCGAGGGCTGCAGGACAAAATTCAACCAGAGTTGCGCGCCCACCCAGAAGATCGCAGCCAGTTCAACCAGCGTGACTGCGATGAAGTTGAAAGTCGTTGGGCCGTCCAGTGTGCCGGGCGTGCTGGCACTGGCATTGCCGAGCAGTCCCTGGCCAGGATTAGCGCCGGCGGTCAGTTGTGGCACCGTGCCATCGGGATTAGCGAGCGTAAAGATAAACGAGCCAAGCAACACGTGCCCATCGTCGGCGGAATCAGTGCGCCAGACCACGATATACACATCTGGCTGGAGATTGGCCTGGAGAGAAATATCCATCTCTTTGCTGTTGGCAGCATTGACGTGGGGATTTTTCGCATCAACGCGCTGGCGCTCGGCATTGATGACCTGGACGGTGCTCAGCGCAGGGTTCAGATCTTCGCTAAACCACATCTTTACCTGCGTGGGTGCCTTGCTCAACACGGCATCTTTCGCCGGATCAGAGGTCAGCAAAATCGCGTGCGCCGGCAGCGCGCTGGCCAGCGAGGGTAGCAGCAGCGTCAGGCCGATAGCACAGAGAAAAGCCACGCCAGAAACGCGTGCAAGATTGCTTTTAAGCACATGTATCATCTTATCTTATCCCGGGATATATTCTTATGCATCTTCACAGAAAGTCTTTGGGAAGGCATGGGCTAGATTGGTGTGATGGAACGCGGGCAAGCGGCGTCGCTCCATTCACAAAGATCTTCTGTTAAAAAGCACTACGATGGTTAGCCAGCAAGTGGTTTCATTGATTCTTACCAGATGGGTTACGGTGTTTAAACGCATTCTCTGCTATCATCGCGTGCGAGTCAAGGGGATTTCTCCCTATTTTCGCACTGTAAGGTGACTTTCAAAGGGCTCTGAGTTATAATGATGCGTATGGAGACGGTTGATAAGCTGACAGAGCTGGAAAATTTATTACAGGTGCATTTTCATGATCGTTCGTTATTAGAGCGAGCATTAACCCATCATTCATGTTGCCCGGAGACGGCAGTGCGTGATTCTTATGACACGCTGGAATTCCTGGGAGACGCGCTGCTGGGCGCATTTGTGGTCGAGTATATCTATCGCACGTTCCCGCAGTGTTCCGAGGGGGAGATGACCGCGCTCAAGTCCGAGGTGGTCAGTCGCCGTGTGCTGGCCACAATCGGCCAGCATCTGGGGCTGTTCGAGTACATTCGCGTCGATATTGCCAATTTGCGCACCTTTAACGACCGCTCACGCGATTCGCTCTGTACAGATGTACTGGAGGCGCTGGTGGGCGCGATCCACCTGGACCAGGGCTCTGAGGTAGCGCGGGCTTTCATGACGCGCACAATCCTGCCGATGGTCACGCAGGTTCACGAGCGCGCCCAGGAGACCAATCCGAAAGGACGGCTCCAGAAGACAGTGCTGCGGCGCTCGGGAACTCTGCCACGTTATCGAGTGCTGGAGCAGAGCGGCTCGAATAATGACCGTGTCTTCATTGTCGGAGTATACGAGCAGGATCTTTTGCTGGGTCTTGGCAAAGCCTCCAGCATCAAGGAAGCGGGCCGCAAGGCCGCCAGCGAAGCGCTGGATATCCTGCACGCCCAGGAAATCGAGGTTGGTGAGTCCAATCCAGAGCCAGCGACTGCCAGCAGCGAACAGGCGAATGCAAACCAGGAGATCACCCTGGAAATCACCATCGTCGATGGTGAACAGGAGCGCGTGGGTGACGATTCTGCTTCAACGCTACACAAGGGCGAAGCCGAACAGTAGGCCCATCTGCATGTTGTGAAAATGGGTGAATGGAGCGGCGGCCTTCACGACATCCGGGCAGATGAATCACGGATGATTTTCATAAAATATTGGAGTTGCACGACGTGTTAGCGCTGGATTGGTACGAGACGGGTTTGCCTTCTGACGAGCGCAAGCGGCGCGGGCATTTTTCGACGCCTCACGCCCTGGTGGACCAGGTGCTCGACGCCTGCGGGTATACGGTGGAGGCTGATCCGCGGCGTGTGCGTGTGCTCGATCCGGCCTGTGGCAGCGGCAATTTTCTCGCGCGCGCGGCTCTGCGCCTGTGCCAGGCTTTACGCGAGCGGGGATGTGACGAGGCGGAGATCGAGCAACACGTGCGGCGCAATCTATGGGGGCTGGACCCCGATCCGGTGGCGTGCTGCCTGGCGGAGATGCAGGTGCGCGCCGCGTGGGAGACGATCTGCGGTCCACAGGCAGACGCGCCCCCGCTGCATATTCACCAGGCCGATAGCCTGGCTCTGGCCTGGCAGCCGTGCGTGGATCTGCTGGTGGCCAATCCCCCCTACCTGGCGACCAAAAACGCCGACCTGAGCCATTATCGCCAGGCCAGGCGGCGCGGGCAGGTCGACAGCTACCTGCTCTTTCTGGAACTGGCCCTGCGCGCCGTGCGCCCCGGCGGCTGGATCGGGCTGGTCGTGCCTGATCCAGTGCTGGCCCGCGCCAACGCGGCCTCCGACCGCGCTCATCTTTTGCGCGAGTGCAGCATTCAGCATCTCTGGCACCTCTCGGATGTCTTCGCCGCAGAGGTGGGCGCGGTTGTGATTGTGGCGCGCAAAATCCCGCCGTGCGCCTCGCACCAGGTCAACTGGACGCGGGCACGCTGGAAAGCTGACCTGGTGCTCGCTGGACCAGAGTCCGCGCTACAACCCCAACGGGTACAACAGGCGCTGCTGGCCAGCCAGCCGGGCGCGGAACTGCGCTATCTGCTCAGCGGCTCACAGGGCCACGCGAGCGAACTGCTGCGCCAGGCTTTAGAGGCGGCTCTGGCCGCGCCAGCCGGGCAAACAGGCCAGAGACGCCTGCTGCCGCTGGAAGAACTGGTCGATATCAAGCGCGGTGAAGAGATCGGGCGCACCAGTCATCTGCTGGGACCGCTGGCCGAGCTCGCGGATGGTTTGCCGGTTCTGCGCGGTGGCGTCGATCTTCGCCCCTATGCCACGCCAGCCGCGCAACTGGGCATCGAGCGCTCGGCCCTCAAAAAGCCGCTTGAGCGCTACACGCAGCCCAAACTGCTGGTCGTCAAAAGCACCGAACGCCTGCGGGCCACTCTTGATACCCGCGGCCACGTTGTTTTGCAAACGCTCTATTTGCTTCACTTGCGCGCACCAGACAGGGACCTCGACACCGCTTATTTCCTGCTGGCCCTGCTCAATTCTCGCCTGCTGAGCTCCTACGTCTATCATCTGCACACCGCGTATAAGCTGGTGCAGCCGCAGATTGAGCAGGCGGTGCTGGCGCTCCTGCCGGTGGCCTGGGGGAGTGCGCGCGAGCGCGAGGAGATCGCGCAGCGTGCAAGGGTACTGGCAGGTGCTTGCGGTGAAGCAGGCGCCGTTGTAGAATGGGGTCAGGATCTCAAGGCATTATATGAAGAACAGGAACGCGCCGTGCGCGCGCTCTATGCCGCTTTGGCTCATGGCCGCATTTGGTGAATGATGAGTTTATCGGCCTGATCTATCTTGAACCTCGTATTTTTTCAAGATGTAGAATATCTCAGCAATTTGTTGATTCACCAAATGCGGCCATGAGTCGCTTTTATCACATCGGAGGGTTCAAGGGAGGAAAGTGGTATAATAAACAATTGGATAAGCTGTGCTCGAAGCGGGATCGGTGCAGGTAGGTTGCGCGGAATGTGGACTCGTCATGGACCGCGATGAAAATAGCGCGATCAACATCTTGATGAGGTTCCTTGCCCGGCTAGGGCCACACACAGAGCGGGTCTCTGTGCGGTGTGCGGATATTTTTACCGCAATCAATGATGTGTTCAATCCATTTGAACGCGTTTAGAAAGGCAGTCGCCATAGATGGCTCAGAATCGACCGATACGTGTCCTGGTAGCGAAGCCGGGCCTGGATGGCCATGATCGCGGCGCGAAAGTCATTGCGCGCGCCCTGCGCGATGCTGGCATGGAAGTCATATACACAGGTATTCGCCAGACCCCTGAGATGATTGTTGAGGCAGCAATTCAAGAAGATGTAGACGCTATTCTGCTGAGCATTCTCTCCGGCGCGCACATGGCGCTGTTTCCCAGAATTATCGAGCTGTGCAAAGAGAATGATATCGATGATGTGTTGATTGCCGCGGGCGGTATTTTGCCAGACGAGGATATTCCCGCCATTAAAGCGCTGGGGATCAGGGGCTGTTTTGGACCTGGCACTTCCACCGACGAAATCATCGCATTTGTGCGCGAGAATGTCCAGGCGGACCGCCTGAGCGCGGAGGTGTAGGCGGCCTTGCAGAATATCGTCGAACGCCTGCTCAGCGGAGATCGGCGGGCGCTGGCTCGCATGGTCACGCTGATTGAAAACGAAGCTCCAGCCGCGCGCCGCTACCTGGCGGAACTCCATCAGCACACCGGGCGCGCGCACATCATCGGCGTGACGGGCGCGCCGGGAGCTGGCAAGAGCACACTGGTCACGCGCCTGGTACGCGAACTGCGCAAGCGCGAGCGCAAAGTTGGCGTGGTCGCGGTCGACCCGAGCAGCCCCTTTAGTGGGGGCGCGCTGCTGGGCGACCGCATTCGTATGATGGAGCTGGCCGGAGATCCGCAGATCTTTATTCGCAGCATGGCCAGCCGGGGCAGCCTGGGTGGCCTCTCGGCCTCCACGCGCGACGCCGTGCGCGCCATGGACGCCGCTGGCTACGATCCCATCATCATCGAGACCGTCGGTACAGGCCAGGCGGAGGTCGAGGTCATGCGCGCTGCTCAGACCGTGCTCGTCGTCTGCGCGCCCGGCATGGGAGACGAGGTGCAGGCCATCAAAGCCGGTATCCTGGAGATCGCCGACATTTTCGTGGTCAGCAAAGCCGATCGCCCTGGCTCCGACCAGACCGTGGCCGAACTGGCCATGATGCTCAGCCTTGATCCCGCGCGGCGCCAGCATGACAAAACCCTCCCCTACTGGAAGATCCCGGTGCTGAGAACCTCCGCGCTCAAAGACGAGGGGCTGGTCGAACTGGCCGACGCCATTCAGCAGCATCGCGCGTATCTGGACGCGAGCGGACAGCTCGCCCGGCGCGCACACCGCCAGGTGCGCAGCGAGATCGAGACTCTTATCTTTCACACCGTTGCCAGCGCGCTCCAGGAGAGCGTCAGCGCGGAAGAATGGCAGCATCTTGTTGAAGAGGTCACAGCGCGCGAACGCGACCCCTACAGCGTTGCCTCCGAGCTGGCCACGCGCCTTGGCCTCTCTCATACATAATGGAGGCAAGCTCCTGTATTTCAGTCGTCGGGATTGACAAGGGAGTGGAAGGCGCGTTCGGCGTCGGCGGGCATGTGGTAGCTTTCGGCGTCGCTGGGAAAGCTGCCGGATTGGATGTCATTGAAGAATGAGTGCAGGGCTTCGACGGCGGTATCGGCCAGGTTGGCGTACTGGCGCACGAATTTGGCGGGATGTTTGTCAACATGGAGGCCAAGGGCGTCGTGGAGAACCAGTACCTGGCCGTCGCAGTGCGGGCCAGCGCCAATGCCGATGGTTGGGATCGAGATGGTCTCGGTGATTGTCCTGGCCAGGACATCGGGCATGCCTTCGAGGACCAGAGCGAAGACGCCCGCGGCAGCCAGGGCGAGCGCGTCGTCCAGCAACTCGCGCGCGGGATTGGCCTGGCGGCCCTGGACGCGATAGCCGCCCATGGCGCGCACTGATTGCGGGGTCAGGCCGAGATGACCCATCACCGGGATCTCGGCGGCCAGGATGGCCTCGATCATGGGAAGGCGTTTGCGCCCGCCTTCCAGCTTGACCGCTTCAACATGGCCCTCGCGTACCAGGCGGCCCGCGTTGTGGACGGTTTCCGCAGTTGAAGTATGGTAGCTCAGCCAGGGCATATCGCCGATGACCAGCGCGTCTGGCCGGGCGCGGCTAACCGCCGCGGCGTGGTGGACCATGATATCGACAGTGGCGGCGAGGGTATCGGGAAAACCGAGAACGTTATCGGCCAGGGAATCGCCAACCAGAATGATATCTGCTCCTGCCCGGTCGACAATCGCGGCCATGGGCATATCGTAGGCCGTTACCATGGTCAGTTTAGGACCGGACTTGCGGGCCTGAACTGCCTGGACGGTGACTTTTTCTCGCGTCATGAGTCTTTTCCCCCTTCTTGCGTAGTGCCGCGATCCCAGGTCCCATCGGGGCGCAGCAGAAAATTATCGATCAGCCTGGTCGGGCCGACATGCGCGGCGATGAGCAGCAACGCGGGTGCGCGCAGCGTCTCCAGGGGCAGAAAGGTCGCGGGATCGCGCACCTCGGCATAGTCGAGGCTGGCCCGTGGTTCGCTGGCCACTGTCTCCTGCATGGCGCTGATTACCCCGGCAGGTCCGGCGCCGGGCGGTTCTTCAAAGGCCCGCTGGCCCGCGAGCAGTGCTCGATAGAGCGCGGTTGAAGCAGCGCGCTCGTCTGCTTGCAGGTAGGCATTGCGGCTGCTCATCGCCAGCCCATCGGCTTCGCGCATGGTGGGATGGATGCGCAGGGCTACTGGCAGATTCAGGTCTGTAACCACGCGTGAGATCACTGCGACCTGCTGGGCATCCTTTTGACCGAAATAGGCCCGCGCCGGTTGGGTGATCTGGAAGAGTTTGAGCACAATCGTTGCCACGCCGCGAAAATGGCCGGGGCGGCTGGCCCCTTCAGCCGCGCTGACCAGCGGCCCACCGGGATCGACATAGGTCACGAAATCCGCGGGATACATCTCGGCGGGTGTGGGTGTAAACACGAGATCCGCGCCGCAATTCTCCAGCAGGCGCAGATCGCGGGGCAGATCGCGGGGATAGCGCGCGAGATCCTCGTGAGGGCCGAACTGCGTGGGGTTCACGAAGATACTTACTGCCACAAGATCGTTTTCCGCGCGTGCCTGCCGGACCAGCGCGAGATGCCCCTCGTGCAGATAGCCCATTGTCGGCACCAGGCCCACGCGACGTGACGGCGGCCAGGCGCTGCGCGTAGTGCGCATATCTTGAACAGTCGTAATGACTTGCATCGTCTTTGTATTACCCTTTCCATCCTGTAATGCCTGATCCGGCCTCATTGCGCGGCTCAGCCAGGAGCAAAGCAGCATATCCTTTCGACAGTATAACATCTGATAGATGCTCTACAATGCAGGCGAAATAAACGTCTATACGTCATTTTTGCGCAAACCGATCCATTTGACCACACCGGAGCCGCAGCTCCGGTGTGTTTTGATGCTCTGGAAAGCATGGCTATAGTAACCGCTGGAGGCCGCCGGGGCCGGCAACCAGGGCCTCGCGGGCAATGCCAAGAAAGAGGCCGTGTTCGACCACGCCGACGATTGCACGGATCTGGGCCTGGAGCTTTTCGGGATCGCTGATGCCAGCGGGAAAGCGACAGTCCAGTATATAGTTCTGGTTGTCAGTGACGAAGAGCTGCTGCTCACGCGCGCGCGGCTGCACCTGGGCGCCCAGTGCTGTCAGGTGGCGCTGGACCGCGATGAGCGCGAAGGGGACCACCTCTACTGGCAGGGCGCAGTGCGTGCCCAGGCGTGGAACGAGTTTGGAGGCATCACTGATTACCACAAAGGAGCGCGCGGCAGTCGCGACAATTTTCTCGCGCAGGAGAGCGCCGCCGCCGCCTTTAATCAGATTCAGGTGTGGATCAATCTCGTCCGCGCCATCGATGGCCAGGTCGAGAACCGGGTAGTCCGCCAGCGAGACCAGGGGGATACCCAGGCTTTCAGCGAGGAGGGCTGTTTCTTGCGAGGTCGGTACCGCGCCGGTAATGCGCAGACCCGCCTGCACGCGCCGCGCCAGGGCTTTCACCAGGAAGGCAGCCGTGCTGCCCGTGCCCAGGCCAATCACCATGCCCTCCTCGACCAGTTCAGCCGCGGCGCTGCCCGCGGCGTTTTTGTATGTATCAGCTTCATTTGACATAAATGTTATTCCTTTTATGTGGAACAAAAATGCAGAGAGATGCCTTCCTAATTGTAGCGCATAAAGGGAGAGAAGAAAAACTCATGGTTGCCGGCCTTTTAAAGGGAAGGGATGGTACCAGCGTGTGTTTACTTGTCAGCGATGGGGCGACCATGGTACACTCTGCGATGAATAGAAAAAGTTAGTGATTGGGCAAGGGGCGTTGCCCGGCATAGATAGATATACTCCTGGTGGGGGCAACCATGGCTGAACAATGGCGCATACTGGTCGTTGAGGGCGAAGAAAATCTCAACTGGAATATTGTGAATTCGTTGCAGAAGGACGGCTACATCGTGCTTGGCGTGACCAGCGGTGCGGAGGCAATTCGCACGCTGTGGAGCGAAGAGTACGATGTCGTGATTTGCAGCCAGCAGATACCGGACGCAGACGGCTTTGATCTGCTGCAATGGATGCGCACTTATTGCCCGAACGCGCGGATGGTGATGCTGGGCATGCCCGGCGGCGGTATCAATCGCACGCAGGCGTTGGAAATGGGCGTGGCCAGCTACCTGGAAAAGCCGCTGGATCTGCACGCGCTGAAAGAGGAACTGCGGCGCCTGCTGCACCAGACCGGCTTTTCGGCGAGCCTTGATTCTTTTGATCTGCTGGATGTGATTCAGATTATTACCATGAGTCGCAAAAGTATTGCCCTGGTAGTAAACACGGGTCTGGAAGAGCAGGGGATTCTGCGTTTTCAACTGGGCGAGTTGAGCTGGGCGGAATATGGGACGTTGCGCGGCGAGGAGGCCTTTTTCGCCCTGGCGGCTCATAAAAACGGGACAGTGGTGCATCGTCCCTGGAATGATCAGATTACGCCCAATGTGACGCAGCCGCTTTCGCGACTGATTTTTCAGGCTTTGCAGTATCGTTCAAAATACGCGGAATACCAGCAGTTGAGTAGCGAGTTAGAAGCGGTCAGACCGGTAAATATCCTGACCGAGCAGCCAGCACCGGGCACCCAGTCGTTTTCGAACCCGTTCTACGATCTGGAAGAGGATGATACGCCATTCCAGTTTGTGGCCGATGATCTGACCGGAGGAGCGCAGGCCGACGCGCAGTTTGACCAGAGCTGGCGTACTGGCGCGACCAATGGGCGGATGGAGCAGGCGGGGGGGCAGATGACCGAGCCAGATGCCTCGAATGGCCAGAAGAAGGCCTGGTGGCAGCCAACCGGGCCGCACCCCAGCTTCCAGCCATCCGCGCAGATGCACGCGATCACTGATAGGGAGCAGGACCAGGCTTTTGCCGGGAACGGCAGCGTCAATATTACGCCATCTAATGTCCATAAGACCGGGCTTGGCCAGAGTAATGCTCCCCTGCCAGCCTGGCTGACCGACCAGCCGACGCACCTGGATCTGCCAGTGCTGCGCGGCAACACCGGCCAGATGCCAGTGACTCCGCAGGAGCGTTCGCCTGTTCTGCCGAAAACCCCGCCGAATGGCGTGCCCTCGTCTCCCCTGCCCTCGCTTGCGCCGTCCGCGCCAGCCGGGCCGGGCCAGGTATCCGATGTAAGCGCCGAGTGGCCCGCGCTGCCCAGGCAGGCAGCAGATTTTAATCCTGCCGACTCTGGTTTGAGAAAAATCACGCCAGAGGAGTCCATGTTTACGACTCCCCATCGCGTGGTCAGGCCCAATCCACAGGCCGCGCCAGCCGAGTGGCAGATGCCCGCGGACAGTCCGCTGAGGAGTCAGACCGGCCAGATGGGCGCGGTTCAGCCTGGTTTCCCGGAGCGCAGAGGGGATACCTTGCAGAGCCTGGCCGCTTTGAAAAAGGCCGGGGCGCCCGCGGCTGCCTCAGCGCCGCAGGCCGCTTCTCCAGCCGCGCCACCTCCGAGGAGCGCACCGGTTGTGGCACCTGTTGCCGCGGCGCCGGTTGTGCCGCCGGTTGTGCCGCCGCCAGTAGCGCCGGTGCTGCCAACTCCATCGGTTGCGCCCTTCCTTGATGCGCCTGACGCGCGCCCGGCTTCGGTCCCGGCCAGAGCCGCGCAGTCCGCGCCAGAGGGCAAGCGGAACTATCCTGCCCTGGCCGCGGCCCTGCAGACCCTGGGCTACTCGCTTCCCGGTTTTATTGCCTCGGCTATCGTCGGCCTGGATGGCTTGCCCATCGCGCAGGTAGCCGTGGATGAGAGGGATATCGCGCCACTTTGCGCCTATTTGAGCAGCCTTGTACAGAGTGCCGCGCGGGCCATTGAACCGGAGCGCGGGGGAGAGCCCGAGCATATTATCATCACCAGTGGCACGCGGCACGTCTTATTGCGCGTGCTCAGCAAGAAAAAAGACATGTTTCAAGTGCTCATCACCTCGCGCGAGACCCCTCCCGCAGAGAGCCTGAGCGTCCTGGCCAGCATCGAGAGCGCGCTAACAGCCGCGCTTTAGAACCAGACAACAGATATAGAGAAGGTAGCAACCGTGAGCAGCAAAAAAGCCAGCCAGATAAACGAAAACGCAGCAAAAGAGAAAGAAGAGAAGGTTGTTAGCGAAGAAGAGAAGAAAAGCAATCGTTTTTCCTTCATCGTTGGCATCTTCATCGCCATGGTCATCATCATCCTGTTTTCCATCTTTTTCCGCTAAGTTGTAGACGGGAGGCAAGCTCCCTTTTAGAGTCGAGTAATTGTAGGGCGGCCAGAAAAATTTTCAATTTTTCTG
>DASVMX010000406.1:0-5171 GCA_036384215.1 Ktedonobacteraceae bacterium | reverse complement strand
ACGCTCTTCGGGCGCCTTGTCGATCTGGTCGAAGGCGATGTACTTGTTTTCCTGCGACAGACTCGCCAGCACCTTGGTGATGGCCGCGGTCAGCGTCGTCTTGCCGTGGTCGATGTGTCCAATCGTGCCCACGTTTACATGCGGTTTTGTTCGCTCAAACTTCTTCTTTGCCATTCTCAATGGTTCCTTTGTTACAAGATATTACCAGTGGTAAAGACAATGGCCGCCTTTTGATTCCGCCCCGGCAAACAGTTCACTGTCATGCCGGGCCAGAGCGGTAAGGAGGCTCCCTCTTCATTCCGCCCCGGCAAACGCTTGCCCGCGTTCCCAATACCAGGGCCAAAAAGAGGTAATGTGCAGACATGCAGCAGCCATCTCGCAGGGGATCTGATCCGGCCAGCATACTTTCAGATTGCTGGTGGGAAAGATCTGCAGGAGACGGCGGCGACTTGTAGCTCTTTATTCTACTGCAATGCGGGGACTTCGCGGCGTCCTACGGCTGAGATATTCGGACAGTGGGACAGGAAGAAGAAGACAACATCGCAGTGTTCTCTCCAGCAGGGACCGACAGAATCAGACTCTACCAGAGACAGATAAACAGGAGCCCGTGATGGGAATCGAACCCATGACCCCAGTCTTACCAAGACTGTGCGCTACCGCTGCGCCACACGGGCAGGCAAAAGGTGGGCAGTGAGGGATTCGAACCCCCGAAGTCGAAGACAGCTGATTTACAGTCAGCCCCAGTTGGCCACTTTGGTAACTGCCCAGGCATAATTTCCGGGCCATGTTTACAATGGCCAGAAATCCTCCACCTGCTACTCGCCGCCGTTTTACATGTTCGCATGTCTTCCGGCTAATCGATGGGATCATTATAGCGGACGTATTGCGTACTGTCAAGCACTTTTTTTCGCCAAAGTTGAGATTGCCCCAAAGAGGAAAAACACGACTTTTAGGAGGGCATGGCGCAGCCAATAAGCATTAAATTTCTCTAAGCTATTGCGTCCGCTTGAATTTACTGGTATAATCACGAAAGATCAAACAAAAAATCAGAACATATCCTCACACATTTGGGTCTTGGTGTGTAGTTTCGACATTGGACTGTGTTCGGCACGAAGAGGTTTGTTATGGCGACGAATTCTAATTTTAGTCGTTCTTCTCTGCTCACTGAGCAGTACCAGCGCGAAATGGCAATTATTGACGCTGCCCTTCAAGAGGAAAGTCAGGATGAACAAGAAGACCGGCTGAGTTTCGTTGAGCGAGCCTGGCCATTAACCTGCGCCTGTTTCCAGGGTCAATTGGAGTCCAGTGACACTCCGGTGTATGCGCCGGTGGCCGTTGTTCGTCCATAATCCTCTAGATAGAATTGTAGACGACGATGCCTCACCCACCTGACCTTCCAACGGAGGCGCTAACCTACCAGACACCAGTACAATTTGGTATGTTGTACTGGGTGAATTTTGGCTATCCATCTCTGCCTGAGGGGATGGAGGAGAAGCGTATCCTTGATTGGCATCCAGCACTTGTCGTCTCTTCTGATCCGTTTTGCCGCCATGCCGGCGCGGTGAATGTGGTGGCGCTGACTTCCTATCGCGGTAAACTGCGCCCCTATCATCACTTGCTGCTCAAACGCGATTATCCCCTGCTCGATACTGATAGCCTGGTGAAAACCGAGTTGATGTACGCAGTGCTGCGCAGCCTGCTGGCCGACCAGTACGCGATCTGCAAGCTGAATGAGCCAGACCTGCGCTCGATTATGGGCAAGATCTCCAATAGCCTGGCGATTACGATGTTCTATTCGCTGCACTGATTATTTGGGAATTGTGAATACCTGTGGGTGTTTTTTTGCGCAAGGAGCACACTGGAGGCGCAGTTTCGATGTGATCCTTCTGTACGTGGGGAAGAGGGAGATAGATGTACCATGAACACTGGTGAACAGACCCCTTTTCGCCTGCTGCCTTCAGTTGAAGAGCTGCTCCAGTCCGCGACCGGCCAGCAGATTAGCGCGACTTATACCCGCTCACTGACGCTCCAGGCGATCCGCTCAAGCCTGGATGAGGCTCGCGCTGCGATCCGAGCCGGCCAGCCCTGCCCCTCTCCAGAAACATTGCTCTCTACGGTCCAGGCACGCCTGGAACGCGCTCAGCGCCCTCATCTCCAGACGGTTATTAACGCCACCGGAGTGATTATCAATACCAATCTTGGCCGCGCGCCTTTGAGCAAGGAGGCGCTGGAGGCGGTACGCCGCGTGGCGGGCGGTTACTCAAACCTGGAATATCAACTGGAGGCCGGCGAACGCGGCTCGCGCCACGAGCATGTCAGCGCGCTTCTGCGCGAACTGACCGGCGCCGAGGCAGCTCTGGTGGCGAACAATAACGCGGCGGCGGTACTCCTGACCCTGAGCACGCTGGCGGCTGGCCGCGAGGTAATTATTTCGCGCGGCCAACTGGTGGAGATCGGCGGCGGCTTCCGTATCCCCGATGTGATGCGCCAGAGCGGCTGTACGCTGGTCGAGGTGGGCACAACTAATCGTACACGCTTGAGCGATTACGCGTCCGCTATCAGCGAACAGACGGCTCTGCTCCTCGCGGTTCATCCCAGCAACTTCCAGATCAGCGGCTTCACCGAGTCCACGCCTCTGCGCGACCTGGCCGAACTGGCCCACCAGCGCGGGCTGATCGTCATGGAGGATCAGGGCAGCGGCTGTCTGCTCCCCTGCGAGCAGTACGGCCTCGCGCACGAACCCATGCCCCAGGAGAGCCTGGCCGCGGGCGCTGATGTACTCTGCTTCTCCGGTGACAAACTGCTGGGCGGTCCCCAGGCCGGAATCATCGTGGGCAAAGCGGAAATTATTCAGCGCATCGCAAAACACCCGCTCATGCGCGCGCTGCGCATCGACAAAATGACCCTGGCGGCCCTGGAGACCACGCTGCGCCACTACCAGCGCGGCGAGGCCGCAGACCACATCCCTATCTGGCGCATGATCGCCAGCAGCGAAAAATCCCTGGCCAGCCGCGCCAGCTCGTGGAGCGAACAACTGCACGCCCACAACATAGCTGCCCGCGTTCAGCGCGGAGAATCCACCATCGGCGGCGGCTCGCTCCCCGGCGAAACCCTGCCCACCACTCTCCTCGCCCTCGCAGCCGCCAGCGCGCCTCTGCCCCTTGAAGAACTCGCCCGCCTCCTGCGCGCCCGCTCTACACCCATCATCACCCGCATCTCCCACGATGCTCTGCTGCTCGATCCGCGTACAGTACCGGAAGAGCAGGATGAGGAAGTAGCAAAAGCCCTGATTGAAGCAATTGATAGCCAGAAATAATATCAAATCCATTCTGTGAATGTAACGGCGGCCCTTGCGTCCGCCGCGGCGGAGTAAGGGCCGCCGTTACATTCACTATTCCTCCATTTTACCGATGAGGTCCATATTCGTTATAATCTATAGATACTGAGCAAGAAAGGATTTTGCTGTGTGATGGTAAGTAGTCTACATCCCGTGGAGCTTGTTGCTTGTCTGTTTGGCCTGATCGCCATTTTTGGGACCGTTTTCTGGATCTGGATGATTGTCGATTGCGCGAGAAATGAGCCGGACAATAGCAACGATAAGATTGTCTGGATACTGGTCATTGTATTAACTCATCTTGTTGGCGCATTAATCTACTTTTTCGTGCGCAGACCTACCCGCAAAAGCACATTCGGGCGTTAAAGGTGCTGGCAGGATACAGGAACGAGGCAATTGAGGCAGTTTCACTGCCTCAATTGCCTCGTTCCTGTATCCTGCCAGCACCTTTTAGCGTTCTTCTTCCAGGAGAATGCGCGTGTAGCTTTTGTGGCGATGTTCGTCGATGGAGCCGTTCTGGACAGCTTGCAGGACGGCGCAGCCTTCTTCGTCGAGGTGAGTGCAGTCGGAATACTCGCACGCGCCGAGGTAGGGGCGAAATTCGACGAAGCAATTGGGCAGTTCCGCAGGGGAGAGATTCCACGTGGCCAGGGCGCGGATGCCGGCTGAGTCGGCCAGCCAGCCGCCACCGCTCAATGGGTAGAGCTGCGAGCCGGTGGTGGTATGCTTGCCTTTGCCGGTGGCGCTGCTGACCAGGCCAGTCTTGATGGCCATGCCTGGCTCGATGGCGTTGACGAGGGACGATTTGCCAACGCCCGAAGGGCCAGTGAAGAGGGTCATGTGGTTCTGCAAGATGCTGCGCAGCATGCCTATGCCCTGCTCGGTAATCGTGCTGCTCCAGATGACCGGGTAGTCCAGGTGCTGGTAGAGTTCAGCGGCCTGGTCGACATAGCCTTCGTGCATAAGGTCGGCCTTGTTCAGACAGATTACCGGGTGCACACCGGCGGATTCGCAGATAGCCAGGTAGCGGTCCAGCATACTGAAATGCGGATCAGGCTGAGCGGTTGAGAAGACCAGCACCACCTGGTCCAGGTTGGCCAGAAGCGTCTGCTGCATAACTTTTTTGTCGCTCGAAGCGGAATCGCGGCGCGAAAGCTCGCTCTGGCGCGGCAGAATCTCTTCGATAACGCCTGTTGTCGCGTCCAACTGGCGCAGTTTCACATAGTCGCCGACCGAAAGGCGCGCGGGCGCGGCCTGGGCAGCTTTCTCTTCGCGTTTGGCCTTGGCTTGAGCGGTTAGCCGCTCGTAGCGCGACGTACTTCTGGTCGCGGCTGGTCGTGGGGCCTGGGATGGAATAAAGGCTTTTTTTAGTTTTCCACGCAGCGTACAGCGCAAAATGCCGCTCTCAGTGTGCACATCATAGATTCCATGCACGCTGTTCAAAACCATGCCGGTTAGCATCTCCGGTTCATTTGTCAATGGCTTCCCTCCAGGAGGATAAAAAAAACACACGGCTCAAGCAAACAAAGGGTGTTGTGATGTCTACCGTGCGGAGGGAATGAGCCATATTCTGCCTTCTAGCAAGCGCCATCGCGCGCTGGACCACTAAGGAGATGCTCGCGGTCTTTGTGCCAGAGCGAAAAAGAGGCACCCTCAACGCAGGCCGACAAGGTGCGTGCAAGCACAAGGGACGATGCTCTTTGTATTCTCATAATCTTGCACTTCCTTCAAACTGGCCAGGCCAGGATTTAGCGGGAACGATACTTCTTCTGCCTTCAGAGTACATGAAGGTACCATAGCTTGTCAACCTGAGATTGCATCTGGAATGAAGCGGACG
>DASVMX010000405.1:0-4889 GCA_036384215.1 Ktedonobacteraceae bacterium | reverse complement strand
TGACAGAATTAGTACCCGTTATTAATTCTGTAGCTGTGTTGGCTGTACCTACTACCCCGGCTGCCGTCCCAACAACTACCGCCGTTGTCCCAAGAGCTGTAATCGTTTCTGCACTAACTCCAGCTGCAGTTAGTCCGGCTGCGATAGGACCCGCTGCCAATCCCGCGGTCAAGGCTACGGCACCTATAATTAAGACAGCACCTATAGCACCAATGGCAACCTCTTTCCAACTAATCTTCCAATTCCCGGTCAAGTCAACATTATTAACTGGATTGTTACCCACATACACGAAAATATTGGCACCATCCCGCAATCCCGATGGATCGCAACTGGTCCACCTCCCCAACCAGCACGCGTAATACCGTGCTCCGTGATAATACAGACCATTTTCCTCATCTCGCTCTTTCCCGGTATAGCGATAGCGTTTCGGCACCTCTCTCTGCTTTCTGACAGCCTGGTATGCTGTGCTGCCATAGGGATAATGTTCTTCGTAGGAAATAATCTGCGCTTGCTCATCCAACTCAAGCATTGCTGAACCGAGATGGTTGCCGAACTGGTAGCGTATGAGTTGTTCTGGCGAATCGTCTTCTCCCCGCGTGCGCGTCTCGATCAACGCGAGACGCTGTTTGTCGTCCATGATATGCAGTGTTTCGCGTTCTAACGTCATGCTGTTGCCGTCGCCGCTATATTCTCGATAGATTTCAAAGCCGCCCAGGTAGATGCGCTCTTTCATGCGCGTTGGCGTCTGGCCGGCCATAGTCGCTCGTTCGGTGACTTTGCGCGCGCGCTGTCCGCTGGCGTCATACACGTAGCAGGTGGTTTCTGGTGTACCGCCATTGTTGATCGTCTGCCGCGAGGTCACCTGCAGTTGATCTCGATAATCCCACTGCATGAGCGGTAAATGGGGCATGCTGGTCATGTTGCCATGGATGTCATAGGTGTAGTTTTCAAGCGGCTGCTCGCTGACATGGGTAGTGCTCAGGCGGTTGCTGAATGTATCCGGCTCTAGCTGGCTGGTTTCGTGATAGGTGTAAGAACGGGTCCAGCCTGGATTGGCGGGATGCGTACCATGATGTATCACGCGCAAAATATTGCCGACTTCATCGTAGACATATTGCTGGAAGTAGCGGCCCACGGCGTTGCCGTCGCCGGGCTGTAGCAGATTCACACGCGGCATATCCGTGGGACTGGTGGGAACTGGTGCTAAGTGGCTGCCGCCAGCGGCTTGTCCCAGGTGCTCGCGACCGCTGGCCTGAATCAGGCGGTAGAGCGCGTCATAGGTATAATCGGTGCTCGGCTCGACGCGGCGATTGTGGAAATAGATGGTTTGCTGTGCGTCGTCGCGGATATGGGTGATGTTGCCTGCTGGATCATAGGTATAGTGGAGGTTCTGAACGCCGCAGGGTGCTTTGCGCGGCGGTGGACAATCGTCCGGGAAAGCCGGACCGCGCGAGGTCAGCAGGTGAGTCAGGCGGAAGGTTTCCGGGTCATAGGCGTAGTCTGTGCGCGCGCCGTTTCCGTATTCGATCAGCGTGCGCTGGCCTCTGGCGTTATAGTCAATGTTTGCGACAAAGATGGTGCTGGCAGTCGAACCGCGCAGGCTGGCTTCCAGGCGTTCGAGCAAATTTGCTGCGTTGAAGAGAGGCCGCACGATACTGTGATCGGGCGAGGTGACCATCACCGGGCGATTGAGCGCGTCATACATTGTGCTGCTGGTATATATCTGATCTTCTAGCTCAACCTGTGCTGACCAGTTGGGGATGCTCTTATAGTCTTTGATAAGCTGGCGGCTGCCGCGCAAGAGATTGCCTTTGAAATCGTATGCCTCGCTGATCAGCGCACCCGCGCAGTCGAAGCCCTGGTATGTTTTTCCGCGCAGGTTGCGAGTTGCCGGTTCTGGCTGCGTCTCGCCATAGATCGTGCGGTTTACAACGAACTCTGGCGCCCCGTTTTCGCTCAGGCGTACTTCGATGGGTCTGTGTAAGACATCATAAGCAGTGTACAGCCTGTGTCCCTGGCTGTCCCAGGCATAAAGCGGTTTGCCTGTGGCATCGTTGAGCATCCAGCGTTGACCTGCCTCCATGCTGGCCTGGTGAACACGGTTGCTGAGCATATCATAGTCGTAGCGCATGGCGACGCGCTTCTGAGCGTCGATAACCTCGCGCTGATTGTCCTCAATATCCAGGTTCACACGAGTGCTCAGCGTCTCGGAGACGATTTCGTCAGCGCGCACAAAACGGTTCTGAGCCACAGTAAGAAAGCTGCGGGCCAGCGTGTCGAGATACACAGTGCTCGGTGTATTGGCATGGATCGCGGCTTTCTCAGCGGCGAACTGTTCCTGGCGCCCCCGACTGCCCTCTTTGCGCTGTGTGTACCAGGTCGGCAGGTAGTCGACCGCGGGCAGACGCTGGAAGTAATCACCCACGTCAGGATCGTCAGCCGGGTTCGCCTGCAAAATGGTATCGTTGACATCCCAGGTTGTTTTCTGCCAGGGATCGAAGACAACCTTCTCGTAGGTATGGTTGGCATGCAGCGTAGCGACGACGCGCTCAAGCGGATCGTAGCAGAGGATTGGCGTCACACCCGTCATGACCATCTCCGGCTCTGTTTCGTACAGATGCGTTGAGCTGAAGAATGGTTCGTATTGCTTAACAGGTTTGCCCTTGTTATTGTAAATGGTGCGGCCTTTGCCCACCCAGCGGGGGTTGGCCAGCCCCAGGACCGGTTTGCCATCTGCCAGAATCAGCGCGCCAGGGATCTCAGGGTTGTTGGCATTCGCCGTGCGCCGTGGAGCAGGCCCAGGCTCCGCCTGGATTTTGGTTTCCACCTCGTGCCCGAACCCATCAGTGTACGTGAAGCCGATCTGCACAGGCGATTCCGCGCCACCGGGCGCGTTGACATGCTGTTCGCGGGCCAGGGTAGCGGCAAAAATGGGCTGCCCGTTGTTATGAAAACGATCCAGGTCATAAAGAACTCGCGTGGTCGCGCTTCCCAGCAGTCGTGGCGCTACCTCTCGCGGCGAGCGCACAAATGCCTGTAGCTGTTCCTGGCTGAGGTCAGCGACAAAACCGGCCAGCGAATCACCGCTTTCTGACTGCCCACTCCGTACTTTCCCTGACATGGCCGTACCCACTACCATGCCAAGCGCATCAAATGCCGCGGCAGCGTGATTGTGATTGGGATCAATGATTATAGCTGGCTGTAAGACCCGGTAATCATTTTCGGCTCTGATTTCATTGCCGAGCGCGTCGCGGCTTGAGATGACGAGCAGCCTGTAGCTATCATATGCGACCGATGTCGTGTTGTGAAACGGATCTTCAAAACGATGCGGCAGAAAGAAATGCTCACGCGCGAATGCCAGTTCCTGTGCCGGTGGAATATGCGTGTCGGGCGCGTAAAAGACTCGCCCCGAAGGAATCCACCAGTTACCATCGTGCTCGTTCTGAACGTACCCGCCTTCCCGCAACATGGTTTCTGTGAGACGATCCCCGTAGATCTGCTCCAATAGCCCGGAGGTAAATGCCTGTTTGTAGCTTTCGTAGGGCAGCGCCATGCTCTCCACCTGCCCCGGTGGCAGAGGAGCAGAGAGATCGTCTTTGCGATACAGTGTGCGAACGTGCTCAATCAGCCGCTTTTGCAGGCTGCCATCCGGCTGTGATTGGTATGCCAGGGGAGCGGCCCTGGTGACATCTTTCAGGAGTTGTACCAGGAGAGGGCGAGCGCTTTCACTATAGCCATGCCCGGTCAACTCGTAGGTGCGCGTTTCAGACAACAGTGGCGCGCGGTATGCATCGTGCTCCAGAATAGAATTGGTGAAGCGGTTGTCGGTATAAGTCACCAGGGTTCGGGTCTGCTTCTCACGATCCTGCTCCAAGGTGAGAGCTGAGTGCCGGCGTCCATAGCCCATGGCCGCTGACTTGCGCACGTTGCCAAAATCGTCGACATCGAGCACAAACTGATGGCTGACGCGTGGATCGTGTGCCGGTTGGTAGATCCGCTCATAATGATAGTCAATGGTTTCGCGCGCGTGGGTAAAAAAGACTGCGTGGTGATTGATACCCCTGGCTTGCACCCGCTGAATGGTATAGTTGTGTTCCGAGACGCTATAGGGATGCGGGCTTTTCCGCGTTCCGTCCTCGGCATAAACTTCTTGACGGAGCAGAGAACCTTTCAAGGCCCGGCAAGCCTCGCGCTGTTCTTCATTGCTCAAATCAGCCGGGAGAAGTGTATCAGGTAACGGCGCTGCCAGGGGATCTTCTTTGTAATACTCGTGGACAAAATGACGTGTGATCATGTCTTGCGCGAGATATGCCCCGTTGTGAAACCAGCTTCTGGTGTAGACAGGAGGGACAAAAGATGCCGCATCCAGGTTGGTATATCCATGATCAGTATGTCGCGCTGCGTTAATCTCTTCTGTGTCCCACTGCTCCACCATGCCAAAGCCGCGAAACTCGCGCTCGTAGCCATCATAATACCCGTGATGGTAAGCATAGCGTGTCACAAGGCGGTTATTGTTGACTCTATCGTAGGTTTCCACCTGCTTTACAACATGTACCGGGAAAGGCAGACGTGTAATCCAGGGCGTACCCTGAGCGCGATCTGCCAGGTAGAATCGGGTCGATGGCGCATACTGCACCCTGGTTTCTGCTCCCATGTTGTTCGTAGCTGCAGTCAACAGGTGCGGTTTTTGTCCTCCCATCAGGTCGATGTAGTGCATGGGGAGACGTGCATCAGCGGGAAGCGGAGAAGACCAGATGATACACGCGGTTCCATTGCCGAGAAGGTCAACAATGTTCACTGAGGACAGACTATCGACACGAGGAAACTCTGACAGGATGCACGGCTCGCTCAGGCAGTTGCCCGACTGATTAAAGAAGAGTTTTACTTCA
>DASVMX010000404.1:0-16946 GCA_036384215.1 Ktedonobacteraceae bacterium | reverse complement strand
CAACAAAGGTGTACGCTCAGCAGAGAGCGCCTGTTTTCTATCAATAACAGGCGCTCTCTGCTGAGCGTACACCTTTGTGCCAAAAGCTGGTATGATATGGCTCTGAGCATCCATTGGTGGCTGCTTTTACAACGTTGTATTTGAGAGAGAAGAGATGACGAATCTAGAACCCACTCCACGCGTCCCAACTATTAATGATATCAAACGTGCTCGTGATGTGATACGCCCTTCTGTCCTGGTGACACCCATGCTGCGTTCGCAGACCTTCAGCACCATGACGGGGGCTGATGTTTATCTGAAACCAGAAAATTTGCAAAAAGCCGGCTCTTTTAAGGTGCGCGGCGCGACCTATAAGATCTCCTGTCTGAGCGCGGAGGAGCACTCGCGCGGGGTTGTAGCGACCTCGATGGGCAATCATGCTCAGGCGGTGGCTATCGCCGCGCACGCGCTGGGAGTGCCATCGACGATTGTTATGCCCGCACAGGCTCCCCTGGTGAAAGTCACGGCGACCCAGGGATACGGAGCCAAAGTGGTGCTTCACGGGGCCACTTTTGAGGATGCCTATCTTCACGCGCGGGCCATTCAGGAGGAGACAGGCGCAACGTTCGTCCATTCTTTCGACGATCCCGATCTCATCGCCGGTCAGGGTACATTAGGACTGGAGATCCTCGAGCAGGTTCCCGATGTGGACGCGATCATTGTTCCTGCTGGCGGAGGTGGCCTGATCGCGGGCATCGCGCTGGCGGTTAAGACGCTGCGGCCAGAAGTCCAGGTCATAGGCGTTCAGGCTTCCGGCGCGGATGCCCTCAAACGCTCATTAGAGGCGGGAAAGATCGTTACGCTCCACCAGCTCAACACGATTGCCGACGGCATCCGGCTCAATAGTCCGGGAAAGGTTCCCTTTGCTCTGCTGCGCTCCTACCTGGATCAGCTTGTCACTGTAGACGACACGGAGATCATGAGCGCCTTGCTTCTGCTGCTGGAACGCTGCAAACTACAGGTAGAAGGGGCAGGCTCGGTGGGCCTGGCTGCGCTCCTGCGTCCGGGACTGCTCAACCTGGCTGGCAAAAAGGTGGTGCTCCTGCTTTCAGGAGGCAACATCGATATCAACCTGCTCAGCGGCTTTATTGAATATGGCCTGGTCGCACAGGGCCGCATCACAACCCTGCGCACCCTGCTCGACGACCGCCCTGGTGAGTTGAAACGCCTGCTGGCGCTGATCGCAGACCTGGATATCAATGTACGCGAGATGACCTACTATCGAACATTGCAGCCAGCACCGCGCCAGCAAAACGAAGTGACCCTGATGCTGGAGACGCGCAACCACGACCACTTGGAGCAATTGTTACAGGTACTGCGCGAACAAGCATACGAGGTCACCCAGGTTCAGGTCTCGCTGGGCGGCTCACGAACGACAGGTCTATCATAGGCCAGAAGCAGCTTTCCAGGCTCTTCACAAGAACGGCGCCGCGTAATCCGTCCGCGGCGCCGTGAAACGTCCAACGCGGCTACTTACGGGCCACGCACACATGGTCTGTCTTTACCAGGCAGCGTTTAGTATTTTCCTGCTAATTTGCGGTGGTCCCAGGAGGCGATTTCGACGGGTTTGACCACGACGACAATGCGCTTGGCGGCCTGGGCGGTGACCATGGGGCGAGTATTTTCATCGAGGGGGCCGGTGTAACGTTCCCAGATCAGTTCGCCGAAACGCTGAACGGTGGGCAGGTCTTCGTAGATGGTTGCCTGACCCTTGATCTGTACGCCGCGCAGGTCTTCATAGTTTTGACCAGCTTCGGCCAGGCAGGTCAGCCGCGCGTCGCGACGCAGGTTGACGGCCTTTTGCGAGCGCGCGTAGGTCCAGAAGGCTATCTGTCCTTCAAACAGGATATACCACATCGCAACCAGGTGTGGATAGCCATCGCGGCCACTCGTGGCAATCTGGAGGGTGCGCTCCTCTTGCAAGAACGCTTGAATTTCTTCGTCGCTCATGGCAATCAGTTTACGGCGGTTCATACGCTATCTCCGTTGATATGTTTTGCATTCCATTGTACCACCCACCCGGCGAAAAAACGCGCAGGTAGAGCAACAAGCCCAGGGCTGTTGCAAAATTCTTCTTGCAACAGCCCTGGCAACGAGCCAGGCAGAGAGGACAAAGCAAGAATTCCCGCCGCTTGCCTTGTCCTCTCTGCCTGGCTCGTTACTTCTTTATTACAAGGATTGGCTACACAACCGAAGAGACCAGAACTACCAGACCTACAACGACGATTAATACCAGAACTGCGATGACGACGACGCCGGCTCGCGCGAGGTGCAAGCCATAATCTCGCACCTGTATCAACGAGGCTTCATGAGAACGGTGCGCGGACCGCGACTCCTCTACCTCATAGACCATTCTGCGCGGATGTGCCCCCAGAGCTCCACGCGCGTAAAGACGCATATTGAAGCGATATCCCGCACAAATTAACGCTGCAAGTACGGCCATTGTTACCAGAAAGGTGAACAGTGCCATTGTTGTCTCCTTACCAGACCCCAGGTTCTGGAGTGTGTACCATCTTGTACCGTCTTGTACCAATCGGTTCTATTAGTAAGACGCCCTTTACGATGGATTATAAAATTTCAGAGCCTGGTTTCTGGGGAGGAGAAAAATCCGTACGCGTGTTCAGGATAGGCGCGTTAGAGAATGGCCGTGACTTTGCGCAGTTTTCCACCACGCAGAAAGTTAATCACGATCCGCTGGCCAGCGGCGTGGTTGCGCACAATCTGCTGCAAGTCGCGCGGCTCGGTAACCTGGCTGCCAGCTGCGCCAACGATTACATCCATGCGTTTGAGTTCCGCCTGATCGGCTGGCCCATCGGTTCTGATCTCCAGCAACTCCATGCCATAGCGCTGGGTCAGGTTCAAATCCTGGCGCAATTTGTCATCAAGTTGCACACGCATACCGCCCACGCCCAGCGAAACGCCCTCAGGCGCGGCAGGGTGAGATTTCTTCATGCGCGCCACCGCCAGTGTGACGGTATCCAGGGGAATCGAGAAGCCAAGTCCCTGGGCCATAGGCATCATGGCGGTGGTGATCCCAACGACTCGTCCCTGGCCATCGACCAGGGGTCCGCCGGAATTGCCTGGATTAATGGAGGTGTCGGTCTGGATCAAGCCACTCATCTTGCGCACACCCGGCGCGTCGAGCGTGCGATTCAGTGCGCTGACCACGCCTGCCGTGACTGTCCAATTCAAACCGTAGGGATTACCGACCGCGATCACCAGTTGCCCAACTTTAAGCGGCGCACGATGCAATTCCGCGACCGGTAAATGGTCGGCCCCGATACGCACCACCGCCACATCGACATCAGAATCGGCGCCAACCAGGCCCGCGTCAAAGCTCCGCTCATCCGCCAGGGTCACGCGAATGCGGCGCGCCTGGGAAACCACGTGAGCATTGGTGAGAATCTGGCCATCGGAGGAGAAAATGAAGCCTGAGCCCAGACCGGTCTCAGGTCGGCCATAGCCATACGCGCGATAGCGCCCGCCTTCACGCTCGACATCAATACGCACCACCGCCGGCCCCACGCGTTCCGCCGCTGTAGTGACCGAACGGGAATAGGCATCAAGTGCCTGAGCATCCTGTTCCTCTATACTCATATTTCACACAGCATTTCTATGGAACCCTCTTATTCCGCTTTGACAAACGGCTCGACCGCCGTTTCTCTCGCCAAAGCGGAAAGGAGGAACCCTCTTATTCCTCTCCAGCTTACGGCCAGAGCGGCGCGGAGGACCCATCCGCAGGATTGCGCGTGCGAGGCTACGATTCCTTTGTGATTGCCCTTATTGTATCACATCCTTACTCTGCTCTGCCAAATCATCACCTCTGCCATCTCATCTTTATCTCATCCCGCCCATGCTATAATTGTGTGCGATGTCATAGCTGGCAAATGATCTACTCAAAATTTGCTAAAAGTCTTCTTGCATTTTTATGCACCGTTTCAGAAATGTGAGGGGAAAATAAGTCGCGGCAAAGCCCCAACACAAGGGCGCTGCAAAAGTGCATGATTTTCAAATCGGGAGGAAGATTGTCCATTGAAACGCTTACTTGCACTCTGTATGTTAAGTTTCGTCCTCTTAGCGGGCTTGCAGGCCTGTGATCTTACTGGCAGCCTGGGTAGCTCATCCACGCCCACTGCCATCGCTGGCACAACACCAACGGCCATCGCCACGAGCACACCTGTTACGCAGCCCATCCCGACGGGAACCGCTTCGGGCATGGCGGCAGACATAACACGCATCATTACAGCGTATTACAACGCGGTTAAGGCGAAGAACTACACACAGGCATACACCTACCTGGACCCGAACGCGACCAATAGCACCACAGGAAAGCCGCTTACTCAGAGCAGCTTTACCCAGTTGGGGCAGGAGTTGGATCACGAGGAGGGGCCGGTCGTCAGCATCGATATAGGTATCTTTCCACCCTCGCCCCAGGTAACCATGACCATTATGCGCAGCAAGCTGGGACCTTATCATGCTCAGTTGAATATGAAACAGGAAGACAACACCTGGAAAATTACTTCACTCGACCGCATCTAATCACATACAAAAGAGGCGGATCTGGCGGCGTACCAGACCCGCCTCTTTTTATTTGACAGGGTAATTAGTAGACAACCACAGGTGTATCTATCTGAACATGGGCATAGAGCCACGCCATATCATTCGATGGTAAGCTAATCCCACCTGGGTTACCGTCATTACGGTAAAGGTTGCTGTCAGGGTCTGGCTTATGTGGAAAGTTACTGCCAGCTCCGTAGATTGTGCGCCACCAGCTATCGTAGATCAGATAGCCACCGGTATGATAGAGCAGCGCATACTTGACCTGCATAGGCGGATACCAGTACGGCGAACTTGTGGGATAAGACGACATCAGAGTGGTTGGACTATGGCGCACAATTACCTGCCAGGAACCCGGCAAAGATGGCTCTTCATAACGCCCGCTCGCCACCTGGAAAGCCCTGGCAAGTTGTCCGTTCTGGTAAACACGCATGCTCTGTTCCAGCAGCGAGACAACGACGACGGTGCCAGCAGTGAGTTTATACCGATGCAGCAGGCTGCTATCGCTGCTATGCACTTGATTCCAGGGCGTCTGGTCACTGGCGTTGCTCTCCATGGCGTGGAGATTCGCGAGCCCGTTTTGAATCTGGTCAATGGCCTGCTGGTAATCGGCACTGCTTTGCGCCTGCGCGACCAGACTATCCAGGATAGCGCCAAGGCCGTGCTGGTCGTAGGCATAATCCAGTTCGTAGGACTTACCGTTATACGCGTCATAGTACTGATGTGCCTGCCCCCAGGTTGTCACCTCGTGGTGAAACTGGCTGAGCAATTGCTTTGCCTGATCGTGCAGGCTTTTGGGCGCGGGCGTCACCGGAATGGTAGGCGCAGGCGTTCCGCCAGGGCCGGAGCCCAGGTTGCTGCCGCCTTGCGAATTGAGATGAGCAATCAGTGCCCAGCTAAATACGCTGAGCAGAACAATCGCGGCCAGCGCGCTGAAAGCGAGGGTACGACGTATATTGCGTTTATCGGAGCGCCGGACGAGGGGGCGCGCGGGCAGGGTATTCATCTCAAGCTCAGCCAGGCCAGATTGATGGCCCTGTTGCTCGCGTATTGGCTCCAGGAAAAGTTGCTTCTGCTCTCCAGATAGCTCTCGTTTGGCGCGAGGGAGCGCGCGTAGCGGACCCGTTTCGGGTGTGGAAGCAGTGATCTGCTCCTCTGGTGAAAGACGATCACTCAGGCGAGACCAGATGGTATCCAGGGAGCGGCGTACCTGCTCAGGCGCATCACCGCTCTCGTACAGTCCCTGGAGATCCTGCACAACATGGCTGACGGGCGTGGAACTTGCTGTATGTAAAAGATGCTCAATCTGTTCGTCAACGGTTTCAAGACGAAAATCTTGTGGTTGATTCTGCATGGTAGACCCCTTTCTAGTGCTCATACACGGAACGCAGGAAATTCAGCGCGCGCGTCAGAGTAGAGCGAATACTGCCTTCTGGCTTGTTCAGCAGACTGGCAATTTCGCGCGAGCGCAGGCCACCGGCGAAACGCAGATGCAGGATCTCTTGCTGTTGTGGCGGCAAAGTGGCAAGGCGACTGCGTAGAAGAGCGTACTCTTCGCTGCGCAGAGCCACCGGCTCAGGGGCACGGTTCTCATCCTCGTCGAGCAGACCATCGGCTTCTTCCAAAGGGGCCAGCGGACGCCGGGCAGAACGGCGATAGTGATCCACAACTTTGTTATGAGCTACCCGGCGCAGCCAGGCCAGGCGCGCCTCATCGTTCAAGCCACGCAGCATCTCCTTCTGCTCCACGGCAGCAAGGAAGATTTCCAGGGTAATATCTTCGGCATCCTCAAGCGAAAAAACCTGGCGCCTGACCTGGAGAAAAATGGTCGATGCATGCCGCTGGTAAAGCTGGGCCACCAGGGAGGTGTCCACCTGTAAAGATTGGTGTTGTTGCATCAATAGTCCTTTATCAATCACATATTTCTTGAGATCTCACACAGGTTATCGCATGAGAAGGACATTTTGCTGCATGAAGTCGCGGCAGGGTGGACGCGGGAGAACAGCCAGGTACGATCAGTGATGGCACGCTGAACAGAGGAAGATTTCAAGATGGCTGGTGCTCGCCCTCTGGCGCTAATGACTCGGTGATCGCGTTGACCAGTGTTTGCAGTTTGAAAGGCTTCTCAACCAGAGCAGCATCGGGCGCAATGTTGAGCGCGACGTTGATTTCAGAGGTAGGGGCCGCAGTGCAAAAAATCAAGGGCAGCGCGCAGGTACGCGGATGACTGCGCAGATAGCGCAAAACATCCAGACCGGGCATAGTTGGCAGATGGAGATCAAGGATCAATACATCAATCGGCAAGGGACTGAGCTCATCAGTTCCTTTTGCCAGGACCGAAGGCAAGGTAAGGAGATCAAGCACAGCGAGACTTTGCAAACATTCACTGGCATCTATGTAGAGAACTACATCGTGCCCGGCATGATTGAGCATAGTAACACAGAGCTTAGCGATTCGCATATTATCTTCAAGGAGACCAACACGGGCCATAGAGTTCTACCAGGCTCCTTCTTTCGAGACGCTACTGTTATGTTTGATTGTAAATGAAGAGATAGGCACTGTCAAGTTTTTTACCCTAAAGCATCGAAAATCTCCGTGCCTCAGCCTTCATACCCTTCCCGGCGCTCCACATCGAAAGCGCAACTGTATTCTCTTTTTTGATCGGTCAGAGCACTATTGTTTCTTCAGCCGAACCTCTCTCAAGGCTGTACCCAGATCCACTCCTTCCAGCGCGTTGTCGATGGACGAAGAAGCCTCTTCACAGAAGGCCACAATGCGCTATAATTTGATCTGGGCACGTTTGCCTAAATACGTATTTGAGAGAAGCATGAGCACACAAAATACCCCGAACACGTTCCCGATCAGCGTGGTACGCTATGGTATGGGAAAAGAGATACAGTTATACGCGCAGGAACTGGTGATTACCAGCCGGGAGGAGGGGCGAGAGATTCGTTTGCCCCTGGATACCATTGAGCGGCTGACTCTGGCCCCCGGTGAGCCCAATCCCTCCAAGCTGGTGTTGATCGCTGACCTGGCTGATGGCTCGACGGTTCTGCTGGTCGAAGGCATGACTAACGCGCGCGAGTTTCGTGCGCTGCTGCCTCACCTGGCGGAGATCTGTCCAAACATCCAGCTGGACCCGCCGGATATGGCCGAACAACTCCGCCAGGCGCTGAACAACCGGCGCGCCTGGAACCTGACCTGCCTGGGAGCAGTTATCCTGATCTGTTTTTTCCTCTACGGGCTTTATTTGCTGGTTGCATTCATTGGATGGCACCATTAAACAAAGAAAGATTACCAATTATGACCACACAGGCATCTCAATCTGTCCGCGAAGTCTCAGGGCTCAGTCCCGACCCGCGTGTGCGTGTTTTCCGGCGCGTGCTGGAAGATTTTGACGGCATGGAGGTTGATTCCTATGTCGTGCTGGGCAGTTCCCACGCGATATTCCTGGATACACTGACCAGCCCGGCGGATATGGCCCAGGTCATGACTCTGATTAAGCCAGATCTGGACCACCGGCAAGTGCTCTGCGTGAACAGCCACGCGGATTGGGACCACTGCTGGGGCAATAACTTTTTCACTGCTCCCCAGCATATCTCTCTGCCTGCTCAAACCATCCCCATCCTGGCCCACGAATACTGCCGCCAGCGCCTGCTCTCACCTGAAGCTCAATCACGATTAGATGGCTATAAGAAGAGCTCGGCGGCATTTAGCGAGGTAACGCTGGTGCCCCCTACCCTGACTTTTCGCGAGCAGTTGACGATTGCCGCGGGTGATCTGACTGTCGAGTTGCTGCACGCGCCCGGCCACTGCCCGGACCAGATTGTGGCCTGGCTACCTGAGATTCACCTCCTGCTGGCTTTTGACGCGGTGGAAAGGCCGCTGCCCAGCATCGATGGCAGCTCCTGTGTCCCTCTGATGTTCTCTTCTTTGCAACGCCTGGCCGCACTGGATGCCCGCACTGTGCTCTGCTCTCACGGCAACAGCCATAGCCCGGACCTGATCCACGAAAACCTGGCCTATCTGAACGAGATTGAGCGGCGCGCCCGCCTGCTCCTGCAACAGCGCGTGCCTGCTGATACAGAACTGGAACAGGCTGCTACGCTCGTCAATTATCCCTTTGATGAAGTGATCGCACACCTCAATGAAGAGATAGACCGCGCTTATTACAGCTCAACTCATGAACAGAACGTGCAGGCGATCCTGACCTATCTGCGCTCCAATAGCTAAAATCACCTCGTTTTCTGACCGCCAGACATGTATAAGCCTAGTGGGGCAGGCGCAGAACACGCTGGTAGAGCTGGCTGTAAGCTCTGGCGCTGGCGGACCAGCGGGAGTCATAGGCCATAGCGCGGGTGACGAGTTCAGGCCGGAGTTCGCGCCGGGCGTAGAGTTTCAGGGCGCGTTGTAGCGCGTCGAGCAAGGCAGCGGTGGTATAGGGCGTGAAGCTGATGCCATTGCCGAGAACTGGCTCGGTGTCAAGATCGGTGACGGTATCGGCCAGCCCACCCGTGGCGTGCACGATTGGCAGCGTGCCATAGCGCAAAGCGATCAGTTGTCCCAGGCCGCCCGGCTCGAAGGCACTGGGCATGAGAAAAAGGTCAGCGCCAGCATAGATGCGGTGAGAGAGGGCATTGTCAAAACCAATGCGCACGCGCACATTCTCAGTACTGGCAGCCAGGTCGCGAAAGAGCCGCTCGTAACGCGCGTGGCCGGTACCCAGGACAACCAGTTGCAGCGGCAGATCGCGCAGTTCAGCCGCGATTTCGGCAAGCAGATCAAAGCCCTTCTGATCCACCAGCCGGCTCACAATGCCGATCAGTGGGACCGCGGGATTGGCGGGCAGACCAAATTCCTGGCGCAGAGCTGCGCGATTCTCCGCCCTGGCAGCCAGCGCGTTGTCAGAGGTATATTGCGCGACCAGTTCACTATCGGTCGCGGGATTCCAGGTCTGCCAATCAAGGCCATTGGAAATACCGAAGAGGCGTGAACTGCGTTGAAAGAGCACCTCGTCAAGACCCCAGCCGTGATCGAGTGTCTGAATTTCTTTGGCATAGCTGCGCGAAACCGTCGTCATCACGTCGGAATAGACAATCCCACCCTTCATCCAGTTCACATCTCCCCAGAACTCCAGGCCGGTGGGGAGAAAGACGCGCGCGGGTTCCAACGCAGCCTCGTCAAGAATCGAAGCATCCCAGCGCCCCTGGTATTGCAGGTTATGGATGGTATACACGATGCGCGTGGCCCCCTGGCGCAAAAGGTGACGATAGCTGGTACGCAGATAAGCCGCGCAGGGAGCAGTCTGCCAGTCGTTGAGGTGGATAATATCAGGCGCGAAATCCAGGGACGGCAGCGCGTCGAGCAGACCGCGGCAGAAGAGCAGGAAACGCCGCTGCTCATCGCGCTGGTCCAGGCCAAAATAGATGCGCTGGTGCCAGCCAAAATACTCGGCCTGGTCGAAGAAATACACAGTCACCGGCGCGTTGGGCAGAGTCGCTTGCAGAATCGTAAACGTGAGATTAGCTCCGGCCATAGGCAGCACGCGGATCACCCCGGTTGGGCGCAGACCCCAGCGAGCGGGATCAATCGAGCCATAGCGCGGGATAAAAACCCGCACATCGTGGCCCTGAGCCGCCAGTTCTCCCGGCAAACTGCCAATCACATCGGCCACTCCCCCTTCCTTGGCAAAGGGCACCGCCTCCGCCGCCACCAGTAAGACTTTTAAGGATTTTTCGTCAGGCATGGCAGGTAATCATTCCTCTCTCTAGCATCCGTGTAATATATAATACATTGCGTCTGACAACCAGGCCAAATCGAGAAGCAGAGCAGCACACAACCTCGAAAACAAAGGATGAACCATGTTATGAGTAAAGTACTCGCAGTCATTCTGGCTGGGGGCCAGGGCGAGCGCCTGAGCCTCCTCTCACAGAAACGCGCGAAACCGGCGGTCCCGTTCGCGGGCAAGTACCGGATTATTGATTTCGCGCTCAGCAATTGCGTCAATTCCGGCATCACAGATGTGGCTGTCTTGACCCAATATCGGCCTCATTCACTCCACGACCACATTGGCATTGGCAAGCCGTGGGATCTGGACCGCCAGCAGGGGGGTGTTTTTTTGCTCCAGCCCTATATCGGTCAGGGTGAGTCAGAATGGTACCAGGGAACCGCCGACGCAGTCTACCAGAATCTGGATTTCATTATGGAGGCGCGCTACGATTATGTGCTCGTGCTCGCCGGTGACCATATTTACCGCATGGACTACGGGCCAATGATTGCGTTCCACCAGCAGCATAACGCCGATGTAACAATGGGCGCGGTAGTCGTGTCCCTCGAGGAAGGCCATCGTTTTGGCATTCTGGAAACCGACACCGAAAACAGAGTTACCGCATTCGAGGAAAAGCCCGCGCAGCCGCGCGGCACGCTGGGCTCGATGGGCATCTATGTCTTTAGCCGCGAAACCCTGGTCAACGTGCTGATTAACGACGAGGAAGCTGACGGGCACAGTTCAAGCACGCGCCACGACTTTGGGCATGATATCATACCCACTATGCTGGCACGACGTCAGCGCGTCTACGCCTATCCTTTCACCGACTACTGGCAAGATGTGGGCACGATCCAGTCCTACTGGGAAGCGCACATGGAACTGCTGAGCGAACAGCCAGTGTTTGATCTGTATGATCCCAAATGGGTAGTTCATACGCGCAGTGAAGAGCGGCCTCCGGCACAGTTGCATAACAGCGCGCGGGTCCACAACAGTCTGATCTCCCATGGCTGTATCATCAGAGGCACAGTCGAGCATAGCGTGCTTTCGCCGGGCGTGATCGTAGAAGAGGGTGCGCAGGTGCGAGACTCGATCATTCTGTTCGATTGCATCATTGGCGGGGGCAGCAGCGTAGATCGGGCGATTCTAGACAAAGAGGTGGTCGTCGGCAAAAATTGCCTGGTGGGCACTGGTGACGATCAAACACCCAATAAACTGGAACCGGGCAGGCTAAACACGGGCATCACACTGATCGGCAAACGCGCGCACCTGCCTGATAATCTGCGAGTGGGCCGCAACTGCAAGATTGGCTCTGATCTGCGTCCAGAGGACTTCGCCAGCAGCACACTGGCCAGCGGCGAAACGGTTGAAGACCGTACCTTCGCTCACGGCTGGGAACGCGAACTCGCGCGGCGCAAGTCGGTCCCAGAACCAGTAGCGGGCAATGAATGATGAGCGCGTTTAGCCCCCGACACCAGTAAAAAGGTGGGAGGCATGGGCCAAACACTTGCCAAAACGGCTCTGGCAGAGGATAATAGCGCCAGTAGATACATGCGCAAAAACATCTCCAGATCCTTTTTCTTAAAAAAGCAGATCTCGTAATATTTCATGAGCTTCTGCGCACTCACTGAAATAGCACTATAGAGGAGGTTCTTATGGCCCTTATCTGTCCTCAATGTTCACAGGTCAAGCAGGATGATACTCAGTTCTGCCGATCATGTGGCTATCGTTTTCAGGGCAATGAGCAGACGGTGGACGAGGGAGCCACCATCCGCCCGGCCAGCCTGGCCAGCGTGCCAGCCGACGCAGACCCCTCGGAGACATTGAAGCCGCAACCGCCGGTCTCCCAGTCTACGCCTGTGATGGCCACGCCCCAGTCGGTAGCGCCGCCATCCTATGCACAGCCCGCGCCAGCACAAAGCCCGTTCTATTCTCAGCCCGTTCAGGGAGGGTACGCGCCCCAACAACCGCCACAACAGGGCTTCGGGCAAGCACCCCAACAGGCCATGTACGGGCAACCTCCGCAACAAGGCAGATATGGCGCTCCTGTTCCACCAACGTCCTCAGGAGCCTCATCCTTGCAGCGCGGATTCGCCGGCAAGGGCACGCCTGTACATCACCAGTCCTGGCTGATTGAAAATAAACAGATCGCGCCGCAAACTTTGAGCAGCGCCTTTATCGCCAATCTCCAGAAACAGAATGTCATGGGCGTCATTGTCGAACCCGAGCGCCTGCGCGAACACGGCACCGTCCTGGAAGAGCGCGATTATATCAAGGTGCGCTACGGCGCGTCTTCAATCTTCGTCTACCTCGCGCCTATGGGCCAGAATCTCTACATCTCGCGCACCTCAACCATCCAGCAGCCCTACAGCAGGGTGCGCATGACTGTCCTGATTGCCCTGGCTGTGTTGATGCTGATTAGCTTACTTTTCTACGCGGTCATCAACCCTGATCCAACTACCAGTGCCTTTGGCTTTGCTGAAGCGCTAAAATCTTTCTTCTTTTACGCGTTCTTTGGCTTACTTTTCTTCTTCGTCATAGCCGCTCTGCGCTCACTGGTCTTCCTGTTCACTGACAACGACTTCCTGGCCATCCTGCGCCCGAACCGGCTGAACGATTTTTCGCTGGATGCACTTTCTTCGATTGAGCAGACAACGGATAAAGCGCTGCGTGTGACGCTGCAAGAGGCTGGCCTGGACGCGGACACCATTAAACTGGCTCACACTTCGGTACCTCAACAGCCATTGCATCGCATTTAGGGAAAACACCGGAGCCGCGCCTCAAGATGGTTCAATAAGATCATTAATGAGATTATTGCTACATCGGAGGCACGGCTCAAGACGGCTACGATTTTGCCATGAATAGAACATCCCTGCCAGTAGTAGAAAAGCCAGGCAACGTCAAAAAACTGCCATGTGCACCATTGCGCTACCATCAATCCTTCAAGATCACAGCAGGCTCTCTTTTGAGAGTGATTACAGCCCCGATCCAGGCAGTTTGGCGGCAAGGATATCAATCTTCTCTATACGCAGTGATTGCTCAACCAGTTCCATGGAGCGCGCTCTGAGGCTCCGCTCGCCCACGGAGAGATGCGCTTGCCGGCTTTCTTCATCGGGAAAAACGTCGAAGACGCCAAAGGTTGAGGCGCTCAGGCGCATGGGAAACCAGGCGATTGTCCCTGGCTCCTTCTGGATGACCGATAGCGCTGCTTTGATCGTGCGCTCGACATCTGCCTCTTTTCCAGGCCAGGCCTCAAACCTGGTAATCAGCCCCACGGTCACAGGACTGGCCTTTCGGCTTGAGAATACTGAAACTAGACTGTTCTCAACACCTGCCCCAGTTCGCTGACCCAGGCCAGGAGGTCTTCGTCGCGCTGGAAGCGCCCAACGCACTGCAGGCCGAGCGGCAAGCCATTTGTCCCGCGCCCGGCAGGCAGGGTGAGCGCCGGCAGACCGGCGTGAGTCCAGGGGAGATTGAGCGCGGGGCTGCCTGTGCTCTCAATACCCTCGGGCGCCGTGCCAGGAGCAGAGGGAGAAACCCAGAGATCGATCCGGTGATCATCCATCAAGCCCTCCAGTTCATCGCGCAGAGCCTGCGGGCTGGCGCGGTAGAGGTCGTACTCAGGATAGCTAATCGATTGACCCTCGTGAATGGCCGCGGCTGTCCTGGGACGATAGAGAATCTCGTACTGACCAAACCAATCCGCGTGCGTCCGCGCCATCTCCGCGCAGACCAGGCGCTGGTGGCGATGGGTGATAGCCTCGATGTCCTGCAAAGCTGGCCCGCGGCGCAGGATGTAGCCCGCCTGCTCAAGTCGCTGGATCTGCTGCTCAAAAGCCTGTAGCGCCTCGCGCGAGGCCTGTCCCAGGTAGGCGCTCTCGGGCACGCCCAGCACAGGCTTCGTATCCACTGGTCTGCGCGGCTGCCAGTTCTGGCAGAGCAGAGGCGCGAGCAGTTGCGCGCCCGCGAGATCCTGGGTCATATAGCCGATGGTATCCAGGATTGGCGCGCAAAAGACCATACCCGCGGTTTCCACGCGTCCATAGCTGGGTTTAAAGCCCACAAGCCCGCAGTAAGCCGCGGGGCGCAGCACCGAGCCGCTGGTCTGCGTGCCCAGAGCAAACTGGCAGTAGCCAGCGGCCACCGCCGCCGCTGAACCGCTGCTGGAACCACCAGGAGTATGCGCGGGATTGTGAGGATTGCGCGTTGGCCCTGGTTCAAAATAAGCAAATTCAGTAGAAACAGTCATCCCCACCACCAGCGCGCCCGCCTCGCGCAGTGCACGCACACAAGCGGCCTCGGGTCCGCCGAAAAGCTCGGCAGGTAGCTTTGAACCGGCGTGGGTAACAAAACCATCAACAGCGAAAAGATCCTTCACCCCAAAGAGCACGCCGTATAACGGCGGGCGCCGCGCGGGATCGGGAAAGCGCTCGCGCAACAACTCGGCCTCGCGTAGCAGCCTGCCGCGGCGATCCTGTTCCGGCAACAGCGCCTCAAGCTCCGGCTCCGCGGCCTCTATACGATCACAAACAGCCTGAATATATGCTGGCAATTTGAGTTGTCCCGCTCGCAGCGCGTCTCGCGTGCCCGCGAGCGGAAACGGCGCGGGATATGTCATAGCCATGCTCCTCAGAAATGATTCTTCGCGTTTTCAGTGTAACACACCTCTCCTCTTTTCCCAATCAGAACTATAACATGTCCAGGGTTTCTCAAAAGCCCCTTTCCTGGCATCCGAACACGGCTGCGCCGCCAGAGGCCGCCGTCTCCGGGGGAGACAACAGGCGCAGGGGCTGCGCCCTCTGGACTCCCGCATAGGAGTCATCCCTGATTTTTGAGCATCCGGCCAATGCCCGTTTCCCCATGGTGCGTTTGCCCCACCACCCCAAAGGGAAAAAGAACGGTTGGGTTGGATCGGCGCGGAGCGCTGATCCAACCCAACCGTTCTTTTTCCCTTTAGGGTGGTGGGGCAAACAGTTCAGGGCGGGAACTGCCGCTCGAAAATTGGGGATGATTCATACCTCGTGGCTGCGCCGCAGGCGCAAAGCCACAACTTTTGAGAAACCCTGTAACAGGTCGAGGTCTGACTCTTTTGAGAAACCCTGTAACAGGTCGAGGTCTGACTCTCAAATGAGTTGACGCGCCGGGCAATGCTATGCTACCGTGAATATGCATCATTCAGTTACAACGAAGGAGATACTTTCTGATGTCTTTTGAAAAACGTATCGCAGAACTAGGCCTGACTTTGCCCGCAACGCCGCGGCCAGCCGCGAACTATGTGCCAGCGGTCGCCACGGGTAAACTGGTCTACTCTTCCGGGCAGACTCCCACGGATAGCGGGCGACTGACAATCCAGGGCAAGCTGGGGCGCGAGGTCTCGATTGAACAGGGGCAGCAGGCCGCGCGCGTGGCCGTGCTCAACTGTCTGGCCGCAATTCGCAGCGTGACAGGAAGCCTGGACGAGATTGTGCGCGTGGTCAAACTGACCGGCTACGTGGCCTCAGCCGAGGGCTTTACCTCGCAGCCCCAGGTCATCAACGGCGCCTCTCTGCTGCTGGAAGAAATCTTTGGCGAGACCGGCAAGCATGCCCGCGCGGCCCTCGGCCTGGCCGAACTCCCCGACGGCGCTCCGGTTGAAGTGGAATTAATCGTCGAAGTTCGCTAGAAAAGAATAAGGTTTCCCTATGACAAACTATGGCAGTCAAAGCATGGTTGCGCCGCTGCGCAGTGTGCTGGTCAAGCGCCCGGACGACAATTTCGCCGTAGCTGATCCCGTGGCCTGGCATTATGCCGGGCAACCCGACCTGGCACGCGCGCAGGCCGAACACGACGCCCTGGTCGCGTCAATCCGCGAAGCTGGCAGCGAGGTTATTTATCACGACACGCACCAGCCGGGGCGCGCCGATGCAATTTTTGCCTTCGATCCCGCGCTAGTTACTGACGCCGGGGCAGTGATCCTGAGCATGGGCAAGGAGCAGCGGCGCGGCGAAGAGGCGGCCATGGCCCGGCGTTTTGAAGAGCTAGGGATTCCTATTCTGTACATGCTGCACGGCGAGGCACGCGCCGAAGGCGGGGATCTGCTCTGGGTGGATCACGATACCCTGGCGGTGGGCCAGGGCTTTCGCACCAATCCCGAGGGGCTGCGCCAGTTACGCGAGGCGCTGGAGCCAGTTGGGGTCAGAGTTATCCCGGTCGAACTGCCCTACTACACCGGTCCTGAAGCCTGCCTGCATCTGCTCTCGCTGATCAGCCTGGTCGATGAAAAGCTGGCAGTAGTCTACCCCTCGCTGATGGCCGTGTCATTCTGGCAGGAACTCAAACGGCGGGGTATCCAGATGCTGGAAGTGCCCGACGAGGAATTCGCCAGCATGGGACCGAACGTCCTGGCCCTGGCCCCGCGCCAATGCTTGATGCTCGAAGGCAATCCGCGCACACAACGCCTGCTGGAAGAAGCCGGTTGCAGCGTCGTCACCTACACAGGCAACGAGATCTCGCTCAAAGCCGAAGGTGGCCCCACCTGTCTGACGCGCCCCCTCTGGCGCGTGTAATCCATATTATCCACGAATTATCGCCTGAAAAAACAGGATCG
>DASVMX010000403.1:0-2169 GCA_036384215.1 Ktedonobacteraceae bacterium | reverse complement strand
TTTTTAATAGCGATACCACATGCGGTCCCAGGCCTGCCAGAAGTTTTCAGCGGTGCAGGAGACGGTGCGGGGGCCATCGATGGAGACGCCAGCGCGACCGACGAAGTCGTTGACATTGTCAGGGGTGGCTACTTCGACCTTGAAGGTGACCGGGCCGGCTGGTTTGTAGGGCCGCGGCCAGTCTCTGGCGGTGATGGACCGGGCGACCCTGGACTCGATGAGGGCGCAGGCGTCAATCGGGGCCAGGTTGCGAGCTGAGAAGCGGCTCAGGCCAGTTTTCACGGGGGCCGTGACCACTTTTTCGCCCAGCAGGGTCGTAACCTCGCGGCAGGTTGAATCGTCGCCAGCCACGAAAATTGCCGGGACATCCCAGCAGCCGGCGATTGCCGCGAGAATGCCGCTTTCGCCAACGCGTGTCTCGTTAATCCAGGCGTGATGCCAGTTCTCGGATGAGACCGTGTGGCAGAGTACGCCGTCCGGGGTACCTGCCATAGCGTGCGCGCCGAGGAAGAGAATGGCGTCGCAGCCTTTCTCAAAAGCCTCGGTATAGCGCGCCCAGGCGTGGCCCAGCACGTATTGCGCGCCCGTTTCGAGCTTATCGGGGATAAAGCTTTTGAACTTAAAGCCGCCGCCAGCTCCGTGACAATCGACCACAATAACGTCATCGGCCCCGGCTTCTCGCGCGCCACGCACTGCCGCGTTGACCTCGTCAGTATAAAGACGGCGCCCATCTTCATACGAAGGATGGCCGCCGTTCACTTGCTCCCAGGCCTGGATGCCACAGACCCCTTCCATATCACAGAAAATCACTACACGCATGAATACATCCTCTTCTTAAAAAACTAAGCTCCCTGGTGGAGTTTTTTTGATCTGGCACGGCTCTTGCGTTTTTTGACCGGGGGCGGCTCGTACTCGCGGTAGAAGCGTTTGCCCAGCCTCCAGCCAAGATAGCCAAAGAAAATAGCGAGGGCGAAGGCCAGGATGCCCATCAGAATGCGCACCATCAGGCCCAGCAGCCAGAAATTGCCCTGCAATAAACTGCCCAGCGAGGTTGCATAGGCGCGGCTGAGAACAGCCAGGGAGAGACTAAGCAGCAGCCCGACCATCATGCCCAGGCAGCAGCCCAGCGGACCTCCATTGGCCTCGCCCTGAGCCTCGGGCGGCAGGGTAGCCTCCGGCGCAGCTTTAGCTTCAGCCTCAGCAGGCTCTTCAGCCTGCGTCGTTGTTTCACCAGTTTCTTCCGCTGGTTGCGTTTCCTCTTCACCAGCATCTCTGGCAGGTTCCTCGGCTGATGCATTGGCTGGCTGTTCTGTTTGAGAAGGTCTTTCTTCGCCGGGGAGCGTTTCCTCGGCTGGCTGGTCCGAGGGGTTCTCCGCGAATTCATCCTGTGTATATTCAGACATAATCTTAAAACGTTCCAAACTGGCGGTCGCCGGCGTCGCCCAGGCCGGGCAGGATATAGCCCAGATCATTTAAACTCTCGTCCAGCGCGGCGATATAGACATCGATATCGGGGTGTGCCTGGGAGAGCTTAAGCAGGCCATAGGGAGCGGCGAGAATACAGACATATGAGAGACGCGAGATGCCGCGTTTTTTCAGGACATTGATGGCATCGATTGCCGAGCCGCCGGTCGCGAGCATCGGATCGACCGCGTAGGCCACCTGGAGATCGACCTGGTGAGGCAGGCGGTTATAGTATTCCAGCGCCTGTAGCGTGCGCTCGTCGCGCCGCAGACCCAGGTGCCAGACCTGCGCCTCAGAAATAACCTCGCGGAAGCCCTCGGCCAGTCCCAGACCCGCGCGCAGAATTGGCGTAATCCCGATGCCGCCCGCCAGGCGCTGGCCGTCCATGGATTGCAAAGGCGTCTCAATTACCTGCGTCTCCAGGTGCAACGCCGCCGTGGCCTCGTAAGCCAGCAGCGCACCAATCTCTTTCACCAGCCGATAGAAAGCCGGTGGAGGGGTATTTTTGTCGCGCAGAGCCGTCATCTTATGCTGAATCACAGGATGCGTAGAGATGTGGACGCGCGGTAGATGAAGCACCTCGTCGCGCCCCGGTTGCGGAACCCCCTTCATGGGAAACGCCTGGCGTTTCTCTTCGACAGTTTCTGACATAACAAACTCCTCCCTTTTCTGCTGGATGCCCCTCTCTATTGTAACAGAGTCCAC
>DASVMX010000402.1:0-10149 GCA_036384215.1 Ktedonobacteraceae bacterium | reverse complement strand
AGTGCGACGATAACCGTGGCGGCGCGCCCGCCCGTGGTTTGCTGCTGAGTGCCAGAGCGGAATGGACGAGTCGAGCCGGTATTGGGAATCTGCTGAAAAGTGCCGGGCGTGTATGCCTGCTGCCTGGCCGAGACCTGGCGCTCAAAGGGAGAAGCGGCACCAGGCATGCTGGCGCCTGGATAACCGGGCGAAAGCGTTGGAACGTCCGCCAGCGCGCGATTGGGCGACGAGGCCGACATCGGCTGCGCGCCTGGCTGCGCGGCGTTATTGCGTCCGCTCGCGCCGGGGCGGGCTGGAATGTTGCCAAAGGTAATCGGAGCAGGCGGCGGACCCTGCACCAGGAATTGATTGGTGCCCATCTCGCTCGCGTCCGCCTCGCCCAGGCTCTCCAGCGCGCGCGCCAGTTGCGAACCATCGCGGAAGCGCATCTCAGGAATTTTCTCCAGGCAGCGCATGATAATATCTTCCAGCGCCTGTGGAATACCCGGATTGAGTTCACTGGGCGGCACCGGCACATCCTGAATATGCTGCATTGCCACCGCCACCGGCGTATCGCCGTCAAATGGCGTGCGGCCCGTCAGCATTTCGTACATCACAATACCCAGAGCATACACATCGGCGGCGGGGCTGACAATTTCGCCCTGTGCCTGCTCTGGAGCGTAGTATTGCACCGTGCCCAGCGTCATGCCCGTGGTGGTCAGGCGCTCGGCATTGATATCTTTATACACGCTGGCGATGCCAAAGTCGGTCAGTTTGATCGAACCACCTTTGCCCACCAGGATATTTTGCGGCTTTACATCGCGGTGAACAATCTGGCGCCGATGAGCTGCGCCCAGGCCCAGAGCCACGTCGTGCGCGATAATGATCGCCCGGTCGATATCCAGCACGCCGCGCGAACGCAAATAGCGTCGCAGATCCGTGCCCTCGACCAGTTCCATGACAATAAAATAATTGCCATCGGTCTGCCCGTAATCATAGACCTGCACAATATTGGGGTGCTGCAAAGCCGACGCCGCTTTTGCCTCGCGCTGGAAACGCGTGACAAACTTCGGGTCTGTGCTGTAGACCTCGCGCAGCACTTTAATCGCGACGGTGCGATCCATGCGAGTATCGCGACCACGATAAATCGTGGCCATACCGCCCCGGCCTATGGGGTCTCGTAACTCGTATCGCTCTCCCAGAACTTCGATTTGCATAGCTCTCCGCAATATATGAACTATCGCAGGGGTAAGAGGCAACTGGAATACCAGCCTACAACACCGTCTTACAGAAACGCACTACTTGCCCGCGCGCTGCTATTGTAACTCATTTTGTTTCTTAATGGAACACTCTGTACCAAAAAGAACCAGAACTTTCACGAAAGAATGCCCAGAACGCGTTGATCTCCCTGCCGGCGCGTCACGCGCCGTTCATCCAGGTGTTCGAGCAGGGGCAACACGTACTTACGCGTTGTTCCCAGCAGATCGCGCGCCTCGGCGGCTGTCATTGTCTCATGTTCGCGCAGATAGATAATCACCCGCTCCACAATGGTATCATAGGTGTCGCGCAGGAAAAACACCGGATCTGCCGCGCTGCCCAGTTTGACCAGGATTCCCTGTTCAACCAGGGCCCCCAGAACCTCGGCTCCCACTTCTGCTTCAATGTCCGCGCGTCCCGGAGGGGTGGAAGGATGTGTACGAAACGCCTGTAGGAGGCGCTCTACCTGGCGTTGCTGCTGCTCGGTAAAAGTTGGCTGAAAATCGGGCAGGCGGATCAAACCACCTGGCGCGCCTGTGATTCTGCCTCCTGCTGTAACCTCGGCCAGCACCCCCTCTTCCTGTAACGCGTGGAAGACATCTGCCGCCATGCGCGGGGCCAGACCCAGGCGATTTCGCCACTCCTCTTTCGAGAGACCGCCACGTAACGGATACTGGCGATGCTGCTCGCGTAACAAATAGAGCGTGTCGCTGCGGAGTGCATCCCAGATTACTTGAGCAAACCACCACCCTCCCACTTTACGCACTCTTCTTTCTTTTATCAACGTCTCCAATGTCTGCAACGTCACATCCTGAGACAAATTACTCTGTCTGACGATCTCTGTCAACTCATACCCTATCAATCCGCGCGTCACCACCTTCCCGCCTCCCGACTGGTTGCCCTCTACTTTATTAGACGCTCTTGCTCCTCGTTTTGGTGCTCTCAGTTCTCGCCGCCGATCAAGCGCGGCCAGGATCAGCTCATCGGGGGTCCCACGCGCCAGCGTCTCAAGGGCCGCGACCACCGCCGGCTGGTCGCGCCTGTGGTAGCGCGGGTGAACATCCACGACCTCGCCCCCGCCAATCGTTGTGCTCGGCGAAGGGATACGCAGGATAAAACGGTCGCGCCTGGCAACCACCGCGGGCCTGCTAAGGCGCAGTTGCACCCATGCCTCCCGCCCTGGTTCCAGACTCTCCACGTCGAGCAGGCGCACGCGCGCCGGCACTTCCTGCGAACCACTATAGAAATCCACCAGGGTGTTATGAGCCAGCGCTCGCGGCGCGTCGGCCAGGAGTTGCACGCGAGCGTCGAGCAGGAGCGTGGGCTGCAACTGCTCTGGCAGCGTAACCACGTCCCCGCGCCCCAAATCGCCTCGCGAGACGCCGGCCAGGTTGAGCGCTACCCGGCTGCCGGGACGTGCTAACTCGACCTGCTGGCGGTGTGTCTGGAGGGTGCGCACCCGCGTCTTCAGACCGCCTGGCAACACCTCCACCTCCTGTCCGGGCACCAGCGTGCCGTCGAGCAGCGTCCCGGTCACCACTGTGCCAAAGCCCGTCATACTGAAAACCCGGTCGATGGGCAGGCGCGGGCGGGCGATATCCTGGCGCTCCTCGGCCTCGTCCAGCACTCGTTCCAGTTCCGCCAGCAATTCGGACAAGCCCTGGCGGGTCTGCGCGCAAACCGGCAGGATCGTCGCGCCCGCCAGCGTGGTCCCCCGCAACTGCTCGGCCACCTCCTCGCGCACCAGCTCCAGCCACTCCTCATCCACCAGGTCCGCCTTGGTCAGCACCACCACACCGCGCCTGACGCGCAGCAGATCCAGGATCGCCAGGTGCTCGCGCGTTTGTGGCATCACCCCCTCGTCCGCGGCCACCACCAGCAGAGCCGCGTCAATTCCCCCGACGCCCGCCAGCATGTTCTTAATAAAGCCCTCGTGCCCCGGCACATCGACAATGCTGACCTCGCGCCCACCAGGCAGAGTCAGCCAGGCAAAGCCCAGATCAATCGTCATGCCCCTGGTCTTCTCCTCCGCCAGGCGATCCGGGTCAATCCCCGTCAATGCCTCCACCAGCGTCGACTTGCCGTGGTCAATATGCCCGGCAGTTCCAATACAGCTCATAGCCTTAACGGTGCTTCCTATCTCCCTTTTCCCGCGGGAAAGCGGAATTTTTCTCTTGCTTTTTGAAGAAGCGCGCCACCAGTATAACATGTCTGGCGATTCCTCGAAATGGGGTTGTTTTCAACACGGGTGCGACTCAGGCTGGATGCGTTTGCGCTCCGTTGTGATGCCCATAAAGAATATGGCATACTACCTGTATAGAAAAGAAACATTCCAGGGAGAAAAAGATGGCCAATGAAATGTCAGCGCGGGCTCGCGCGATTGGGGAAGGTACGTTTGAGATTGAGACGGGGAGCGGGCATAGCATTGTGTTGAGTTCTGTGACAGAGAACCAGGGGCCGCGCCCGATGGAGATGCTGCTGGTCGCGCTGGCGGGCTGCGCCGGCGTGGGCATCAGCTCCATTCTGCGCAAAATGCGCCAGAATGTAACTGCTTACGAAATTCGCGTCCACGGTGAGCGCACGGAGAAAGACCCCAAAGTTTTCACAACGATCACCGTCGAGCATATCTTTACCGGCAGGAATCTCCAACCAGAAAGCATCCAGCGCGCCATTGAGCTGGATACCACTAACTACTGCGGCGTCAATGTCATGCTCAGCAGCAGCGCGAAAATTGAGCACACTTTCCAGATTCACGAAGCTGAGATTTAATTGTCAAGCGCAAAAACACTGAGACAGGCTAAAAAATTGATGAAATCAATTTTTTAGCCTGTCTCATGCAACCTGTCTTTTAAGGCGTTTTTACGAGCGAGCGTTTATAGAGGTGCTGGCGCCAGATCCAGAAGGTGACGATGACGAGTGGGGAGGCGCCGATGAGCCAGCCGAGCCAGACGGGGATGGCGCCGGGAGCCGCGGCTGTGACGGAGACTTTTGAGGTGCCCTGGCCCTGCGGGCCGGTGAGGGTGAGCACCAGGTTCCAGGCTCCGCGTACCGGTACGTGAATGGTGGTTTGCAGGGCTCCGCTGGCTTCTCCGGTCGCACTCAGGTTGAAACGCTGGGTAGTAGCGTCGGTGCCCAGGCCGGGTTCGGTGGTGATATAGCCCTGCAAGCGCAGGCCGCTCTGGCGAGGAATGACCGTTACAATCAGCGGCGTGTCTACCGGGGGCGGATTCTGGGACAGGCTGAAGTCAACGATATAAGGACCGGCAGCCAGCGTCTGCGTGCTGGCTGTCGCGTCCGCCCAGGCGGTGGCGCCGGTCGCCAGAAAGAGGGCGAGCAGAGCCACTGTACTGCACAGGGCAAGGACAAATGTGCGCATAACGACCACTCTAATCTCCATCAACGAACGTTACGACGCCAGACTTCGCCGAAGTCAGCGCCCAGGACCGCGCCCAGCGCGCCTATACCCAGGACAATCAAGGAGAAAACTGTCACGCTTCCGATCCACACTCCCGGCGGCACTTCCAGGCCCGGCTGGGGCAGGAAGACGGGCGCGTAGGACGAGTAGGCAAGCAGGATCAAAGGCGCCAGGATTGCAACGGCAGGCGTAATCAGCGCTCCGAGCAGGGCCAGACCGGGTACGGTTCGACCAAACTCGCGCTGGCGCCGCTGACTGCGCAGGGCCAGACCGTCCACGACCAGCGCAGGAATGAGAAAGACCAGCGGCAGGAACGCGTAAGACCAGCTAAAAACTGGCACCGCGGAGGCGCGATACGTCAACCCCTGCCACTCCACGCCGGTGCGAATGGCCCAGGGGATAAAAATCTCGATCACGATAGTGTTAATCAGCAGCATACCAACCAGCAGCAGCGAAGCACCAGGACGACGCGTCAGGCGCTGCGCGCTGACAAAGCTGAATGTACAGCTCATTACCAGAGGCAATAGATAGCTTGAAACATCCAGCGTACCAATCGTGGCCACGGGAAACTGCAAAAAGCCGGTCAGCGTGAAGTTCATCATCGATGCCAGCACCAGCAGCGCGCCCCATTCCAGAGCCGTTAGACCCAGCCAGCGCCTCGCGGGATTCCCCTCTTTACGCTCAAGCGCCGCCTCACCGGCAAAAACATAGACAAGTCCGAATATACCGATCATACCGCCAGTGATGCCCATCAGGTGGAAAGGCGCCCACATCGCGACATCGATGCCATAGAGTTCGTGCCAGTAGTTATCGAGGGGTGCGGAGACGAGCGCGAGGAGCGCGCCGAAGCCAGTAATCATAAAGCCAAGAGGCGCGTGGAAAAAGCCAAAAACGCGCACTGTCGAGGCATCGTTCGCGCCTTCTGCGCCGCGGTGATAGCGAGCTGTCTCCAGCAGCACCAGCGCCAGCACCAGCAGCCCGACGCCCGCAACGCAGGAATAGATCAGCGTGTGCGGTGGCGTCCAGAACTGGTCACGTCCCACGTAGGCGTGCCATTCGCGATCCCAGACCGCGCCCAGGCCGCCTTGAAATAAGAAAAAGAGCATCAACCAGATACTGACACGTCGAATTTTGCGTTCAGTATGGCTGGCGGTTGTGCGCGACGTTATCTCGCGCGACGCGCCCTCGACCGGATACACATCCAAGTGAGCCATATCTCATCCTCTCTCAGCATCCACACCGGAGCCGCGGCTCCGGTGTGGATGCCCAGCTCGCCCGCGGTGCAGCGCTACACCATGTTATCGATAGTTGGATCGATATCGAAGGGGTAGGTCAGGGTAGATTTTCTGCGGCGGCGACGGGTTGCCAGGGTGCGATATTTTGCCAGAAGCGCTGATCTATTGAAAGCCGTCCTCCGCATGGCGCGTCCATACTCGCCGGATTCCGCGTCCAGCTTGCCCTGGAAGAAAGGCAGCACTACCTCGGCGATCTGGTCCGGGACCAGCATTGGCGCGCCGTGGTTGGCAAGAATAAAAACGTCGTTCGGACGCGAGCGCAGCGGGCGAGCGGTCAGAGCATCGCGCCGGCCCCAGACAAAGAGAATCGGCACGGATGGAGAAGTGGGCAGGCTGAAAGGCGCGCGGCCTTTGCCGGGCAATTCAAGCAGCATCCGCTTGAGATTCTCCAACGGCTGCATCTCTATTTCATCCAGCCACTCGTCGCTGTAGTCACTTTTGCGAAAATTAAAGCCGAGCGTGAGCAAAAGCCCGTGGAGCCGCCAGCCAGACAGAAACCAGTCCGCCATACCTGAGCGCCTGGAGTCGATCCACGCTTCCATCTGCAGAGCCATGGTCCAGGACTTATGCAGATACAGCGGACAGAGAAAAACAGCTCGCGCGACCTGCTGGGGATAGCGCTGCACGTACGCCTCGCCCGCGCGCGTGCCCGTCGAATAGGCCAGGATGCCCCATTGCTCGATCTCCAGAGCCAGACGCAGCTCTTCCAGCGCTTCAGCACAGAATTCGTAATAAGGCCGGTCGGGCACAATCTCTTCTGAGGCTCCAACCCAGGGAAGTTCGACCAGAATGAGCTGAAAGTGCGGTGCAAGCAGTGGAACGAGATTTTTCCACACGTTGTAGGTCACTCCCCACCCGTGTATTAAGAGAAGAGGGCTTCCTCTTCCTTCCAGTCGATATGCTAGCATAGGCTGTACAGGCAACTCTCTACAGAACTTGCTGGCCAAAGCCAGCGAACTCGGTTATTATGTATGTGTTTAATCTGCATTGTATCATAGAGCAACTCGCTCAGGATGGAAAAAGGACTTTTGATGTTTCGTGCCAAGAACATACTGATTCTCACCTCCAAAACCGGAGGTGGCCATATAAGCATAGCTGAATCGCTGCGCGATCTGATTAGCGCGGCGGCCCGGCCATCATCCAGCGTATCTGCGCCAGACACCGGGCAGGTATCCGGGCCTGGGATTACTATCATCGATCCGCAACCGCGCTTCTTTCACCTGCATTACCGCCTGGTAAGCCGCTACGCGCTTGGTCTGTGGGCGGCTGAATTTCAGTTCTTCGACACGCCCAAACGGGCGCGCCTGGCCCACCGCGTTTTCACGCGCCTGGTGCGCGGCCAGCTTAACGAACTGCTGGACCGCGTTCAACCAGACCTGATTGTGACGACCTACCCGTTTCTCACCTGGGAAGCTATGCGCGTGTTAGAAGAGCGGCCCACGCGCGTGCCCATGGCGCTCTTTTTCTCCGATGCCAACGGCGTACACGCAGCCTGGCTGAGCGAGCGGAACGCCGCCGCCAGCTTCGCGCCCACAAGCGAGACCTATGAACAGGCGCTGGCCACCGGCTTCGCGCCCGAACGCCTGCATCTCGTCGGCTGGCCAGTACGCGCGCAATTTCTTGACGCGCACCAGACCATGCAGGAGACTCGCGCGGCACAACTGACGCGCCTGGGATTAGATCCAGAGCGCTTTACCGTCTTCCTGCAAGGCGGCGGCGAAGGCGCGGCTCGCGTGGGCCGCACAATCGAGCATATTCTCGGCCCTGCTGATTTTACTAACGAAATTCAAATAATTCTGGCCACAGGCACAAACCGCGCCCTGCAGGAACGCTATCAGCATACTCCTCATCTCGCGGTTCTGCCTTTCACCAGAGAAATTGCCCCGGTTATGGCCGCGGCAGACATCATCATGGGTAAGGCTGGTCCCAACATGCTTTTCGAGTCGGTCACGCTGGGCAAACCCTTTATCGCCACCGCGTATATTCCCGGCCAGGAAGAAGCCAACCTGGCCTTCATCCAGCGTCACGGTCTCGGACATGTCGCCATCCAACCGGAGGAACAGCGCCAGATTCTGAGTTCCCTCATTCACGAGCCAGCTCGGCTCCAGGAGATGATCGCCTCCGTCGACAACCAGCGCCAGGCCAATAACGCCGCCATGCAACGCATTGTTCCCCTGCTCAACCAACTCGTCGAACCTGCGAGTTTGCTGGTCTGACCACTATCAAACATGGCTGATAGCAGTATTATAGCTGGACCACGCAATTGAGAACAGGGTCAAATGACCCATGAAGAGGAGGGAAAGATGAATCGCATCGCTCGCCTGACGGCCATCCTTCTGCTCTTGCAGGGAAAAAAGCGCACCGCTGGCGAAATCGCGCAGCGTTTCGAGATCTCCAGGCGCACTGTCCTGCGCGATATCGAGGCTCTGAGCGAAATGGGCATACCGATCGCGACCGAACTGGGAGCATCTGGCGGTTACAGCTTGCCACCCGATTACTCGCTGCCTCCGCTCGCCCTGACCCTGCACGAAGCCCTCCTGCTGCGCCTGGCACTCAGCAGCCTCGCTCAGCTGGGCGCGATACCCTTCACGCAGGAACGCGAATCGCTGCTCGCCAAAGTCCAGACCCTCCTGCCGCGCCGTGAGAGCGAGAACCTTGAGCATCTCACCCAAACTCTCTCCCTTGATATTCCTACGCGAGTCTATCCAACCCCGTTTCTCGATCAACTGCTGGAAAGCGCCCATGCCGGGCAATGGGTCGCGGTAGCCTATCGCTCAGAGAAAGAGGTCTCGCGGCAGACGCTCCTGCCGGCTCACCTGCGCAATGAAGCAGGCCTCTGGTACTGCGAGGCCTACTCTTATGAACGCCAGGCCACGCGCGTCTATCGCGTTGATCGTTTTCTGGAAGTCAAAGCAGCCCTGGAACCTCCACGCGTGGCAAGCCCTGACACGCCCGTGCAGCATGTCCACCCCTCCCATCCAGAGATCCGCGTCCACCTCAGCGCGCGCGGCGTCTTGAGACTGGAGCGCGAACCATACCTGATCGCCCGCGTCCAGCGCGCGGAAAACGGAGAAGGCTCGCTCAACCTGCGCCTGCGGCCAGAAGAATACGACTGGCTCGCCCGCATCCTGCTCAGCCTGGGCACCGACGCCCGCGTATTAGAGCCTGAATCTCTGCGAGTGCGCATCCGGCAAGAAGCCCAGGGCATTGCTGACTTCTACAAAAACAGCTAATTTTCAAGGATTGGCAGTTCTCGCAAAAAGTGTGACATAGGGTTGTCGCCATTCCCTTGTTATACTCTCTTTGTGAACGACGCGAAGAGAAGCACAAGCCTTCCGCGCTCTCACAGCAAAGGATGAAAGCCACGAGCGGCTTTTATCTCGCAGATGTAAAAAGCGTTTTAGCATAGAAAAGGACAGGCAAGAATCATGGCAAATCATCCTATCGCGCATATTGAAATTCCCGCCGAGAATCCCGCCGTCGCCGGCAAATTTTACAGCGATGTCTTCGGCTGGCAGATCACCGTCAACACCGAGCACAACTACACCATCTTCCAGGGCGAAAACGGCCCCCGCGGCGGCTTCGCGGACGCGGCAAACGCTGCCCTTGGCTACCAGCCAGACCGCGTGCTCGTCTACCTCGCCACCGACGACATCGACGCCACCCTGGCCGTCATCGAAGCTCACGGCGGCAAGACCATCATCCCCCGCACCATCATTCCCAACGTCGGCGAATGGGCCATCTTCACCGACCCCACCGGCAACCACCTCGGCCTGTCTAAATCGACGCGCCGCGGCTAACATGTGAGGTTGCTGGATAACCGACGAGGCGTTCCAACTTTAAGAGAGTATCAAATTCGTTGTAATTGTCGCGTTTTTCTGGTAGATTATGAAAACCATCGTCCCTTTGAATTTGTGACTCATGGAGGAGACTTTTATGAACAGAACGGCTATCTCTATCCTCTTTGCTCTAGGCTTTGCTCTGCTGGTGGTGGGTGGCGTTATCTATTTTGGGGGCTTCCAGAACATCATGAATTGCCCGCGTTTCTCCTGCGGGCTAGCAGTGAACCAGCAGACGCTTGGTCTGCTCGTGACAGCCGCGGCGTTTTATCTGCCGGGCGCCGTGCTCTTGCTGATTGCCTGGATTAGCGTCTTAATCAAACAGGCACAACGCCGGCAATGGTGGTGGTTCGTCTGTACACTG
>DASVMX010000401.1:0-5239 GCA_036384215.1 Ktedonobacteraceae bacterium | reverse complement strand
CGCGGTGGTCTCCGATGCTGGCATTAACATGACCTCGGTGGCTTCCACGACCAGGCCATCGCTCCAGCGCGCCATTATCACCGCGACCCTCGAAATCTCCGCGCTGGACCAGATTGATCCTGTCTACGACAAGCTCAAACAGGTCAAAAGCGTGGTCAGCGTGGCTCGCGATCTGGGACGTCACACCAGCTAATCTCTTGTTCGCCGGTGTACTATTCGTGAAACATTCGTAATCGTCTAAGTAGAACGGTGCAAAGAGCACCAACGACTCCCGGCAGGGCCAGCCAGGGAAAAATGGAATTTTTTCTCTGGTCTACGTATTATCAATAATAGACGTTACAAGAGTAGAGCTGATTGGGAGTTAATGGCAGATCTCTATCTGTGCCCACAAAGCATAACGCCTCTTCTTCAGAGCCGACACGAATACCGGCGAAGGAGCGCGGGACTATTGGCGAAGCAATCGGGAGAAAAGATGGAAGGGGAAGCAAGACGATGTTCGCTATAGTCCCATGGCTGGCTTCGCTTGATGTCAATGAGACGATGTTTGCAGCCGTCTTGCTCCGATACTCTGGCCGGCTTGTCAGGAACAGCCAGCGAAACTGCTGTTCCCGCGCCTGTTTGCCTGGAGAAGAAGCTCTCATATGTTGTTAACTGGAAATGTGCCATGATAAAAATGCCAACGAGTGGAGAGTCGGCGGAGAAGGAGCCTATTGAAGAGTCGGCTCAAGAATTACTCCAGTTTATCACAACGTATATGCCACCTGTCGAACAGGAGCAGGTACGTAGTGCCCTACAACTCGCGCGGTCTACCAGCGAAGGCGTACGCGGATTGCGTTTGATTCCTCCCTTAGAGTACGCGTTAGCCGTGGCGAAGATTCTGGCGCAGATGCACATCGATGCTGTCGGGGTCTCCTCCGGCCTGATCTTTGAGGCGGTCGATGCCGACCTGGTCTCGTTGGACCAGGTGGAGGAAGAACTGGGACTGGCGGTCGCGCGCGTGGTGGATAGCATGCTGCGCATGAATATTCTGGAGCGCAAAAAACAGAGCATGACGCAGGGGCTGACTCTGCAGTCAGAAGTGGAGGGCAGCGACCCCAAAAAGCAGCGCATCCGCGAAACCCAGCGCCGCCGTCAGGCGGAGACGGTGCGCAAGATGTTCTTCGCCATGTCGGAAGATCCGCGCGTGGTGCTCTTGAAACTGGCCTATCGCCTGCACCTGATGCGCGTGGGCTATAATAAAATCTACCCTGTAGACCCGCAGGAACTGCTCAACATGGCGCGGGAGACCCAGGAGATCTACGCCCCCCTGGCAGGACGCCTGGGTATGTCACGCCTGGAGAGCGAGATGGAAGACATGGCCTTCGCCGTGCTGGAGCCTGAGAAGTACGCCTGGCTCCAGAGCGTGATCGAAGAAGAGCGTAAGCAATGGCGCGCCTATGTCGAACGCGTCTGCGCGATTCTGCGCGATGAGATGAGCAAGCTGGGCTTGAAAGCCGAGGTCTCAGGCCGGGTCAAACATATCTACAGCTTCTATAAAAAGCTCAAACGCGCCGCGGGCGACGATGGGCGGATCGAGGCGCTGCGCCAGGCTGATCTGAGCCAGATCCACGATTTGATCGCCTTCCGTATCCTGGTCGATACCACCTCCGACTGCTACCTGGCGCTGGGCCATGTCCACAGCCTCTGGCGACCCAAAGAGGGGCGTATCAAGGATTTTATCGCCAATCCCAAACCTAATGGCTACCAGGCACTGCACACCACCGTCTTTTGCATGGATGATCAACTGGTCGAGATCCAGATTCGCACCTACGCCATGCACGAACAGGCCGAATATGGCGTGGCTATGCACTGGCACTATAAAGATATCGGCGACCACGCCTCGGCCTCGGCCAAAGAACTGCTTTCCTGGCTGCATCAACTGGCCGAGTGGCAGCGTGAACTGCGCGCCACGACCTCCAGCGATACCGAATTTGTCAAAGCCATACGCGACGAGTTTCTGGAGGAGCAGATCTTCGTCTTCACCCCCAAAGGCGAGGTCAAAGACCTGCCCGTGGGCTCAACTCCGCTGGATTTCGCTTACCGCGTTCACACCAAGGTCGGCGACCACTGCGCCGGAGCACGCGTGACAACCGAGAGCGGCAGCGGCGACAGCGAACAAATGGTCACGCGCATGGTACCGCTGGACCATGAACTCCAGAGCGGCGATATCGTCGATATTATCACCACGCGCACCGCCCATCCCACGCGCGATTGGCTAAATTTCGCGCGCACTGCCGCGACCAAGAGCAAGATTCGCCGCTACCTGAAGACCTACGAACGCGACATTAACATCCAGATCGGGCGCGAGCGCCTGGACCGCGAACTGAAAAATCAGGAGCGCGAACAAAAAGGCCTGGCGATCCGCGATGTCGAGGAGATCGGCGAGGACGCGCAGGAGACACTGTGCAAATTCTTCACCAAAGAGACATTTGAAGATATACTGGCGGCCATCGGCAGCGACGAACTGCGTCCGCGCGCGGTGGCGCTCAAGATTCAGGAACTCTACGGCGTAGAGATCAAAGAAGAGCGTCCCCTGACCACCGTGGCGCCCAGCATCCAGACCCCTCAGTTCCAGGTCGCCGGCGTCAGCGGTCTGCTGACCTCGCTGGCCAACTGCTGCTGCCCGCTGCCTGGTGACGAGATCGTCGGCTTCATCAGCCGCGGCAAAGGCGCGATCATTCACCGCGCCGACTGCAAAAACATCGACCGCTACCGCCAGCGCGAACGCGAGCGCCTGATCAACGTCAACTGGACCACTATGGGCCAGCAGCGCTATCTCGCGCCCGTCGTCATCACCGCCCGCGACCGCTCCGGCCTGATTCACGACATCGCCGCCGTCATCTCCGAAGCCGGCGTCAACATGACCTCGGTCAGTTCACACATCTCCAGCAACCGCGAACAGGCCATCGTCACCATTACCCTGGAGATTGAAAACCTCTCCCAGATGGAAAGCGTGCTCAAAAAACTGGAACGCATCAAAGACGTTTCCAGCGTCGAGCGCGACCTGGGAAAACGGAGAAGATAACAAGATCGAGCCAGGGCCACACAAAAATCTGGGCTGCAATTCCCTGTGAATGTAGCGGCGGGGTACATTTGCGATTGGGGGAACCCCGCCTATGGGCGAGCGCCATACTGGTGGAGAATATTGACAGCCATCGCGTCGTCACCCTGCGTCTTCACCGCCAGGATGGCGCTGCCCCGCGCATATTCATCGGAAAAGTAGAGCGCCTCTTCCTCGGTCAGCTTCATATCCGTCAATTTGCGGATTAGCCGTTCATCATCAGGGCTTACGCCCTCCAGAAAGCCCTTAAAAGCATCCAGCAGACTCACCCCGCTGCTCTCCTGAAAGCAGCGTATCTTCGTCTCTTCAAATCCAGCCCGGAGCAGCGCTTTTACCGCCAGATCGGCATCCGCGGGGATTCTGAAAACCCCCACTACCGTAGCATAAGGCATCACAGACATCTTTTTTCCTCCTTTCCCAAAACACGCGCGCAACCCCCAAAAAGAAACGACCTGGCAATCGTTCCAGGTCAAGAGCAAGCAAAAAGCTGAGCGGCAAATGAAAAATTGAAGATTTTCATTTGCCGCTCAGCTTTTTGCTTGCTCTTGAGTACTTAGCCGCGCAGGCGATCCAGCACAGGGGGCTGGCGCAGCTTGGCCAGGGCGCCCGCCTCAATCTGGCGCACCCGCTCGCGGGTAATACCCAGCTCGCGGCCAACCTGTTCGAGGGGATGGGCCTGACTATTATTTAAACCGAAGCGCAGTTGCAGGACAAGACGTTCACGAGGAGTAAGGACCGATTCGAGGACGCGTTGGACTTCATCTTTCAGGGTCTGGGTTGTCGCAATATCTTCAGGCGAGGCCGATTCTGTGTCAGCCAGCACATCGCCCAGTTCCTGTTCTTCATCTTCGCCAACCGGCAGTTCGAGCGAAACGGGCGCGCCTGGCGCGGCCTGTAATTCAATCATGCGAATGGGATCGAGGCCGGTAGCTTCGGCCAGTTCCAGCTCGGTGGGCTCGCGGCCCAGTTCTTGCAGCAGGCGCTGGCGTTCGCGGCGAATGCGGTTCAGGGCTGTATTCACATATACGGGCAGGCGGATAGTGCGGCCTTTATCGGCAACGGCCCGGCTGATCGCCTGGCGAATCCACCAGGTCGCGTGAGTCGAGAAGCGATGCCCGCGCCGCCAGTCGTACCGTTGCACGGCCCGAATCAGGCCAATATTGCCTTCCTGAATCAGGTCGAGCAGCGTCAAGCCGCGGCCAACGTAGCGTTTCGCAATACTCACAACCAGGCGCAGGTTTGCCAGAATAAACTGTTTCTGGGCCGTGCGGTCGCCCATCTCAATGCGTTGAGCCAGTTCGATCTCGCGCTCATGAGTAATCATGGGCACACGACCAATTTCGCGAAGATAGGTCATCACCGCGTCAGACTCGCCTGCATCAGAATTATGGACTGAATTCTCCTCGGAATCTTCCGAGCGCCGCCGGCGTGGATTCGCGCGCCTCTGGTGGTGGGACTCGTCGGAAGCAATCGCAGGAAGAGCTAAGAGTGAAGAAGTTTCGAGATCAGAGGGGCCTGGCAGCGCAGCCAGATCCTCGTGAATGTCAGCCATTTCATCCAATTCCAGGGGACCAGAGTCAAGACCTGGCAGGTCTTCTTCCAACTCTGGTTCATCCTTACTATTGCATTCACCATCATCAGTATATGTGAGATCCTTGTTCAGCAGGCGACCAAAAATGTCGTCATATTGCTTTTCAAGCTCAAGATTCGCCGTTTCAGTGTCAGGGCGGGGCGAAATGGTGCCTGCCGTGCCACGTTCCAATTCAATCATTTTTGCGCCCTCCGTGAACAGTAGTATCTTTAGCAGCAAGATAGCAGTATCTTCCGTCGGTTCGGCTACACACACTCAAGGGAAGCAATCCTATAAGGGATACCGTGTCCGCAAACCGAGTGGGAGGAAGTCAAAGACGCATACAATCCGTATCTCTAATTACTAGAAACACAGAGAGACCAGAAAATATTCCTTCTCCACTCTTAATTATAACCGAAAAGCCCCCTTTCATCTAGTCCCTTGATCAGGGCCGCTGGCAAAACGGCCCGCGCGCCTCTTTTTCCTTCTCCCCTACACACGCGCTCACCCCGGTTTTTGCCCAACCAGATCCTCTTCTTCCGCTCTGGCAAACGGCTAGGGAGGAAAAG